>NZ_BCWY01000033.1 GCF_001894825.1 Rhodococcus jostii NBRC 16295 | reverse complement strand
CCGCCGCCACCGCCGGGGCCGCCCTCGTCGCGACGGGACTGGTGCAGTCGGTGACCGCGTCCGCGAACGCGGCACTGAACTCCCTGACCCGCGCGCTGTCGCTGCCCGGCCGCGCGTCCCGGCCGCGGATGCTGCCCGACTCCCCCGCCGCGATCACCGCCCTCGCCGCCCTCCACTGCGGCGAACTCGCCCACGCGGACGCCGTCCTCGCCCGGGCGCGGGAAACCGAGCGGTCCGGCAGCGTCACCACGAACCGGCATCAGCTCCTCACCGCCTGGACGTCCATGGTCCGCGGCGACCTGGCTGCGGCGCAGTCGCGGCTCGACGGCCTCGACGCGGCGTCGATGCAGCAGCGCGACCTGCTGTTCGTCCACGGTCTGCGGGTGGGCCTGGCCCGGCGCACCGGCGACAACGCGGCACTCCTGCAGGCCTGGTCGGGAGCGCAGGGTGTGCTCGCCGAGTACTCGGTGGACCTGCTGAGCCTCCTGCCGCTCGGCGAACTGTGGCTGACGTCGATCCGCGTCGGCGAACCCGCCCGGATCACCCACCTCGTCGAGGACGCGCAGTCGTTGCTGCGGACACTCGGCGAACCGGCGATGTGGGGGTCGGCGCTGCACTGGTACGGCGTGCAGGCGTCGATCCTCGCCGAATGTCCCGCAGATCTGATGCCCCACGCGCGGGCACTCGGTGAGGCCGCCAAGGTCAGCACGTACGCGTCGGGACTCGCGACCGCGGGTCGTGCCTGGCTGCGCGTGCTGCAGGGCGATATCGACGCCGCATCCGTCGAGGACGCCGCCCGCACCCTCGACCGGATCGGGTTGCCGTGGGACGGTGCACGCCTCGCGGGCGAGGCCGCACTGCGCGCCTCCGACACGAGGGTCGCGACCACGCTGCTGCAGGTCGCGCGGGCCGTGCGCCAGCCGACGTCGGCGGGCAACGGCTCCGACTCCGCGGTGCTGTCGAACCCCGGCACACCCGGATCACTCACCGACCGCGAGGCCGAGGTGGCAGAACTGCTCGTCCAGGGGCTGACGTACCGGGAGATCGGGGCACGCCTCTACATCTCCGCCAAGACCATCGAGCACCACGTCGCCCGCATCCGGCGCCGCCTGGGCGCCGGGTCGCGGTCCGAGTTGCTGTCGATGCTGCGGGCGATGGGCCACGGGTACTCCGCCGACTCCTGACCTGTGAGTACTTATTAACCGCCCGCGGTTAATAAGTACTCACAGGCGCCGAAGGCGCAGACCCGTGTAACCATTCGACTTCGGCAGGCGACACACTGTGCACATGGTGCGATGATGCACCCCTCGAAACTGTGCCAGTAAGGATTCTCCATGACCACCGGAGTCGGACTCACCGTCGGCGATTCGGTTTCGACGGCGGTGGTGACCGCGTCGGGGACCGATGTGAGGACGATCGAACACCCGTCCGTCCTGTTCACGGCACCGGACGGAACGGTGCAGCTCGGCGATCCGGGCACGGAATCGACGGGAGCGGTCCGCGATTTTCTCGAGCGTGTCGGTGAACCCGCGGGCATCGAGTACGCGGGTTCCCTGACCCGCGCGGAAGATCTCGTCGCGACCGCGATGTTCTGCCTGTTCCGTGAGGCCGCGGACGGGTTGACCGGGACGGTGAAGGTCATCGCCACCCATCCGTCGGACTGGGCGCCCGAGATCGTCACGAAGCTGCGCGAATCCCTCGACTACATGGGCCTGAACGAGGCGACTCTCGTCGCGGAGTCGGTGGCCCTGACCGCCTCGGCAGAGTCTCCGGCGCACGGTGCCGCGCTGCTGGCGGCCGGGCTGGCGCTGACCGACGAGGACACGAGCGCAGACACCGAGTCGATTCCGATCGTCGAGGCCCCACTGCACACCGCGTACTCCGCCGTCACCGCGATACCCGCAGCTGCTGCTACGGCCGACGCGTACCCGTCTGACGCGACCGAGGCGTCCACTCCGGCGAGTGCGCCGACCCCGCCCGCCAAGCGCACGGACCGTCGGCCGCTGATCATCGCGGGTGGCGTCGCGGCAGCACTGGTGCTGGCGGGTGGGACGCTCGCGTTCGCGCTCACCGGCAACGGCAGCACCGCGGTCCCGTCGATTCAGGACGCCCAGACCGCGCCGCTGACGACGTCGAGCGCGCGGCCCACGTCTTCGGCAGCCGCCGTCTTCCCGACCGCGAGCACGCAGGAGGTGGCCGTGACGACGGAGGTCCAGGCGCCCATCCCGGTCGCTCCTCCGCCGGCGCCGGTCGAGACGACTTCCGTGTTCGTGCCGCCGCCTCCGCCGACCTCGTCGTCCCCGGTGATCACCCTCCCGTCGATCACCACGGTCCCGCAGACGACCACGACGACGACCGCCACCACCACCACCTCGTCCACCACCGCTGCCACTACCACCACGACGCCGCCGGAGACGACCACGACGACGAAGCCGGCAGCCGCGGTCGCGACGACCACCACGACGACGACCGCGCCGCCTGCTCTGAAAAGCCCAGGCCAGTGAGGCTCCGGTCACACCTCCCCGACAGGTCGACCGGGTCGTAGCTTAAGGTGGGGCGCTGATACCCACCCCAGAAGGAATCCCTCCGTGAACGGATTCCGTGCAGAAGGGATTTCATGCGTAACGTGCTGGCGCACCGCGCCGCTGTTGTAGGCGCCTCGGCAATGCTTCTTCTCTTTCCGTTTTCCACTGCCGCCCAGGCCGACCCTGTTACGCAGACCGACACCACTCAGCTGAGCGCCGACAAGTTGCCGACCGAGCTGGTCGAGGCCATCACCCGCGACCTGAAGATCAGCCCGCAGGAGTACCTCGACCGCGCCGCGAAGGCACAGGAACTGGGTAGCTACGCCGAGGACTTCCGGGAGCAGCATCCCGACGACTTCGCCGGGGCCTGGATCGGCCTCGACGGCCAGCCCGTCGTCGCGGTCACCACGGACGAGGCCGCCGACGCCGCAGCCAAGGCCGGGTACACCACCCGCATTGCGCCGGTGTCCGCGAACGGCCTGGAGAAGACGCTCTCCGACGTGAACGGCTGGATCGCGGGACTGCCGAAGGACGTGGCGTCCCAGGTCAACTCCGCGTCGATCGACGTCCTCGAGAACCGCGTCGTCATCGATGTCGTCAACAGCCCCATCGGCCAGGCCCTGAACCTGCCGACGCTGCTCGCCAACGTCAAGGTGATGCTGAGCCCCGGTGGCGGCGGTCCGGTCGAGAAGGGCCCCCTCGCCGGTGACACCTACATCACCACCGCGGGTGAGCTGCCGAAGACGCCGATCTCGGAGATCTCCGTGTGCTCGCTGGGCTTCAACGCCGTGGACGACAGCGGCCAGGCGGTCAACATCAGCGCCGGACACTGCAACCCCGCCGAGGGCAAGCCGTCGCCGGTGTTCCTCCCCAATCATCAGAACGTCGACGACAGCCAGCAGATCGGCGCGTTCTCGCAGTCCTCGGTGGGTAATCCGGCCGACAAGCTGGACTACTCGGTGATCAAGCTCAACGAGGCGGGGGTCAAGGCCGGCCTGGACCGTCCCGCGGTCCGCGGTGCGAACGGCACCACGCTGGAGATCACCGGTACGGCCCGTCCCGTCGTCGGCGCCCCGATCTGCAAGTCGGGTCAGACGTCGTCGTTCACGTGTGGCGTGGTCGCCGCCGATCACGTCGAGACGCAGTTGTTCGTCGCCGACGGTTCGAGTCGCGTGGTCAACGGTTTCGCCGGCACGGCCTGCACCCTCGCGGGTGACAGCGGCGGCGCCATCGTCACCGGAACCCTCGCGCTGGGAATCACCAGTGGTTCCAACGCCAGTGGCGCCCCCAACTGCACGGAGGCGAACCTGGTGCTGGCACCGGAGGGTGGCACGGCCAGCCTGGGCATCCCGGTCGCGGACATCGTGGACACGATCGGCTCCGGGATGCACGTGCGCACCATCTCCGACTAGTTCTCCACCCTGTGCCCGGTGTCCGTTCCGCTCGGACACCGGGCACCGGTGTGTTCAGGCGTGTGTCCGCTTTGTCCAGCTGCATCGTCCGCCGAGAGTGTTACAGGTGGGAATAGGCGGGGCGAACCCATATAGTCGACTCCGACTGTGTACGGCCTTACCTGTCGGGGGGGTCGTATTCGTATGCGCCCGCGAGGCAACTGCGAACAAACAAACATAGAAAGGCCCCCATGCGAAGCTCCATCGCACGTCGTGCCGCCGTGTTCGGCTCTGCCGCGCTGCTGCTCCTCGGTCCGGTCGCCGCATCCGCTCAGGCCGATCCGGTCGAGCCCGGAGTGTCCGGCCAGGCCGCCAAGCTTCCCGCGGAACTGATCGACGCCATTCAGCGTGATCTGTCGTTGAGCCCGGACCAGTACCTGGAGCACTCCGAGCTGGGCCAGAAGCTGGCCGAGTTCGCCAAGATCGCCCGCACCCAGTTCCCGGACGCCTTCGCCGGAACCTGGCTCGACAACGCCGGCACCCCGATCGTCGGGCTCGCCGACGGGGCCGACAAGGATGCCGCTGTCGCCGCAGCCGAGAAGGCCGGCTTCGAGGTCAAGGATGTGGCTCAGAGCGAGAGCAGCCTGCAGGCGCAGGTGAAGACGCTCGACGGTTGGCTGGACACCCAGCCGCCCGCCGTCTCGGATCTGGTGCGCGGTGTGGCCATCGACATCGTGAACAACGATCTGGTGCTCCGCGCCGACAACGTCGGCGGGTTGCAGCTTCCGGACTTCCTGAAGGGCGCCCGCATCGTGCAGTCGCCTGCCACGGCCGCTCCGCAGCCGTCCACCGATCTCACCCCCATCGCCGAGCCGCTCCCCGCCGACGCCCTGCTGGGCGGCGACGCCTACGGCTCGCTCGGCGGCGGCGTGGGGCTGCGCTGCTCGCTCGGTTTCAACGGCACCGACAGCGCGGGCCGACCGGTGAACATCACGGCAGGGCATTGCGACCCCAACCTGGCGGCAGCAGGCACCTCGGAGGCGTCGGAGGCGTTCGCGCTGGTTCCGGGTGGCACCGGTCCGCGGATCGGCACCTTCGCGAAGACCAGCCTGGACATTCACGACTACTCGATCATCCGGGCCGACGACAGCGCAGCACGCCGGTTCGAGAACAACGGCGTCCGCGTTCCCGGCGCGGCGCCGGTCGCCATCACCGGAACAGCCGACCCGATTGTCGGTGCCCCGGTCTGCAAGTCGGGTCTGACCACCGGCTTCACGTGCGGTCGGGTCACGTCCGTCGCGCAGACCGTGTCGGTCGGTGAGCGGACGCTGGCCGACAGCTTCTCGACGAGCATGTGCGCCCTGCAGGGCGACAGCGGCGGCACCATCGTCACCGGCACCCTGGCACTCGGCATCTCGAGCGCGTCCAACGTCGGGCAGTACCCGATCTGCCAGGTCGCGGACGTCGTCACGTTCGTCCTCGGCGAGAGCCCCGAACTGTTCGCCACGCCGATCAACGAGGTGCTGGCGGAGAACCCGGGTCTGCGCGTGCGCACCTCGTAACGCACTCCGCCGACGACCGCGGCCCGCCTCCTTCTCGAAGGAGGCGGGCCGTTGTCGTCGGTAGCGAACTCGTCGCGGACCAGTGCGTCGTGCACGCGCCGCGGTCCGACCGCTGCCGGCTACCCGACGCGCGGGGGTCCGATCAGGACGTCGGGTCGGGCGCGGGCGGCACGAAGGGCGTGTTGATGGTGATCAGGTACTGGATTCCGAGAATCACCAGTGCGGCGCCGCCCACGAAGATGGTCCCGGCCAGCCCGCCGGCGGCGAATCCCGCCATCAGCCCACCGAGGCACCCGACCGGGGTGCCGATCACGGTCACGGCAAGCAACCCGCAGCCGACCGCGAGACCCACGACTCCGAAGATCACGCCGAAGATCAGGCCGCCGATCAGTGTCGCGTAGCCGAGATAGCTGTTGAAGTCGGCCAGTGCGACGTCGTCCCGCTCGTCCTGGGTGTCGAACCCCTCCTGCGCCACCGACTTCAGTGACGATGCGACGTCCGCGGGTACGTGCGGGGTGAGCGTCACCGTGCGTCCGGCGAGGTCGGCGTCGATCGGATAGACGGCATCACCCAGCCGGATCGTGAGAGGAAGTGCCGCAACCACCTTGCCGCCGTCGTCCACCACCTCGATCGCGTCGCGGGTGTCGGTGATCCGAAAGGCACCCGCGTCGATCGATGTGACCACCGAATCGCCCTCGGCGTGCGCCTCGTAGCCGATGTCGGGCGCACCCTGCGTCACCGGAGATGCGTGGGCGGTGCCGGCGTCGAGCCCGAGGGCCGCGACGACGAGGAACGCTGCGCCGGTGAGGGCCCGGACGTTCCGTGCGTACCGGCCGCTCATGCCGCGGGTGCCGGTGCGACGAACGGGCTGTTAATCGTGTTGAAGTACTGGATACCCAGAATCACGAGGGCGCCGCCGCCGACCACGATCGTGCCCGCGAGCGCAGCAACGGGGGCGACGATCAGCGCTCCCCCGATGCACCCGGCCACCGGTCCGGCGAGGCCGAGGAACGGAATCACCAGCGCCGCCGTTCCGGGGATGACACCGACCGCGCAGCCGATCGCCCCGCCGATGATGGCTGCGACGATCGCGGTGATCGCCGTGGTGATACCCAGTTGCTGCTGGAAGTCGTCGAGTGCGCGATCGTCGCGTTCCTCCTTGTCCACCGGTGCGGCGACGTCGTCGAGGGTCAGCCGTTGCGACACGGGGACGGGGGTCGCCGCCGCCGGATCCATGTTCGGGACGAGTCGCAGAACGCGCGCGGATGCGTCGACCGCCACGGCGAAGGGGTGCTGTACATCGTCGACCCGGAAGAAGGTGGGGATGGAGGCCACGACCCGGCCGCCGTCGTCGACGACGTCGACGGTGTCGTTGGCGGCGTTGATGGAGAAGGCGCCGGCGTCGAGGGTCGCCACAGCGGCGTCGCCGTCACGGGCGGTCTGGTAGTTGATATTCGGGATGCCCTGCTCCGCGCCCGCTTGCGGTGCGACTGCCGGATCGGCGTAGGACGTTGCCGCTCCGACGCCCATCGCCGCGACGACGAGCATGGATGTGGCAGTAAACCGTCGAAGGTTCATCGAGATCCGTTTCGAGAGCAGCGCTGTGACGGACGAAGGTTAGCCTAAGCATGGGCGATCCCGGCAGGCCAGCTCAGCCGCTGTGACCAGATTCACTTCCGGAGCTCGTGAAACGACGAACCGCCCGCCCTCCGAACGGAGGACGGGCGGTGTCGGGGTGCGTGCTCGCCCCGTAGAACTCAGAAGAGCTTCGGGCCGACCGTCACGATCGTGATCACGTAGCCAAAGATATCGGCCAGGATGCCGAACAGTTCTGCCATCGAATTCTCACACCTCTCGCAGGGGACCCAGCCTCGTCGAAGACTTACTTCGCGTCCTTGTCCTTCTTTGCCCAGATCGTGGTGCCGTCGGGCGCCGTCAGCGTCTGAGCGAGCTGGATACCCGCGATGACGAGGGTCGGTCCACCGACAACGACAGTTCCGGCGATCGCACCGACTGCCGCGAACACCGGGACCGTAGCGAGCGCGACAGGCCCTGCGATCAGACCGACCAGCCCGATTGCCCCACCGACGACCGTGCCCGCCAATCCCCCGACGGCAGTGGCCAGCGTGAGCTGCTGAGCGAAATTCGTCTGAGCTCTCGTGTTCTCCTCGACCGAGGCCACATCGCTCAGCGGCAAATCGATGTCCGCAACCGGGGTCGCCTTGGTGCGATCGGTGACCGGAGTCAACGTGAGAGTCCTGCCGTCTTCACTGACCTCTTCATCGAAGGGGAACTGCAATCCGTCGAACCTGTAGGCGAGCGGGAGCGAGACGACCGGGTTTCCCGCTCCGTCCTCGAGCGCAACGGACTGGCCATCCGACGCCACAACGAACGCACCCGCATCGATCTTCGTGACGACGGCGCGATCCTCCACGTGGGTTTCGTAGCCGATCTGCTCCTGAGGCGTACCCGGGTCGGCACTCGCGAGGCCGGAGCCCGCAGCAAAAACGGCCGCCACCAAAGCCGATGTCGTGACGACTCGACGCAACTTCATTCGATCCCCTTTGAGTTTCAACCCCATCTGTTGCTAAACAGTAACCTGCTGCTGTGAGAGATCCCAATTGAGTCTCGACTCGAGAAAATTCCCGACTCGGAACAAATCGGCGCGGAGTAACAAAAGCCCGCCCGCAGAACTGTCGCGCACCCTAAATCAGAGAATTTCACCGAACATAGCTTCAGTTATTACCACAAAAAGCGGGGAACCGGTCGGTTTCTTCGCTGGGTGGCACCGGCACGACTCGGCCCCGTCGCACTCGGGCGCGACGGGGCCGGACAGCGAAGGGAGTCGGACTACTCGACGCGATCCGCGTAGATCGAGGTGCCCGGGGCGGCGTTGTACGTCTCCCACAACTGGTACGCACTGACGCCGAGAGTGGGGCCACCGGCGACGATCGTTCCGACAACCCCGCCGATTCCGGCTCCGGTCACCAGTCCGGCGACACAGCCGGCGGGAAGTGTTGCGATACAGCCGATTCCGGCCCCAGCGATCGTTCCGACCAGACTTCCGACCGTGACGGCGATGCCGACCTGCGCACCGAACTGACCGAACGCCCTGTCGTTCTCCTCTCGGGAGGCGACGTCATGCAACGGCAGCGGAAGAACCGCGGGCGCCGTCGACGTCGCTACCGTCGACGTCGGCGCGGGCGCGACAGCCGGTCCTGCATGGGAGACTCCGGCAGCCAGACCCATGGCGGCAACCGCCATGCCTGCCGTCACTGCAGCTGTTCTCACGATCATTGATGCCTCATTTCAGGAGCGTCCCGACGAAGTATTGGTGTGATCGAAGTGCACTGCGCAACCCTGGCCAGGGCCGGAAAACACGCTCAGAGTAACAGCGGAATCACGCCCGAAATCGGCATTGACGAAAATTTCATCCAGATGCCAAGTTACCGATCGGTAGCAACTCGAATCGGTGTAATTCGCGCTAAATGCGGTGGAATGAATTACGTCACTCCATCAATTTCCGAAGTCGTCGCGGCGCGCGCAAACCCGAATTAGCCGATCGTTATCCGGCCGCGACACGAACGCGTCGAATTCGTGACACTCCAGACCCGACCGACGCCCGCTGGAGCCGGCTCGCGCACCCCGCGGCGGTCGCCGGCGGGACTTAGGGCGACCTTGGGCGAACACCGCAATTCCGACCCTTTAACGTGGCGAACAGATAAGTCCGATTGTGGCATGCGCCACATGCTGCATCGGCGCCCCAGCTGCAGAGATCCTGTTCGACAGCGGTAAGTTACCCACAGGTAGGCTGATTAAGTTACTAGCGGGTAACTTAGCAAGCGTTAGGATCACGAGCAGTCCCGAGGTGGCCGCCCTGCCGCCCTGAAACGAAAGGCCACGACATGAATGCCCTGACGATCACGTTGGGCACCATCGGCGTGCTGCTGAGCCTCGTATGTTGGTTCTCCTTCATCACAGGCGCATTGAAGATGGTCAACGTCGTCCGGATAGGCCAGTCGGCCCCGGACCGATGGCGTCCCTTCTTCCCGCGCTTCAAGCAGATGTGCATCGAGTTCATCGCGCATACCCGCATGAGCAAGTTCCGCACCGTCGGCTGGGCTCACTGGCTCGTCATGGTCGGCTTCATGCTCGGAGCGATCGTGTGGTTCGAGGCCTACGGGCAGACGTTCGACCCGGAGTTCCACTGGCCGCTGGTCGGTAACACCGCCGTCTACCACTTCATCGACGAGATCCTCGGTCTCGGCACGGTCATCGGCATCACCACGCTGATCGTGATCCGCCAGCTCAACCACCCGCGTGTTCCCGCGCGGCTGTCCCGGTTCGGCGGGTCCGACTTCAGGGCCGCCTACTTCGTCGAGGCCGTCGTCCTCATCGAGGGCCTGGGCATGATCTTCGTGAAGGCCGGCAAGATCGCCACCTACGGCCACTCCAACCCGTGGACCGACTTCTTCACGATGAACCTCGCGAAACTGCTCCCCGCGAGCCCGAACATGGTTGCGGTCTTCGCCTTCGTCAAGCTGATGTCGGGCATGATCTGGCTCTACGTCGTCGGACGCAACATCACCTGGGGTGTCGCGTGGCACCGTTTCGCGGCGTTCGCGAACATCTACTTCAAGCGTGAGGACGACGGCGACGTCGCCCTCGGTGCGGCCAAGCCCATGATGTCCCAGGGCAAGCCCATCAACATGGAGGACGCCGATCCCGACACCGACACGTTCGGCGCCGGCAACATCGAGGACTTCTCCTGGAAGGGCTGGCTGGACTTCACCACCTGCACCGAGTGCGGTCGCTGCCAGTCGCAGTGCCCCGCGTGGAACACCGGCAAGCCGCTGTCCCCGAAACTGCTCATCACGTCGCTGCGCGACCACGGTTACGCGAAGGCCCCGTACCTGCTGGCCGGTGGCCGCAAGGACATGGGCGGCGACGAGGTCGGCCTGGTGAACGGCGAGGGTGCCGTGGACGAGGCCAAGCTCGCCGCGATCCCCGAGGCCGCGCGCCAGGAGGCCGAGCGGAAGCTGGTCGGCGAGACCGTCGAAGGCGAGTTGGCTCCGGTCATCGACGCCGAGACGCTGTGGAGCTGCACCAACTGTGGCGCATGTGTCGAGCAGTGCCCCGTCGACATCGAGCACGTCGACCACATCATCGACATGCGCCGCTACCAGGTGCTGATCGAGTCGGAGTTCCCGTCCGAGCTGGCCGGCCTGTTCAAGAACCTCGAGAACAAGGGCAACCCCTGGGGTCAGAACTCCAAGGACCGTCTCAACTGGATCAACGAGATGGACTTCGAGATTCCGGTGTTCGGCCAGGATGCGGACAGCTTCGAGGATTACGAGTACCTCTTCTGGGTCGGCTGCGCCGGCGCCTACGAGGACCGCGCCAAGAAGACCACGAAGGCCGTCGCGGAACTGCTCGCCACCGCGGGTGTGAAGTTCATGGTGCTCGGCGCCGACGAGACCTGCACCGGTGACTCCGCTCGCCGCGCCGGCAACGAATTCCTGTTCCAGCAGCTCGCCATGCAGAACATCGAGTTGCTGAACTCGGTCTTCGACGGCGTCGAGCAGCGCAAGCGCAAGATCGTCGTCACCTGTGCGCACTGCTTCAACGCGCTCGGCAACGAGTACCCCGAGGTCGGCGGCGAGTACGAGGTGGTTCACCACACTCAGCTGCTCAACCGCCTGGTCCGCCAGAAGAAGCTGATTCCGGTGGCGTCCGTCAGCGAGGACATCACGTATCACGACCCGTGCTTCCTCGGACGCCACAACAAGGTGTACGACGCTCCCCGCGAGCTGATGGAGGCCTCCGGCGCCAAGCTGAAGGAAATGCCCCGTCACGGCGAACGTTCCATGTGCTGTGGTGCCGGTGGCGCCCGCATGTGGATGGAAGAGAACATCGGCAAGCGCATCAACATCGACCGGGTCGACGAGGCGCTCAGTACGGATCCGAAGAAGATCGCGACCGGCTGCCCGTTCTGCCGGGTCATGCTCACCGACGGTGTCACCGCGCGCCAGGAGTCGGGTCAGGGTGAGGGCGTCGAGGTCGTGGACGTCGCACAGCTGATGCTCTCGTCCATCACGCGTCTCGAACCCGAGACGCTGACCGAGAACATCAAGGTCGTTCCCCGTGAGAAGCCGGCCGAGCCGGCAGCACCGGCGGCGGCCGAGGCCAAGGCCGCGGTGGTCGAGAAGGAAGGCGTCGAAGAGGTCGAGGAGGCCGCGGCAACTCCGGCCGCCACAGAGGCTCCGGCGGGCAAGGGTCTGGCGATGAAGGGCCTGGCCAAGGCACCCGGGGCGAAGGCTCCCGGAGCCAAGGCACCCGGCAAGGGTCTCGGCATGGCAGGCGGGGCGAAGGCTCCCGGCGCGAAAGCACCCGCCAAGGGTCTCGGCATGGCGGGTGGAGCGAAGGCTCCCGGCGCCAAGAAGGCTGCTCCCGCTCCGGCCGAGGCTGCCGGCGCCCACGCACCCGCCGCGGAGGCACCGAAGCCGAAGGGTCTCGGACTCGCCGGCGGTGCGAAGGCACCGGGTGGCAAGGGACTGCAGATGAAGGGTGCCGCCAAGGCTCCCGGCGCGAAGGCCGCCGCTCCGGCTGCCGATGCACCGGCTGCGGACGCGTCGACTGCTGAAGCCCCCGCGCAGGAAGCACCCGCCGCGAAGCCGAAGGGGCTCGGACTCGCGTCCGGGGCCAAGGCACCCGGTAAGGGTCTGCAGATGAAGGGCAAGGCGAAGGCTCCCGGCGCGAAGGCTGCTCCTGCGGACGCACCGGCCGAGTCGGCAGTCGCCGAACCCCAGGCTGCCGAGCCCGCGGTCGCCGACACTCCCACAGCTCCGGAGGCACCCGCCGCCGAGGCACCGAAGGCTCCGCCAGTGGCAAAGGCCGGTGGACTGGGTTTCAAGAGCGGCGCCAAGGCTCCCGGAGCCCGCAAGGCCGCAGCTCCCAAAGCTGCAGCACCGCAAGCCGAAGCACCGAAGGCCGAGGCTCCCCCGGCTGAGGCACCGAAGGCCGAGGCATCTGAGGCTGAGGCTGAGGCTCCGAAGGTCGAGGAGTCGAACGGCGACGGGTCCAACGGCAAGGCACCGGAGTCGGTGCAGGCTCCGCCGCAAGCCAAGCCCGGCGGGCTCGGTTTCAAGGCCGGCGCGAAAGCACCGGGCCGGAAGAGCTAGCCGGCAGTAGCTGAACAGCAGCGCCTCCACCGTGATCGGTGGGGGCGCTGCTGTTTCGGTCGGGGCCTCCCTAGCGCGGCCCGGCGCGTCCGGGCGCTCCGCCGCCCATCGGCTGAGCGGGCGCCTGGTTCTGCACGCTCCCGTCCTGCACGCTCTCGTCCTGCACGCTCTCGTCCTGCACGCTCTCGTCCTGCACGCTCTCGTCCTGCACGCTCTCGTCCTGCGCAGACTCGTCTGCGGACGACGCCTGTTCGACGGACGACGTCGTCGTGGTGGTCGTTGCCGAGGACGAGTTGTCCTGGCCGATCATGTGTGTCGCCGCCGCGCCGACACCGAGTAGGACGAGGACGGAGGCGCTCGCCGCCACCATCCACCCCCGAATCCCGGACTTCCGCTTCGTGGGCACCCCGGTCGGTGCCGGAGCGACTGCCGCGGGCGGCGCACTGCGTTGCGTCAGCAACCCGACCGATGCGGACGGGGGCAGCACCCGCGACGACTCTGCGGTCGCGATCGGTCGCGGTGCCGCGGGCGGCCGCACCCGCGGTCCCGGGGCTGTCACGCGGGAGCCCGACCTCTCGAGGGAGGCACGCTCCGCGATCACCGCGGCACCGCGGGCGGACGCGGAAGCCGGCTCGGGCGCGACGACGAGCGGCACGTCCGCGGCCGTCGAGAGCAATTCGGTCACCAGTGGAACCGCCGCCCCGCCGCCGAGGAGGACGACGGCGTCGGCGGGAGTGCCGGCGTCGGCGAGACGTTCGAGTTCACGTGCCACGGTGTTCGCCGCGCGGGTCAGGGGCGCGCGGATGGCGTCCTCGAATTCGGAACGCATGACGCGTATCTGGCGTCGAACCCCGGGAAGTTCGACGGTCACCACCGCCGAGGTGTCCTGCGACAACCGCTCCTTCGCAGTCCGGCAGCGAGACGCCAGTTCGGTCAGCGCACCACGGTGTGCGGGATCGTCGACATCGAAATCCGGGTGTGAGTTCTGGACGAGCCCGACGACATGCCCCGTCAGGAGACGGTCGGCGTGGTCTCCGCTGAAGTCGGTGCTCCGCGTCGACCGGACCACCCCGAATGCGGCACCGCGCCTCGTGACCACGGTCAGGTCGAGGGAATGGGCGCCGACGTCGCACAATAGTAGCGTCACGTAGTCGTCGAGTCGCTCGACCTCGGAGATCCATGCCAGTGCCGCAGTGGTTTCGGGAATCACTGTGACCGTACGATTCTGCAACAGACCCCACCGGCGGATCTCGTCCTCGAGTTCCTCGACCGCGTATCCCGACCAGCCCGCAGGTGCAGCGACCACCACGTGGTCGAGTGCCGGGGTACGGCCGCGAACAAGGCAGTCGAGGGCGGTGGCCACCAGTTGCACTGCCGGTGTCCGGGTTCCGTCGTCGCCGATCACCGGAACGGGATCACCGACCCTGTCGATGAAGTCACGGAACACGATGCTGCCCTGAGGAAGCGGTCCGGTGCGGAGTGCCCCGAGGGTGGGTGCGCTGCTCGACGACAGCGCGAGTTCGGCCGAGTGCCGCACCACCGTGAAGCCGTCGTAGTCCTTGGTGCGCGCCGTCGATCCATCGTGCATCTGTGCGGACACGAACGAGTCGGACCCCATACTGATCCCCATCGATGTCCGCATGTCGTGATCTCCGTTCCGTGATGACGGCAGGTGCCTTTCCTGCCGCCCGAAACGCTAAACCGCCTTCCTGTGCCGGCCGCTGTGTGCTTCCTGCGATGTTCCTGTGTACGTGGCCGCGCCCGCCCCTAGGCAAGGTGCAGCGTCCTCCTATGGTGTTCCCAGGAATGGTCCATAACGTCGTCGTCAGTCGCCTCGAAGGGGCAAACCCGAACTGAAGGAGCACTCATGACGAGAAGCGAAATCCACCCATCGACCGTCATCGATCACGACGTTCCCGCCCCGCACGCCACGCTCGACGTGCGGGCACCGCAGCCCGACCTTGCTGGTGCACCGCCCGTCGCGGACCTTCTGCGCAACGGACTCGACGGGCTCCTACGCGACCTGCACCCCGCGAACTCGATCGGCGACGGCATCTCCCAACACACTGCTCTGCAGCAGAATTCGCGCTCAGCCGACGGAGCCGGCCACGATGCACCGCGCGACGGCGGTAGTCGCGAGTTCGAGAACGTCGGCCGCGACAACCACACCACAGCCGGCAACCAGGACCACCCGAACACCGACCACCACGACACTGCCAACGAAGCGCACCAGAACAACGCCGCCGACGACCACACGGGACACACCGACAATCCCGATGTGTCTGGTGCACGAGCGGGTCACGAGAACGCTCAGGCAGGGATGTCGACTTCGTTCGGAAATTCCGGTCGCGGCGAGTCGTCGATGAACTCGACCGGCGCTTCGGCGAGCCAGCCCGCGTTCAACCAGGGCAACCCGGTTGCGACCCAGCCGACGACTCTGGGGCCGACCACCTCGGTGTCGTCACCGATGTCTTCTTCCGTTCAGCCTGTCGCGGCAGGTCCCGGCGCGAGCGCGGCGCCCGCGGCGGCTACAGCCGCGGCACAGCCGATCACGTCGACACCGGTGTCGACGCACTCCGATTCGGCGGTGACGTCGCAGCCACTCGACATGACGATCCGGCAGACGAACACCGAACCGACGTCCGTGTCGGCAACGTCCGTGCAGAATCAGAATCAGGGCCAGAATCAGGGCCAGAGCCAGAATCAGGTTTCGGACCAGCAGAATACGCGGACCTCGGATGTCACGTCGACCGCCGGCGACGGCGGTACGCAAGCGGCGTCGACCCCCTCGAACTCTGTCACCACCGACTCCGCCGCCACCCAGAACGCGACTGCACCCACCGCGGATCTCGGCCGAACCCAGACGACAACATCGTCCGACACGACCGACAACCATGCGACGACCACCGCGACTCAGACGGCGGAGGCGACGACCACGGCAACGGCACCGACCGCCGACCTCGGCCGGTCCCAGGCTGCCACCACCACGATCACGGCCGACACCGCCGCCGCGACGGCGACGGACACCGCGCAGACCACCCAGACCGCCGACATCACCCATACAGACACCACCCATACAACGGACACCGCAACGACCTTCGACACCGCAACCGCGTACGACTCGAGCACCACACTCGACACGGGAACCACGCTCGACACCGGCACGTCACTCGATTCCACGAGCGCGACCAGCCTCACGTCCGGGCTGACGGCCGATTCCGGCACCACGCTCGATGCCCATGATCAGAGCCTGACTGCGACGACCATCGTCGACCAGCACGTGTTCTGACCTCGACGGGGCGGGTCCGCCGACTCCCCTGCACGCGGGCCCGCCACTCCCCTCTCCCCCGAACGTCCGTCACCCACTCTTGCGGAGATCATGAACGCCACCCTCGAATCCTCCCCCGCCGTCCTCGTGCACCCGAATCTTCCCGCCGAGACTGCTGCGTCGATGTCGGCGCTGCTGGCGCGGCTCGCGACGCTCACCCGCGCTGCGGGCCGCGGTGATCTCGTGACCCGGCTGTCGCACACCGAGTCCCGTCTCGCCGATCCCCGGACGCGGGTCGTGGTGCTCGGTCTGACCGACAAGGGGGTCAGTTCCGTGACGGGTGCGCTCGTCGACGCGGACGTGTCGGCGCCGGCGAATTCCCGGCACGAACCGGTGGTCGTCGAGTACGGGCCTGCCGCGTCGGATACGGATTCGACGGTCACCTTCCCTCATCCCCTACTCGCCGAGGGGCTGGTGCTGGTCGATGCTCCCGGATTCTCCGGTCACGCCCCCGCCCGTGCCGCCGACACCCTGGCGCTGGTTCCCACGGCGGATGCGGTGCTGTTCGTCTCCGACGCGAGTCAGGAATACACCGAACCCGAGATCGCTCTGCTCACGCAGGTGCAGAAACTGTGTCCCGTGGTGATCTGCGTCGTCAACAAGATCGACTTCTATCCTCGCTGGGCAGACATCCAGAAGGCCAACCGCACCCACCTGCAGAACGCGGACCTCCCGCTGCCGCTGCTGCCGGTGTCCGCGCTGATGCATCAGGACGCCCGGGACGCCGGCGACAACGAACTCGACGTCGAGTCGGGCATACCGCAGTTGGTCGACTACCTGCGAGGTCAGGTGATCGCGAAAGCGGATGTGGTGCTCCGCAATTCCGTGATCGCCGATGTGCGCACCGTCACCGACCATCTCTCGCTGTCACTGAGCGCCGAACTCGATGCGTTGCGTGATCCGCAGCGTGGCGCGGCGCTGCTCGCACAGATGACGCAGGCCCGGACTGCGGCTGATCAGCTCCGGCAGCGCTCCGCGAACTGGCAGCACACGCTGGCCGACGGCGCGATCGAGTTGATGACGGACATCGAGCACGATCTGCGTCATCGTCTCCGCACCGTGATGCGTGCGGCAGAGCAGGACATCGGCACGTCCGATCCGGCGCCGCGCTGGGAGGAGTTCGGTTCCTGGCTCGACGGTGAGATCGCGACGTGTGTGCGGGAGAACTTCGTGATGGCCCACACCCGCTCGCTCGATCTGGCCCGTTCGGTCGCGCACCGTTTCGCCGAGGACGGCAAGGTCCCCGTCCCGGCGCTGCACATCGACAACGTCGATCATGTCCTCGAACCCGTCAACACCCTCGAATCCTTGGAGAGCTCGCAGGGGTTCACCCAACGCGTCCTCTCCAGCATGCGCGGATCGTACGGTGGTGTGCTGATGGTCGGGCTGGTCACCAGCCTTGCCGGCCTGGCACTGGTGAACCCCTTCTCGATCGGCGCGGGAGTCCTGCTCGGCGCCAACACGTATCGCGAGGACCGCAAGGCACGCACCGCCCGCAGGCAGGCGGAGGCGAAGGTGGCGGTGTCGAGGTTGATGGACGACGTGATCTTCCAGGTGGGGAAGGAATCGAAGCAACGGCTGCGGGAGGTGCAGCGCGTCCTGCGCGACCATTTCACCGACCTCGCGAACGAGATGCTTCGGTCCGTCGACGATTCGCTGCGCGCCGCGGCGGACGCGTCGAAGATGCACGACGATTACCGTGCCACGCGGTCGGCGCAGATCCGCACAGAACTCGACACGTTGCGGCAGATCCGACTGCAGGCCGCCGGATTCGCGGGGCAGGTGACGGCATGAGCGTCACACGTCTGGGTTCACAGACCCGCCAGCTGATCGACGCCGCCCGGCACGAACTGCGTAGCGACCCCGCCTCCGTCGAGGAACTCCGGCACAGCGCCGCCCGACTCGAGGAGCCGCTCCGCGTCGCCCTCACCGGCACAGTGAAGGCCGGGAAGTCGACGCTCCTCAACGCCCTCGTCGGTGAGGAGATCGCGCCGACGGACGCCACCGAGTGCACCCGGGTCGTCACCTGGTTCGAGCAGTCCACCACTCCGCGAATCGATCTCACCCACGACTCCGGACGCCGGACGCGATTGGCCGTGCACCGGGACGAAGGCCGCCTCGCACTGGACCTCGGCGGGGTCACCGCGGACCGGGTGGAGAAGCTGCAGGTGGGCTGGCCGTCGCCACTGCTCGGCGAGTTCACGCTCGTCGACACCCCGGGTACGTCGTCGAACTCGCGGGACGTGTCGGCACGCACCCGGGCGCTGCTGCTGCCCGAGGACAGGCCGTGTGACGTCGACGCCGTCGTCTACCTGACGCGGGGCACCGACGGCGCGGACGTGCGGTTGCTCGACCAACTCCAGACGCGGGTCGGGACCGCGGCAGGCCCGCTCGGCATCGTCGGGGTGCTGTCCCGGGCCGACGAGGTGAAGGGCGGCCGCGAACGCAACCTCGACGCGGCCCGGGCAGCCGCGGACGACGCGGGCCGCCGGGTGGAGCGGAGCCTGCTCCCCGTGTCGGGACTTCTCGCGCTCCGCGGTCGCACCCTGCGCCAGACCGAATTCGACGACCTGGCCGTACTCGCCACCGTTCCCGAGGGCACGCTCGAGGCGGCGCTGCGCTCGGTCACGCGGTTCACCGCGGAAGACACCGAACTCCTGCTGTCGACCGGGCAGCGGCGCGAACTCCTCGACGCCTTCGGTCTGTTCGGTACCCGGTTCGCGGTCATGCTGATCCGCACGGGCGCGACCGACGCGCCGGCGCTGGCCCGGGAACTGACGGCGCACAGCGGTCTCGAGGACCTCCGCCGTACCCTGCATCTGCAGTTCGGCCAGCGGAGCACCGAACTGAAAGCACATTCGGCCCTCCGCTCACTGAAGGCGGTCTTGGCGCGGACACCGTCGTCGGCCAGCCGCAGCCTGAGCCGGGCGGCCGATCGGCTGCTCGCGGACACCCACGTGTTCCGGGAGTTACGGGTGTTGTCGGGGCTGCGCACCGGCGGTCTGCAGTTGCGGGACGCGGATGTCGTGCTCCTCGAGCGGATGCTCGGCGGCGAGGGCATGTCGCCGCACATCCGCCTCGGCATGCCCGCCGACGCCGGCCAGGAGCAGATCTCCCGAGTGGCGCTGACCGCACTCAGGTTCTGGCGGTCCCAGGCGGGCCGGCCGACGATAGACACGGCGACGGTTCAGGCGTGTGCGTGCGCGGCGCGGTCCTGCGAGGCACTGCTCGCGCGATGACGCTCAGCGTCGGGCGACTCGTCCGACATGTTGGCCCACCGGTTCACTCATTTGTTGATTGCTCTCTCAGGGCCTCGTTCAGGATCGGGCCGGCGACGGCAAGAGCGTCGGGTGACGTCATCTGCCAATGCGTGACTGCCACGGCGTGGTTGCGCACCACCCCCGTGACCGCGTTCACCCATCCACGGGCCGCGATCTCGCCGGTGGCATCGTCGGCCGCCGCGGTGAAAAACACGATGTCTCCGTCGAAGCGCGGAGGCGAGTACTCCGACATCAACCTCGAGTTTCGTTCCGCCGTCGACACGAGCCGCCCCACGACCTGTTCCGCTTGCTCTACGGAGTGCCCGCTCAGGTCGGCCAACGCGACAGCGACACCACTGAGGCTCCGGTCGGGGATGCGCTCGAGTGCTGTCTCTTCGATGGCGAACCCACCCAGCAACTCACTCACCGACACCTGCGTGGCCGACCCTTCCTCGACCGCACTCGCGCCGGCGAAGCTGTCCATCATGGCCAGCAATTCCACGCCCTCGCCGGCCGCCTGAATCCGGACCGCCATCGCATGTGCGATGACACCGCCGAGTGACCAGCCGAGTAGTCGGTACGGACCGGATGGTCGGATCTGGCGGATCTCGCGGACGTAACGGTCCGCGAGTTCGTCGAGCGACTCCGGCAGATAGCCGTCCTCGAGAATCGACGGACTCTGGATGCCGTAGATCGGCAGATCAGGGTCGAGGTACTGACGGAGACCCGAGTAGCACCACGACAGTCCGACGATGGGATGGATACAGAACAGCGGCGTCCCCGCTTCGCCGTCCGCTCGGATCCGAAGCAGCGGCCCGAACCCTTCCGCTGCAGTGCCCGTGGCCCCACTCGCGATCCGAGAGGCCAATGCTTCGACGGTGGGATCCGTGAACAGCCACTGCAACGGAACTGCCGCGCTCAGGTCTTGCTTCAGTCGGGCGACGATCCTGGGCGCGACCAGGGAGTTGCCGCCCAACGCGAAGAAATCGTCGTCCAGCCCCACCTGCTCGACACCGAGGATGTCGGCGAAGGCCGAGGCAACGATTCGCTCGAGGCGCGTCGTCGGCCCCCGGAACTCCCGCGTCGCGAACTCCGGTGCCGGCAATGCCTTCCGGTCGAGCTTGCCACTCGCGGTCAGCGGCAACTCGTCGAGCACCATCAGCACATCCGGCACCATGTACTGGGGCAGCGACCTGCCCGCCGTGGCACGGACCGCGTCCACGTCGTCCAGCCGACCCCCCGCGGGGACCACGTACCCGACCAGCTTCTGACCGAAGTCGCCCTCGTGCACGATCACCACGGCCTGCACGATCGACTCCTGTGCTACCAGCGCGGTCTCGATCTCGCCGAGCTCGATTCGCAGCCCTCGCAGCTTTACTTGGAAGTCCGACCGCCCCAGAAACACGAGCTCTCCGTGTGGGTTCCACTTGACCCGGTCTCCCGTGCGATAGAGACGCGTGCCTGCTGCCCCGAACGGATCGGCCACAAACCGCTCCGCCGTCAGCCCCGCGCGGCGATGATAGCCGCGAGACAGCTGTACGCCTGCCAGATACAGCTCTCCTTCGACCCCGATGGGCACTGGGTGGAGTCGTCGGTCCAAGACCTGTGCAGTCGTGTTCCATACGGGTTCACCAATCGGTACCGACTCCCGCTCGAGTCCGTCGCATCGGTGGGACGTCGCAGTGACCGCACATTCGGTGGGACCGTACTTGTTGTCGAGCCGAGCCTTCGACCGCGACGCACATCGCGCAGACAATTCCACCGGCAGTTCCTCGCCACCGGCCAACACACACCGCAACGAATCCGGTAGACGAACCTCCGGATCGGCCAGGAGCACCGCCAACATCGACGGGACGAACGCGGCCACGGTAACACCGGAGGTTTCCATCAGTGACAGCAGATAGTCCGGATCCCGATGCCCGTCGGGACGCGCGACGATCATCCGGGCACCGACGGCCAGCGGAACCAGTAATTCCCACATCGATACGTCGAACGACACCGGAGTCTTCTGCACCACGACATCCGAGTCGTCGAACTCGTACTCGGCGGCCAACCAGGATAATTGGTTGACGATCGCGCGATGGCTGACCGAAACGCCTTTGGGTCGTCCGGTCGATCCCGATGTAAAGATTACATACGCCAGATTCTCCGGCCGTGCGGATGTCACGACATCGGACTCCCCAACCGGTTCGGACGAATACGCCGACAAATCCAACGCGTCGAGGTTCAGTACTCGAATCCGGGACGCGTCGAATCCATCTCTGGAGGTGGACAGGACACACACGGGGGCTGCGGTTTCCAGGATGTAGTCGTTGCGTTCCTGGGGTTGATCTGGGTCCAACGGCACGAATGCGGCACCTGTTCGGAGCACCGCGTAGACCCCTGTCACCAACTCCAGCGACCGGCGCATCCCCAGTGCCACCAACGACTCCGGTCCCACCCCCTCGTCGATCAATCGACGAGCCAATCGGTTCACCCGAGCAGCGAACTCGGCATAGGACAGCGACTCGTTGTCGTATACGACGGCCACCGCGTCCGGTCTTCGGGCCACCTGCGAATCGAATCCGTCGAGCAGCAGTCCCTCCGGGACGTCGTGTCCCGTCATGTTCCACTCGCGTACCACCTGACGCCGCTCGTTCTCTTCGACGATCGAGATGTCGCCCACCGGGACGGACGGACTATCGACGACCGCGTCGAGCACCCGCACGAACCGCTCCGCGATCCCGCGCACCGTCGGAGCATCGAAGATGTCCGACGCATACGACAACCTCCCCGCATACCCGCCCCCCGCCGCCTCACTGAGAACCATCGACAGGTCGAACTGCACCGCCTCCCGATCGACCTCCATCGGCACGACCGTCACTCCCGGAAGCTCCACCCTCGACGGCACGAAATTCTGAAACGCCAACATCACCTGAAACAACGGCGAGAAAGACTGCGAACGCACCGGATTCAGCGACTCCACCAACCGCTCGAACGGAACATCCGCCCGAGAGAACGCCTCCAGATCGACATCTCGAACCCGCCCCACCAACCCCGCGAACGATTCACCCGGCTCACACCGCGCCCGCAACACCAACGTATTGACGAACATCCCCACCAGATCATCCAACGCCGCATCACCACGACCCGCCACAGGCGACCCGATCGCGATATCGGTCGACCCACTCAGCCCCGCCAACAACACCACCAACGCCGCATGCACCACCATGAACGGCGTCGCACCCTGCTCACGCGCCAACGACACCAGACCCACCACCGTCGCCGCCGGCACCGCGAAATCGACACTCGCCCCCACCCCCGACCGCACCACCGGACGCGGCCGGTCCAGCGGCAGACCCAGCACATCCGGCACACCCGACAACGCACCCACCCAATACGCGATCTGCTGCGACATCAACGACCCCGGATCCTCCTCCGAACCCAGCACCTCCCGCTGCCACAACGCATAATCCGCATACTGCACCGGCAACGGCGTCCACGACGGCGCGTCGCCGGCTGCGCGCGTGGAGTAGGCGTGCACCAGATCGCCGGCGAGTACCTGGATCGACCAACCGTCGATGCTGATGTGGTGCACCACCATCACCAACACGTGTTCGTCAGCAGCCTCGCACCGCACCAACGTCAGAGCGATCGGGATTTGCGTGGTCACGTCGAATCCGCGTTCCACTGCCGCGCGAATCCGTGCACCCAGAGCATCAGCCGGGACGGCGTCGGGCGCAACGTCGATCAGATCACCGGTCGCGGCATGGTCGACCGGCAGCACCAGCTGATACGGGCCCTCAGGGGCTTCGGGATACATCGTCCGCAGCGATTCGTGCCGTTCGAGGATATCCGCGGCGGCCCGGCGGAGTGCATCGACGTCGAGGGCGCCGGACAGCCGCAGTGCCACCGCCACGTTGTAGGCACTCGACGTGGGGTCGAACCGATTGAAGAACCACACTCGGGTCTGAGCCAGGGACAGGGGAAGCCTGTCCGGCCTCGGGCCGGACACGAGCGCGGAGCGCGGCCCCGCACCAGCGTGCATCCGGTCGACGACGGTGGCCAGGACACCGACGGTGGGCGCCTCGAACAGCGACCGCACGCTCAACGCGGTGCCGAGCTCGGCGTTGATCCGGGCAACCACACGGGTCGCGATGAGGGAGTTGCCCCCGAGGTCGAAGAAATTGTCCGACATACCGATACGCGGGGCGCCGAGTACGTCCGCGAGAATCTCCGCGAGGAAATACTCGGTCGGGGTTCCGGGCGGGACGAACTTCGCCGAACTCGCGAACTCGGGAACCGGCAGTGCCGTGCGGTCGAGTTTGCCGTTCGCGGTCAACGGCAGTTCCGCGAGCACGACCAGCGCCGACGGGACCATGCATCGGGGAAGCGCCGTTGCGGCAGCGTCGAGTAGCGCCCGCTCGTGCGGGGACCTCCCGGGCGCAGGCACCACGTATGCGGCGAGGTAGTCGCCGGTGGACCCGTCGTTGCGGGCCAGTACCACCGCCTGTGCAACATCGTCGTACCGGAGCAGCGCCGCCTCGATCTCACCGAGTTCGATGCGCTGGCCGCGAAGCTTGACCTGGAAGTCCGTGCGGCCCAGGTAGTCGAGCTGCCCGGTCGGCAGCCACCGGACCAGGTCACCGGTGCGGTACAGCCGACTACCGTCTCGCACATTTCCCGCGGCCGCGACAGGGTTCGCGACGAACCTGTCCGCCGTCAGATCGGACCGGCCCTGGTATCCGCGGGCGAGCTGGACGCCGCCGAGGTACAACTCCCCCGCCACCCCGACCGGGACGGGACGCAGGCGTCCGTCGAGCACATACGTATGGGTGTTCCAGATCGGCGCTCCGATCGGCACGGTGGTCTCGTCCGGCCCGGTCTCGTAGTAGGTCACGTCGACCGCTGCCTCGGTGGGACCGTACAGGTTGTGCAGCTCCGCCCCACTCACCCGGTGCAGATCCGCCGCCGTCACAGGCGGCAGCGCCTCACCACTGGTGAACACCCGGCGCAGGGAACTGCACCCGTCGACGTGCGCCCCGGCCAGGAATACGGCGAGCATCGACGGCACGAAATGCACCGTGGTCACAGATTCTGCGCGGATGACCCGTTCGAGATAGGCGGGGTCACGGTGCCCGTCCGGCTCGGCGATCACCAGTCGCGCGCCGGTCTGCAACGGCCAGAACAACTCCCACACCGACACGTCGAACGTCACGGGGGTCTTCTGGAGAACCGCGTCGTCGTCGCTCAGTGGGTACCGATGCTGCATCCACAGCAGCCGGTTGACGATGCCCTCGTGCGGCACTGCCACACCCTTGGGTCTGCCCGTGGAGCCGGAGGTGAAGATGACATACGCAGGGTTTCGGGTATCCAACGGCCCCAACCGGTCCCGGCCCCGGACGGGGTCATCCGGCAGCGCCGACACATCGAGGGTGTCGAGGTCGACGGCCGGAACCTCGGCGGGCAGCGCCACGCGGTCCGCGGTGGTGGTGAGAACGACGACCGGACCGGCCGTCGCCACGACGTACGCGATCCGCTCGGCCGGCTGGTCCGGGTCTATCGGAACGTACGCACCGCCGGCCTTGATCACGGCATAAATTCCCACCAGCAGATCCACCGAGCGTCGCACCGCCACACCCACGAGCGATTCAGGGCCCACACCGCCGCTGATCAGGAACCGCGCCAGCTGATTCGCGCGGGCGTCGAACTCTGCGTATGTCAACACCGTCCCGGCGAACACGACGGCTGGGGCGTCGGGCGTGTGAGCCACCTGTGCGTCGAACAGCTCGGCGAGGGTGAGCCGCGGCAGCTGGTGTTCGGTTGCATTCCAGGTGTCGACCACCAGCTCCCGTTCCTTCGGAACGAACAGGTCGACGTCGCCGACCGGCGTGTCCGCGTCGCGCGCGATGGTCTCGAGAATCCCGATCACGCGAGCCGCGAGTGTCGTGACGGTGTCGCGGTCGAATATTCGCCGCTGGTAACGCAGGCTCAGCCGCAGCTGTGGTTCGAGGATCGACAGCAGGGTGATCGGATAGTGCGTGGCGTCCCGCGCATCGAGAGCAGTCACGCGCATTCCCGCGATGTCGGTGTGCTCGTCGAACCCGGACTTGTCGACGGGATACGACTCGAACACCGACAACGTGTCGAACAGGTTGCCCAGACCCATGTGTGCCTGGATGTCACCGAGCCCGAGGTAATGGTGATCGAGCAGGGACACTTGCTCACCCTGAAGACGGGTGAGCAGCTGCGCGCACGTCTCGTCCGGGTCCATCTGCACCCGCACGGGCACGGTGTTGATGAACAGCCCCAGCATGCTCTCGACACCGGAGAGCTGCGGCGGCCGACCCGACACGGTGGCACCGAACACCACGTCGCGACGGGAGAGCAACCGGGACAGCAGCATTCCCCACGCCGCCTGGACGATGGTGTTCATGGTGACGCCATGGCGCGCCACCACCGTGTCGAGCGCATCGATCAGGGCACCGGGCAGTGCGATGTCGACCTCACCCGGCACGCCGTGCTGTTCCGAGGACGCGTGCGGCGCCAGAAGTGTCGGCTCGTCGAGCCCGTCCAGTGCACGTTCCCAGGCGCGTAAGGACGCGTCCCGGTCGCATGTCGCCACCCATTCCAGGTACGTGCTGTACGGCCGCGGCTCCGGAAGGGCGGGAGCCTCGTCCGCGGCGTAGCGCACCAGCAACTCGCGAACCAGCAGTGGCATCGACCACCCGTCGAGGATGATGTGATGGTTCGTCAGTGCCAGCACGTACTCTCCCGGTGCGGTGCGGATCAACAGCAGACGCAGCAGCGGAGGACGGGCAAGGTCGAATCGGGCGACACGGTCGTCGTCGAGGAGACGCTCGAGTTCCTCTCCGGCCGACCCGTGCCCGGTCAGATCCACCTCACGCCACGGCACGTCCACGGCGTCGACAACCAACTGCGCCGGGACACCGTGATCGTCGTACTCGAATGCGGCACGCAGAGTGGCGTGGCGTGCGAGTACGCCTGCAGCGGCACGGCGCAACCGCGCGGAGTCGACCGCGCCCTCGAGGTCGATGCGCAGTTGCGCGGTGTAGATGTCCAGCGAATCGGCGGCCAGCGTCGAGTGGAACAGCAGCCCGGACTGCAACGGGGACAGCGACCAGATCTCCCGCAGCCCGGGGTGCGAGTGTTCCCAACGCTCGATCCGACTCTGGCTCACCGTGACCAGCTGGCAATCGGATGGTGTCAGACCACCCGCGGTGGGCTGAACAGTGTGCGCGGCAAGGCCGTCGAGGGCGCTTCGCCACAGATCCGCGAGGGCCGCGACGTCCGAGTCGCGGATCACCCCGGTCGGGTACGCGAACGATGCCGTCAACCGGGGTCCCTCGGGGCTGTCGACCACCATCGCGTTGATGTCGATCACCGCGGCCACCGTCATGCCGGATCCGCTCGCTGCGATCAGGTCCGGAGCCTCGGGGTCGGGCAGCCAGCCGAGATCCTGCATGTCGCCGAGGTGTTGCACGCTCATGCGGCCCAGGTAGTTGAAACTGATCTGCGGCTCCGGTAGACCCCCGAGAATCGGCCTCGTGCTCTCGTCGAGATGCCGGAGTAGTCCGAATCCGACGCCACGGGCAGGCACCGCGACGAGCTGTTCCTTGACGGTCTTGATCACGACACCGGCAGCATGTCCACCCTCGAAGGCCCCGCCGAGATCGACGGCGGGCAGTTCGAGCCGGACCGGGAAGGCGCTGGTGAACCAACCGACGGTACGTGCAAGATCCGCGCAGGCCACGGCCTCCTCCTCGCGCCCATGACCTTCCAAGGTCAGCAACACCGAACGTTCGTCGATCCCGTGCGAGTGTCGCCACTGCACCACCGCCATCGCCAGCGCCGACAGGAGTCCGTCGTTGACGCCGCAGCCGAACACATCAGGAAGTCGAGTGAGCACCGCATCCGTCACGGCGTGACTCACGTCGATGTGGACCCGCTCGGTCGTGCGCATCGTGTCGATCGCGGACGCGATCGGGCGTGTGCCGATCCGTGGGTCGGGGCCGCTGAGAACCTCACGCCAATAGGGCAATTCGCCTCGGTGCGTTCCTCGATCTGCCGCATCCTGCAGTCCGTGCGCCCAGCGGCGGAACGACGTGCCCACCGGGGCCGGCGTCGGCGCCTGCCCCGCGCCCAGCTGCAGCCACGCCGTCGCAAGGTCCGGCAACAGCACGCGCCACGACACACCGTCCACCACCAGGTGATGCGCGAGCACCAGCAGTCGGCCTCGCGCACCCTCGGATTCGGAGACACACCACACCAACTGGAGCATGACCCCGTTTTCCGGGTCCAGGCGCGCTGCAGCGGCCGCACACTCGGCGCTCACCACGTCGGTGAACGCACGGCTGCCGGGTGCCGCCGCCGTGACGATCCTCGAAATCCGATCGCCCGCCGGCACGGTACCGGCGGCCGTCGTTTCGAACACCCAGTCACCGTCGCCGTCGAGGACGAACGTCGAACGCAGGGCATCATGGTGATCGAGCACCGCCGCCAGCGTCGCAGTCAACCGATCCGAATCGACATCAGACGGCAAGGTCAACAGCAGCGCCTGGAAGAAGTCGTCGAACGGGCCCCTCTCGAGCATCGAGCACATGATCGGCGTCAGCGGAATACGGCCGACGCCGCCGCCGTCGAGCTCCTCGAGGGCGACCGCCGATGTTGCCTCCACCGGCACCGCCACGGCGGCGATTCCGGCGATCGTCTTGTGCTCGAACACGGCCCGCGCACTGAAGCTGAGACCGAACTCCCTGGCCCGGGCGGCGATCTGCATTGCGACGATGCTGTCGCCGCCGAGCGCGAAGAGACTGTCGTCCACACTCACCCGGTCGAGGCCGAGCGCCTCGGCGACGAGACCCGAGAGCTGTTCCTCCGCCGGTGTCGACGCGGCGCGGAACTCGTGTTCGGCCGATCCGAAGTGTGGTTGAGGCAGTGCACTGCGGTCGAGTTTGCCGGCCGCCGTCACCGGCACGTGTTCGAGCCACATCACCGCCGACGGGACCATGTGGGACGGCACGATTTCGGCGACACCCTCGACAATCGCGATCGGATCGAATGCACGACCGGTGTCGAGGCGCACGTACGAGACCAGCGCCGTCGTGCCACCCACCGTCCGATGAACCACCGTCGCCGCGAAGTTGACGCCGTCCTGAGCGAGCAGTGCCGAGTCGATCTCGCCGAGTTCGATGCGGAAGCCACGGATCTTGACCTGGGTGTCGGACCGGCCGATGAATTCGAGCGTGTAGTCGCCCGCCTCGGCTCCGTGCGACGACCGCACCCAGCGCACCTCGTCACCGGTGCGGTAGAGCCGCGACCCCGGCCGACCGAAGGGGTCGGCCACGAATCGGTTCGCCGTCAGCCCGTGCCGATGGTGATAGCCGCGTGCGCTTCCTGGGCCGGCGAGGTAGAGCTCACCCACCACCCCGACGGGCACGGCGCGGAGCTTGCGGTCGAGCACGATGACGCTCGCACCTTGGATCGGCCGGCCGATGGTAATCCGTTCACCCGGCGTCAGCGGCTCACCTGCGGTGATGATGATGGTCGTCTCGGTCGGCCCGTAACTGTTGGTGAAGCGACACACCCGGCCGAATCGCTCCACGAGGTCGGGGGTGCACACGTCCCCGCCGACCACCACTGCCTCGAGGTGCTCGAGCCCACGCGGGTCGACTGTGTTCATCACCGTGGGAGCCGTGATGATGTGCGTCACCTGCTGCTCGCTCAGCAGGTCGACGAGGTCGCTTCCACCGTGCACCTCGGGCGGGGCGACGACCATCGTGGCGCCGGCACTGAAGGCCTGGATCATCTCGAATACCGAGGCGTCGAAGCTGGCCGACGAGAACCGCAGAATCCGCGATTCGCCGTGAACGCCGAGTTCCGGGCGGGCGCCGGCCGCGAAGTTCGCCAGACCGCTGTGGGTGACGACGACCCCTTTCGGAAGCCCGGTCGATCCCGATGTGTAAATCATGTACGCGGGGTGGTGGACGTGCAGCGGGGCGCGGCGATCCACGTCGCCGATCGCGGCGCTCCGCTGTCGGTCACAGCGTGCGCGCACCCCGTCGTCGTCGAGGACGAGCCAGTGAATGCCGTCGGGCAATGTTGCACGCAGCTCGTGCAGCGTGAGCCCCACCAATGCCCCCGAATCGGACAGCATGTGCGCGACTCGCTCGGGTGGGAGCCTCGGATCGACGGGCACGAAGCCGGCCCCGGTCTTGGCGACCGCCCAGAATGCGACGAGTGACTCAGCCGACCGGGGAAGGCTCAGTACGACGAAGGTTTCCGGTCCGGCGCCCGATTCGATCAGTAGTCGAGCCAGTTGATTGGATCGCTCGTCGAGCTCGCGGTACGTGACCTCACTTCCCGACGCTCGAATCGCAACTGCGTCCGGTGAGGCGGCAACGCCGTCGGCCAGTAGGTCGGGGAGGAGCCGTTCCGGCTCTGCCCGTGGACCGCGACATGGCACGAGAGCCGCGCGTTCGTCGGCGTGCAGCACGTCGAGAGCGGCGATGCGGTCGGTGGCCGCCGACGTGGCGAAGGCGGTGAAGAATTCGAGGAACCGGGCATGGTGACCGCGCAACTCCTGTTCGGTGTACAGATTCGGGTTGGCCTCGAAGTCGACCTGCGCCACGTCGCCTGCGACACCGGGATAGATGTTCACTACGAGGTCCTCCACCGGACCGGTGGTCAGCACGTGGAGCCGGCCGATCGACGGACCGAGCCGAATCTCGTCGTGGAACATCATGATGTTGATCGACGGACCGAAAAATCCCCGGCGACCACCCAGGACGCCCGCGTCCCGTCGTATGTCCTCGTGCCGGTACCTCTGGTGACGTAGCGCTCCGGTCAGCGCCAGTTGCGTACACCTCATCAAGTCCACGGAGGTCGTTTCGTCCCCGATCGCGAGTCGGATCGGAAGGACATTCGAGATCATGCCGCCCGAGCGGCGCAGCCTGGCGGTGGTGCGTGCCGAGACCGGCAGGCTCAACACCACATCGTCCTGGCCGGTCAGTCGGGACAAGAATGCAGCGATGGCGGCCACGGCGGCTGTCGCGAACGTCGCCCCCGGTTCCCGGTCGGTCAGACTCTGCAGTGCGGCTGTCGTAGCGGCGGACAACGGTGCGCTGCTCACCAGCGACTGCGCGCCGATCTCGGCCGCTCGCCCGGCGAGGCTGATTGCCTGGGGGAGATCGCGACTACGTTCGGCCCAGTACTTGCGGTCCGTCTCGAACCGGCTCGAGGTGCGGTAGCGCGCCTCTTCTTCGACGACCTCGCGCAATCCGCTCGCGACGAACTCTGCCGGCGCGCGACTCTCGACCGCCGCGGTGTACAGCTCCGCGGCGCGGTTCATGAACGTCATGGCACCGAAGCCGTCGAGGGCGATGTGGTGAATTCGCGAGTACCAGAAGTAGCAGTCGTCGGAGACGCGCAACATTGCCGAGCGGATCAGCCGATCGTGGAGGAGATCGATCGGGTTGGTGTACTCGGCGCGCATCCACGCGTGAGCCGCCGTCCGCGGATCAGGGTCGGAGCGGAAGTCGAGGTGTGTCATCTCGAAGCCGAGCGACTCGTCGACCGTCTGGAGTGGCTCACCGTCCCACTCGACGATTCGGAGCAGTCCGGTACCGAGCTCCCGGAGTGCGGCGGGTCCGATCCGTGCGAGCAGGCCGATGTCGAGATCAGCGATATCGACCTCTACGTACTGAGCGATGACGATGGGGACGTCGCCCAGCAGGTGCTGGGCGAACCACATTCCACGTTGCGCGGCGGAGAGTGGGAACAGCTCGGACGGCGGTACGACATTCGCCATCACCGTGTCCGAATGGACGGAATTCGTATCGAAATCCTCCAGCGATGCCACCCTCGGCCCTCGGCAATCCATATATCGACGCTGAAGCGTGCGAACGGAACGCCCATTTCACTCGGCTGCGGCTATCGACTCCTCTTTCCGACGCTACCCGCGGCCCAGCCGCCGACGCGATACCCAGCTCCGTTGATACCGCGCGGTCTCTATCTCGGCGATCAGAGAAGAGCACAACAAATGGTGTGTTGTGTGCATCGCAACGTTCGGATTCCGGGTGGACGGTCAGCCGTTGGGCGGCCGCCAGAGTGCGAGTCGCGGAATGTCCGGCGGCTCGAAGCCCAGCACCTGACCGTAGAAGGAGAGTTCGGCGTTGCGCGAGCTGATCAGGGTGGCGAGCTTCCGGAAACCGTGCGACTCTCCCTCGTACGCGAGGTAGGCGTGCGGGATGCCCTTCTCCACGAGCGCATCCCGGAAGCGTTCCGCCTGCGACGGCGGCACGATCGGATCGTCGAGCCCTTGCAGCAGCAGAACCGGGCAGTTCAGCCCGGCGACGTTGTTCAGCGGTGCACGCTCGGCGTAGAGGTCGGCCGACTCGGGCAGTGGGCCGATCAGGCCGTCGATGTACCGGGACTCGAAATCGTGGGTCTCCTTCACGAAACCGTCGAGTTCGGCCACGCCGAAGTACGACGCGCCGCACGCGAACACGTCCGAGGTGGTCAGTGCCGCGAGCACGGTCCACCCGCCTGCGGATCCGCCCTCGATCGCGAGCCTGCGGGGGTCCGCCATTCCCGCCTCGGCGAGGCCGGTCACCGCCGTCACCACGTCTTCGACGTCGACGACGCCCCACTGGCCCCGCAGCCGGTTGCGGTACTCGCGCCCGTATCCCGTGGAGCCGCCGTAGTTCACGTCGACGACGCCGATGCCGCGGCTGGTGAAGAACGCGAACACGGGATTCAGCGACGGCGCGACCCGCGACGTCGGTCCGCCGTGCACGAACGCCACATAGGGCGGCAGCTCCCCGTCCTCCCCCTGGTACCGCGGGTGACGCGGCGGGTAGGCGATGACGTGGACTTCGCGTTCGGCGCCCTGGAACGTCAGCTGCCGGGCCTCGGGGAGGTACGCCGACTCGGGCAGGTCGGTGACGGACAGCCGGATGGTCCGGAGGTCGCCGGTGTCGAGGTCGAGTTCCCGCAGACCCGACGGCGTCTGCGCGCCGCCGGTGAGCAGCAGGATCCGGTTGCCGCGACGGTCCCCGAGTCCGACGCTGGTGAGGCCGTCGAGGGGGATGTCGGCGAGTGAACCGGTGGCGGGATCGAGGACGGCGAGGGTGTCGGTGCCGAAGGTTCTGACGGTCAGCAGCGTGCCGTCGTCGCTGCGGGAATGCCACCGGCCTCCGAGCATCCACAGCGCGCCGCCGAAGTCGGCGTCCATCGGGCACAACGCCACCGGGTCGGCGGTGTCGATCCCGACCCGGTAGAGGTTCCACCAGCCGCTGCGGTCGCTGATGGTGTACAGCTCGGTGGGCCCGACCCATTCGGGTTGCAGCACCGATTCCTCGGGGCCGCCGAGAAGTGTCCGCACCTTCCCGGTCACGCGGCCGCCCTCGATCTCCACGACCCTGAGTTCGGTACCGTCCCACGGCATCTGGGGGTGGTCCCACGCGATCCAGGCGAGGTGCCTGCGGTCGGGCGACAGCCGCGGGTTGGCCAGGAAGTCCGAGCCGGCGACGACGGACCGCACCCGGTGCGCGTCTGCGGCGGCCGAACCGTCCAGCGGGATCACGCAGATGTCGCGGGTGACGCCGCCCTCCGTGTCGTGCGTCTCGCGGACGGCCCACACCTCGCCGTCGACCACCGACAGGTCGCCGTACCGCAGCGAGCACGGTTGCGGCGGCTCCGGTGTCAACGGCACCGGGGTCCCGCCCTCCAGCAGATACAGGCGCTGGTCGCCGAACTCGGCGAACACGAGCCGGCCGGCGTCGGTGACGGTCCAGCCGCCGCCGCCGTACTCGTGGACGCGGGTGCGCGCGTTCCACGGTGCGGGCAGGACGTCTTCCGGCTCGTCGTCGAGGCCGAGGCGCCGCACCGCGACCCGCCCGCCTTCGCTGGGTCGCAGTTCGGACCACCACACGTCCTCGCCCACGTACCGGCCGCCCTCGACGGGGTGGCCGCTGGAGGCGAGGTCCGCCGCCGCGATCGGGGAGGGCCAGGAACCGTAGGGCGCAGAGGTCATCCGCCGAGGATATTCCGCCGACTCCTACTCCGCTGGCAGCCACGCGCCGTGAAGACCCGCCGGAACCCGAATCGGCAGCCGCACCTTCCCGATCGGGCCCGACCCGGGATCGTCGGCGGGGAGTACGAAAAACCAGGACGACAGGTCGACGCGGTCGGTGCCGATCATTCCCCAGTACTCGTGTTCGGTGCCGGGCATGAAGATCGGCTCGCCCACGGACACGCTCCCCGGGTCCCAGTGCGTCTCGGTGCCGCGGGCCGTGTCGAAGAACCAGAGCGAATCCTGCCGTCCCTGGCTGCGATCGAGTTTGCCGACGGTCGCGACCGTGCGGTGCCCACGGGTGAGCTCACGGTCGTCGACCCGCGGGAACTCGACGTCGCGGTCGCACACCACCTCCCGCGTCATCCGGCCGCTGCCGGGGTCGACGACGGCGCGGATCAGGGAGCCGAGCGAGGGCGCCGGAGCCTTCGCGAACCCACCGGGATACGTCCATTCGACGTAGTCGACGCTCACTCGCCCGTCGGGCAGGTCGAAGGCGTTCGCGAAGTGCCACACCCAGTACGCGGCATGCGTCGACCACCGCACCGGACCGCCGTCGCGCGGGATCAGCGCGATCCTCGTGCCGTCGCCCGGCCGCCAGTCCAGCACGGACCCGCCGGTCAGCACGGCGGCGATGTCGAAGATCAGCGGGCACAGCATCAGCACGATGTAGCGCTCGGTGAGCGCCATGTCGTGAATCATCAGCGGCGTGTCCGCACCCTCGACCGGCGCCGGTGTCCGCGCCACGGAACCGTCGGGGTTCACCACCGACCACGTCAGGTACGGGGCCTCCAACATGTAGTTGAACAGCACCATCTCCCCGGTGACCGGGTCGAGTTTGGGATGCGCGGTGCTCCCCACACCCATGGCCCCGTCGCAGTTCTCCCGTCCGAGCGTGCTCAGGTCGGCGGGGTCGAGGCGGAACGGCAGCGTGGTCTCGGCCATCGCGAGCAGTCGCCCACCGTGCCGGACGATGTTGATGTCCGGCAGCTCACGCGACGTGCCCGCGAGTTCGGGCCCCACCTCGTCCTCGGTCGGCGTGTAGGGGTCGATGACGCCGGGCCAGATGACGTGCCCGGCCTTCTCCTCCGCCTCCACCATCGGGGTTCGAACGAACCGGTTGGTGTAGCCGGCGGCGCCGCCGGTCAACTCGATGCGGTGGACCATGCCGTCGCCGTCGAGCGGGTAGACGTAGCTGCCGATGGGGTCGAAGCGCGGGTTGGGACCGTTGCGCAGATAGGCGCCGTGCAGATCTGCGGGCAATTCGCCGATCACCTCGAGATTCCGGACGTCCACCTCCTCGCGTTGCGGTGCGAAGATCCCGCTGAGGTGGCTGTGATGCACGACGTCGACGGGTGCGGGTCGGGGAAATACCGGTGCTGACATGTGCGTCGTTCCCTCCGGGCACTGTGAACACGAAACGGATCGGGCCCCTTCTCGAGGGTACGACGGCTGCCCGCGCGGGCGGGGACATTCGACGACGCAGGAGCCGTCCGATACCCACCAGTAGAAATCGGGTTGCCCGGGAGTGGGAGAATGACCGTCGTGAGCAACCCAGACCACGGCCATCACCGCATGCCGCACCGCAAGCTGGAGCAGTCCACCAAACTCCAGAACGTGCTCTACGAGATTCGTGGACCGGTACATGCCCACGCCGCCCGGCTGGAGGCGGAAGGTCACCGGATCCTCAAGCTCAACATCGGCAACCCCGCGCCGTTCGGTTTCGACGCGCCCGACGTGATCATGCGCGACATGATCGCGGCGCTCCCGTACGCGCAGGGGTACTCCGAGTCCAAGGGCATCCTGTCGGCGCGGCGCGCGATCGTCACCCGCTACGAGCTGGTTCCCGGGTTCCCCGAACTCGACGTCGACGACATCTACCTGGGCAACGGCGTGTCCGAGCTCATCACGATGACGATGCAGGCTCTTCTCGACAACGGCGACGAGGTGCTGATCCCGGCGCCGGACTACCCGCTGTGGACGGCGATGACGAGCCTGGCCGGCGGCACCCCGGTGCACTACCTGTGCGACGAGGGCAACGACTGGAACCCCGACATCGCGGACATCGAGTCGAAGATCACCGACAAGACCAAGGCTCTCCTGGTCATCAACCCGAACAATCCGACGGGTGCGGTGTACTCGATGGAGGTGCTGCAGCAGCTCGTCGACCTGGCGCGCAAGCATCAGCTGCTGCTTCTCGCGGACGAGATCTACGACAAGATCCTCTACGACGACGCCAAGCACATCTCGCTGGCCACGCTGGCCCCGGACCTACTGTGCCTGACGTTCAACGGACTGTCGAAGGCGTATCGCGTCGCGGGCTACCGGTCCGGCTGGGTCGCCATCACGGGTCCGAAGGAGCACGCCGCGGGGTTCCTCGAGGGCCTCGACCTGCTGGCGTCGACGCGTCTGTGCCCGAACGTGCCCGGTCAGCACGCCATCCAGGTGGCGCTCGGCGGGCACCAGAGCATCGAGGACCTGATCCTGCCGGGCGGCCGGCTGCTCGAGCAGCGGGACGTGGCGTGGGAACGCCTCAACATGATTCCCGGTGTCTCGTGCGTGAAGCCGAAGGGTGCGCTGTACGCGTTCCCCCGGCTCGACCCGAACGTGTACGAGATCTACGACGACGAGAAGCTGGTCCAGGACCTTCTGCTGCAGGAGAAGATCCTGATGGTGCAGGGCACCGGTTTCAACTGGCCCGACCACGACCACCTCCGCATCGTGACGTTGCCGTGGGCGCGTGATCTCGCCGTCGCCATCGAGCGGTTCGGTAATTTCCTCACCAGCTACAAGCAGTAGGATCGAGACACAGTAAGCGACACGCGCGTCGCTTGCGTGTCTCCTGGGGGAAAAGAATGGTCACCGGCACCCGCGCGCGTTTCGGACAATTCGTCCATAAGCGACGGCGTTTGCTGAACCTCACACAGGACGAGGTCACGGCCGCCGGTGGTCCGTCCGACGCCGCGCAGACGCGGGCGGAGAACGGGACCGGCCCGGATCCGAGTATCGAGACCCTCCGCAAACTGGACGCCGCGCTCCGCTGGGCGCCGGGAAGCGCGGCGCGCACGCTCGACGGTGGCCACCCGACGCCCCTCGAGGCCCTCGACGGGGAAGAACGGTCGCAGCCGTCGCGCCCGCTCGCCCTGGGGCCCTCGGAGATTCCGCTGGATCTGGACACGATCATCGAGATCCTGGGGCCGCACACCCGGATCACCAAGCTGAGCGCGGCGCACCCCGAGGTGCCGGGGCTGGCCGAGGCGGCGGGGGAACTGAGCCGGGTGGTATCGAAGATCACCGGTGCGTACGTGACGCGGTTGCTGGAAGTCAACGGAGGCCCCGCCGGACCCCGCCAGCCGCTGGTGGAGTTCGCGTTCGGCCACCTGCTGGAGGAACCGTCCACCGTCACCGATCCGCGTGAGCTCGAGGAGGCGCGGTACCGCCGGTTCCTCTACGGCCGGGAAGAGGACCTCGACGCGGCCACACGGGAGCGCTTCTGGCGTCGATGGGAGGACGCGGTGAAACTCGTGGCCACCGACGACCGCGACCTCAGTGGAGACACGGAGGTGAACGCATGACCGGCGTGCCGCTGTCGGTGCGGGTCAACCGCCTGTTCTCGCTCGCCCACGACCTCGACGGCCCCGAACCGGGAGAAGACACCGTCGCCGCGGAGGTGTCCCGGATTCTCGGCCGTCCCGTCGAGCCTGCCGTGATCGAGTCGCTGCGCAGCGGCGATCACCACACGCCCGAACCGGACGTCCTCCGGGCGGTCGCCCAGCACTTCCATGCTCCTGAGCAGTACCTCGCCGCCGACGGCTATCACGATTACGACACTCTCGTGCGCTTCAAGATCGCGGTCCGCGAGGCCGGGGTCCGGCACCTGTCCATGCGGTCGCTCGACGCGGGCGCGGAGCCGACCACCGCCGAGATGGAATCACTGATTCCCCTGCTGGAGAATCTGCGGCGCACTCACGGACCTGTGCCGGCCGCGGCACCCGACCCCCGTCAGACCTGAGCGGGGACGCGTGCCGACGGGTCCTCGGGTCCGCCGAACTGCGGTAGGCGACGCGCCCAGAGTCCGGTCGCCACGCGCTCGGCGTCCCGCCAGTGATCGGCCAGCCGCGCCAGCTCCCACGGTTCGCCGCCGACGTCCGTCAGGTGCGTGGTTCCGCCGGTGCCGTGCGCCGGGTGACCGGCTCTCCGGGCCAGGCACGCGAGGTGCAGCCGCGTCGCTGTGACCACGGGCGGTGCGGTGCCGGTGGGCCCGCCGAGTTCGAACACCACGTGCCGGTCGAGGATCATGATCGCGTCGCGGATCTCGACGCTCATCCGGTCCAGGCGGCCGCGGGCGGACAATGTCCGCCGATCCTCCGGACGCAGTTCCAGCACCACTTCGGGCACCGCGCCGGTCAGGGTCAGCCACATCGGATGTAGCCGGCGCGCGACCCGCCGCGACCGCCGACGGTGTATGAGCACCCGCGCCACCGGTCCCACCGAGATGAGCGCGCCCGCCGACACGGCGAGCAGGCGGATGAACGCCCCCGAGTCGCTGTGCGATTCGGTCAGGACGTTGTCTTCGCTGACCGCGTTGACCACGCCGGTCGTCACGACGATCCCCATGTCGAGGACCTCGAACAGCGACAGGGCGATGACGGCGAGGAACACCCGGCGTTCGCGTCCCGGCGTCGCGCTGCGCACGGCCTTCAGGGAGATCCACAGGTTGAGCAGGGCGACAGCGAGGATCGGGGTTGCGTACGTGATGCAATACGCCGCGAAGAGCCAGCCACCCTCGTCGGCGACGGCGACACCCCGCGATCGCGCCGGTGCGCTCAGGCCGATGAGGATCGCCCCCGCGACGAGGCACACCGACAGCGACACGACGTGGATGCGGGGAAGACGGGCCGGGCCGAGCGCCCACGCGGAGAAGAGGCTGATCAGCGACGCCGCGGTGAGCATGATGCAGACGTTGCTGAGAGTGTTCGCGAAGCCGTATCCGAACCAGAGGTCCAGCCAGTGCTGCGCCAGTGACCGCTGGAGGACGAGGGAGAGGGACGCGAAGACGAGGGCGGCGTTCATCCGTCGTTCGGCGACGGTCGACCGGACGAGCGCCAGGCGCAGCAGCGTCGTCGCCCAGACGACGGCGAGGAGCGGCCAGCTCACATAGGTGGGCGGTTCGTACACGGCGTCAGAACGTTCCGAGCATCCGCGACACCCGTGCGTCACCGACTGTGTCGTCGCTCGTCCTCGACCGGCGACCCGCCATGATCAGGGTGGCGAGGAGTTCCGCCTCGTATTCCTGGTCGTTCGAATAGTTGGACCGGCCCAGCATTCGGACCACGCGCGCCGTGTCGACCGACGGCGCGGCCGCCGACAGCACGGTCGAGTCGACGGACGTGTCCCCGACCGCATCGCGATCGTGTCCGAGTTCCATGTGTGCCAGTTCGTGGCAGATGATGTGGGTGGCGTGCACGTCCGACGTGCCTGCCGCGTACAGGATCACGTCGTCGTCGGCCCGCGCGAGCCAGAGTCCGGAATGACCGCCCTGGACCAGGGCGTGCGAGACGGGAACCAGGTGGATCGGACGCCCCCGCCGGGCTGCGACGTCGGCGACGAGTTGATCCCTGTTCCAGGGCACGGGAATACTCATCTCCGCCACGATCCGGCGAAGATGGTTGCTGGATCGCGACTGCCGCGAGATTCGCACTGGAACACCTCCGAACGGCCATAATCCTAGGCCGTCGCGTTGCGAGGTCACGACATGTGGGCAATTTCACCGGCCCGGTTGACGAATACCCCTACCGTGTCGGTAGATTGGCAACCGGCACCTCGAGTGCCGCGAGCACCTGTCGCCCCTCCCCCCCTGTGGGCGCCAGGTCGGTGGCGGGGTCAACCCCCCCTGTACCCCGCCACCCAGCTCGGCAAATCTCTCCGCACAGCGTGTCAGCGTCCGCGGAACACACCCCTCGTTCGGAGTTCCGGACCACCCTTGCGTGGAGTTCGGCGTTCGCTGCAGATTAGCTGCCGTGTGCCGTTCTTCGATATCTAATCACACCGGCGACATATAAGCGATACGAAGGCAATACGAACCTGACAGTTCGGCAACAGCGGCATCTCAGGCCACTTCCGTCACGGCGTCACCGGCAGCAGTCCGGCTACCCTGTCGTGCGTGCGGAGACTATCCCCCCAGCAGCGACGCGGCCGATGAGCGAGTTCCACGGACACGGCCACGGCCACGGACACAGCGACGGTCCGGCCCCGATGGGACCCACGGCCGCGAAGGTGGTCGTCGGGCTTCTCGTCGCCATCGGTGTCGCGGTGCTCGTCGGCGCCATCGCGTTGTGGCCCGGCAAGCCGAGCGTCGACGTCGAGCAGCCCTTCCAGAGCGCCCAGGGCGGTGCGGTGGTGACGGAATCGGGCACGGTGACGATGCAGAACATCGGCGACTGCGGTAGTCCGTCCGCCGGGCGCGCCTTCACCGGTGCCCCGCTGCCACCGCCGGCCGGCGCGTACGAGTGCCAGCGCAGCATCGTCGACATCGAGTCCGGTCCCAACACCGGCACCCAGACGCTGCTCGAGATCATTCCCGGCCCCGGTCAGCCCGACCTGCGGGTGGGCGAGCACATCCGGCTGTCCCGCCAGACGGACGTGAACGGGACGACGGAGTACTCGTTCGAGGACTATGCCCGCGGCCTGCCCGTCACCCTGATCGCACTCGCGTTCGCCGCCGTCGTGATCGCGGTCGCACGGTGGCGAGGGTTCCGCGCCCTCGTCGGCATCGTCGTCTCGTTCGGCGTGCTCGTCCTGTTCACGCTCCCGGCACTGCTGGACGGAAAGCCGGCGATCCCAGTGGCTCTCGTCTCCGGCGCCGTGATCCTGTATGCCGTGCTGTATCTCGCGCACGGTGTGTCACTGCGCACCAGCTCGGCGTTGCTGGGCACGCTCGCATCGATGCTCCTGGCGGCGGTCCTCTCCTACGCGACCATCGAGATGACCCGTCTGACCGGGCTGTCCGAGGAGCAGAACACCAACGTCCAGACCTACATACAACACGTCAGCATCACCGGGCTTCTCCTGGCCGGGTTCATCATCGGCTCGCTGGGTGTGCTCAACGACGTCACCATCACGCAGGCGGCGTCGGCCTTCGAACTCGCATCGCTGGACCCCGACGCCTCCCGGCGTCAGATCTTCGGTTCGTCAATGCGCGTCGGTCGCGACCACATCGCCAGCACCGTCTACACCCTCGTCCTGGCGTATGCGGGCGGGGCGTTGCCGCTGCTGTTGCTGTTCACCGTGGCGGGACGGTCGATTCAGGACGTGCTGCTCAGCGATGCCGTCGCCATCGAGATCGTGCGTTCCGCGGTCGGCGGCATCGCCCTGGCACTGTCGGTTCCGCTGACCACCGCGATCGCCGTGATGCTGGCGCGGCCGATCGGCGCGGGCCCTTCCGGCGGGGCGCCCGCGGTGAAGGCATCTCGGGGCGGCCGCCACTCCAAGTAGCGGCAATCGCTAGCTGAAGGCGCCGAACTCCCGGAGGACGATGAAGATGATGGCGATGACCATCAGCGCGTAGACGGTCAGCATCGTCACCTTGGCCGCACGCTCGCTGGTGGGCGGGAACATCTTCAGGATCGGCTTCGTGTAGGCAACGAGCCGGTGCGTGTCATCCGGCGCGGCGGCCGCCGAAGGCCGGGAAACACTGGGAGTGCCGTGGAACTCCGCGGGATTTGCAGTCATTGCACACATCCTCTCTACGCCGGAACCATTTCATCGTAGGCCCGTGGAGCGGCGCCCGCCCACCTCAATCGGCGGTCGGGATGCGGCGGCGGCTACGTTCCGGGGAACCTGGGGAGCTCGGGCAGCTGAAGCGGCGGCAACTGGATCTGCGGCAGACCGGGAAACAGCGGCGCGGGCGGTGGCGGTGGCGGCGCGGGTTCCGGCTCGGGAATCCGGATCTGGGACGCCGTCCGGACGGGCGCCTCGACGGCCTCGGACGTCGACGGCGCCGGGGACGGCGTCGGGGACGATGTGGCCATCTCGGTGACGGCGGGCGGCTCCGCGGTGAGCTGCGTCGTCACCGGCTGGGACGTGCCCTCCGTGCGCCCCAGCAGGTTGCCGCCGTACCCGAGACCGAGTCCGATCACCGCGACGACAGCGAGCGCACTTCCCGCCAGTGCGGCCCCCCGGATCTGCGGTTTGGCGACCGGCTGACTCGGCGGCGGCGCGGCGGCGCTCAGCCAGGACGGAGTGCTCGACCCACCGCCGCGCGCGACCGCTGCGGTCGGAGCGTGGCGGGAGTGGTCCGTGTCGAACGGGGGCTCGGGCGAATACTGCGGCGGGAGGACGGTGGCGCCCGGTACGCGTGGTGGCAGCGCCTGCTGCGCGAGAAGCGCAGCACCTTGTGCCGCAACGAGTTCGGGGTGGTCGGGCACGATGACGGGCAACCCGAGCCACGACTGCAGCACCGATCGCACGAGCGGGATCCGGGCGCCGCCACCGATGAGCACCACGGCATCCGGGACTCGTCCGGACCTCGTGATCACGTCGCGGGCGAGGCGCGCCGAGGATTCGACGGTGACACCGATCAGCGCGTCGAACACGTCACGCGAGAGCAGCAGCAGCCCGCCGTCGCCGGGCACCGCGACGGCGCCGCCGGTGGACAGCCGTTCCTTCGCCTCACGACAGCGGAGGTCGAGCGCGAATCTCGCGGCCGCGTCGCCCGGTGCGTCGATGCGTTTGTTCTCCACCTGGTTGTCGCGGATCAGCCGGTCGAAGCCGTCGCCGCTCACCGCGTCGGTGCGGGTGGTCTCCACCACCTCGCCCGTCGGACGGTCGACGACGCTCACGGTGAGCCCGGAGCTGCCCAGGTCGTAGAAGACGAGCGTCGCCTGCTCACCCAGCGCTCCCGACACGTCGAGGAATTTCAGCGCCGCGGAGGCCTCGGTGACGAGCTGGTAGTCGACGAGCTGCTGCCGCGCCATCGCGGCCTGCACGGCGCCGGCCTGGGCTTCGTCGCGGTAGGCGACGCCGGTGGCGCGCACCTGCCCGGCGTCCGGGGCGCCCGCGAGGACGACGCCGATCGATTCGGCGGCGAGTTCCTCCGGCAGGTCCGGGCCGGCGGCGACGACCTGGGCACGGAAATCGGGCAGCTGCCGACCTGCGGTGTCGTCACGGTTCACTGCGTCGGGTCGTGCCAAGCGCACAGCGCTCGCACCGACCGACACACCTAGAACCGAACTCATGGGCCGCCTGACTCGACTGTGCACGGGTTCGATCCGGAATCCCCCCACTCCATGGGCCGCAGTCTATCGAAGGGGTCCGACCGAGCAACCGAGCAACCGTTCGGAGGAGGCGATGTCAGAAGTTGCTGGCGATGATCACTCCCGCGATCCCGGTGCCCAGCGGCACGAACGTGCACGGCGGCACGACGGCGTGCGTCGGATCGAGGGTGTTGAGCACCAATTGCTGGGTGTACGGGTCGTAGGGGAGGTTGAAGTGGCCGGTCTGATCGATCGGGCACAGATCCTGGACGAGGATGTTGGTCGCGCCGGGGTCGTGCAGCGCGACGTTGGTGTACGGCTGGATCACCTCGTCGTACCGCGTCCCGATCGTCGTGTAGTCGACCCCGGCGACGGTGTCGCTGGGGGTGTTGAGGGCGGTGAGGAATTCCGATCCCTGAACCTGCTCGGCGAGCGCCTCCGAACCGAAACGCTCGATCAGCTCGCTTCCCCCGGGAACCGACGTCACCGCCGTCGCGATCCCGAAGAACGTCCCGCCGTAGGTCGGGGACGCCAGACCGATCCACCGGTTCACGTGGGCCGCGCCGCCGAGCCTGTTGATGTAGTACCGGGCCACCGTCGCGCCCTGCGAGTGCCCGATCACGTCGACCTTCGACGCGCCCGTCACAGACAGCACCTGGGAGACGAAATCGTCGAGTTCGTGCGCCCCCTCGGTCATGGTCTCCATCCCATAGTGTTCGGTGCCCGGTCTCTGCCCGTAGTTGAGTGCGAACAGGCAGTAGCCCGCGGCCTTCAGTTTCGGGCTCAGCCCGGCCCAGTTCGCGTAGGCACTGCCGTCGCTGCCGTGGACGAGCACGACCGGACGGGGATGGGCGGCATCGGGGTGGCACGTGAAGTCGTTGACACCCGGAGGGGCGGAATGTGGATGTTGCTTCGAGTACGCGATCGCCTCACCGGCCTGGGACTGCGGCGGTCCCGGCTGCGTCGGGACCTCGGCCGCGTGAGCGGGCGCGACGCCGAGTGCGCAGGTAACGGCAGCGAGGAATGCGAGTCGGGATCCGTGACGTGCCTTCGACATCGTCGGCCCTCCGTTGCGAATAGCGCTGACGCTACCGCTCCGGCAATCGCGGCGGGCGATCTTTCTCACCTGTTACCGAACCGCGTGGTCCGATCCGTTCGGTGACCCGATCGCAACCTGCGCGGCGCAGGTCAGCCCCGGCCGAGCCCCCGGTAGACCCATCCTGCGGCGCGCCAGTCCGCGGCGTCGAGGCAGTTGCGGCCGTCGACCATCACGCGGGCGCGGACCACGCCGTTCAGGTCGTCCGGTTGCAGCGCTGCGAACTCGGCCCATTCGGTGAGCAGGAGCACCGCGTCGGCGTTGTCGCACGCCTCGACCGCCGACGTCGCGTAGTTCAATGTCGGGAACAGTCGTCGTGAGTTGTCGAGCGCCTTCGGGTCGTAGACGCTCACCACCGCCCCGTGCAGCTGCATCATTCCCGCGACGTTCAGCGCGGGCGAATCGCGGACGTCGTCGGATTCTGGTTTGAACGCCGCGCCGAGCACCGCGACGTTGGCGCCGAGCAGGGAACCTCCGCACGCCTGCGCCGCCAACTCCACCATCCGGGTGCGTCGTCGCATGTTGATGCTGTCGACCTCCCGGAGGAAGTGCAGCGCCTGGTTCGCGCCCAGTTCACCGGCCCGGGCCATGAACGCGCGGATGTCCTTGGGCAGGCAGCCGCCACCGAAGCCGAGCCCGGCGTTGAGGAATCGCCGGCCGATCCGCGCGTCGTAACCGAGCGCGTCGGCGAGTTGGGTGACGTCGGCGCCGGTGGCCTCGCACACCTCGGAGATGGCGTTGATGAAGGAGATCTTGGTGGCGAGGAACGCGTTCGCCGAGACCTTGACCAGTTCCGCGGTGGCGAGGTCGGTGACCAGGAACGGAATGTCCTCGGCCAGCAGGTGGGCATACAGTTCCCGCAATTCGGTTTCCGCCCGTCCGGGGCGCTGCCGGTCGACTCCCAGCACCATCCGGTCCGGGTGCAGGGTGTCCTGGACGGCGAAGCCCTCCCGGAGGAACTCCGGGTTCCACGCGACCTCCACGTCGTCACCCGCGGGCGCGAGCGCCCGGGCCCGCTCACCCAGGTCCGCCGCCGTCCCGACCGGAACGGTCGACTTTCCGACGATCACCGCGGGACGGTCGAGCAGCGGCGCCAGGGTGTCGATCACCGAGTGCACGTGCCGCAGGTCGGCCGCGTACTCCCCCTTCTTCTGCGGGGTGCCGACACCGAGAAAGTGGAGGTCCGCGAACTCCGCGGCCTCGGCGTACGACGTGGTGAAGTGCAGCCGGCCGGCGTCGATGTTCCGGCGCAGAACGTCCGCGAGTCCGGGCTCGTAGAAGGGGACCTCCCCGGAGGAGAGTTTCGCCACTTTTCCGGGATCGATGTCGACGCCGAGAACGTCGTGGCCCAGTTCCGCCATACAGGCGGCGTGGGTGGCTCCCAGGTATCCGGTTCCAAACACGGTGCAGCGCATGCACCCTTGATAACCGGCGCAGGTGAGCGCGATATTTCCCCGACCGATGTTCGAAGCCAACAGTGCGTGTACGAACGGTGCGGAGCGAGACCCTATGCTTCGCCCATGCATGTTCTCTTCGTCTGCACCGGAAACGTCTGCCGCTCCCCAACGGCTGAGCGCCTCGCAGTGGCCTACGCCGAGGAGCTCGGGATCACCGATATGACCGCCGAAAGTGCAGGTACGCGCGCCGCGGTCGGACGCCCGATGGAACCGACGGCCGCGCAAGTCCTCGAAGGGCTCGGCGGTGATCCCAGCGATTTCACCGCGCGGCTGCTCACCGCCGATCTGGCGGTGGACGCCGACCTGGTGTTGACGATGACCGAGCGTCAGCGCGAGAAGGTGCTGGCGCTGGCCCCGGAGCAGCTGAAGAAGACGTTCACCCTCCGGGAGGCCGCTCGGCTCGCGGAGGCTGCGGATGCGAAATCCGTGGCCGATCTGGCGGCGGCACGTCCCAGACACAAAGCGGACGAGACCCCTGAAGACGTGCCGGACCCGATGGGACAGGACGAGGACACGTTCCTGACCATCGGGTCCGAGATCGCCGATCTACTGGGTGTGATCGCGCGGAGCGTCCGCCTCTGACCAGGCTTCCTGGTCTTCACGGTAGCGGCGGGTGCGCCTCGGTGCGGGAGGCATCGGTGCGCCCGCCTGCTGCTCGTGACCGTAGTGGTCGGGAGCCCCGTACCACTGCTGGCTCTGGTCGCCCTGGTATGCGGGTGCGCCCTGGTAGGCCGGGACTTCCTGCCGATTTCCGCCGTTCGGACCGTACGACTGCGGGGTGTACTCCTCACGAACGTGCGGCGCCGGTTGCTGGTGTGCAGGCGGTTGCACGGGAACGGCCGGCTGCATCTGCGGCAGGGACTTGTCGGTCTCGTAGTAGTACTTGTACTCGTAGACACCCCGCCCGCGGCTCGGCGTCATGGTGATGATCGTTCCGAGGATGGTGGCCCCCACGCTGTGCAGGTTGCCCACCGCCCGCGACAGCTGGTCGCGCTTGGTTTCGGCGTGACGCGCGATGACCAGCGCACCGTCCGACATCGCGGTGAGCACGGTCGCGTCGGTGACCGGCAGCAACGGTGATGCGTCTACGATCACGTAGTCGAATCGTCCCCGCAGATCGGCGAGGACCTGGCGGGCCGTCTCCGTTCCGAGAAGCTCACTCGGGTTCGGGGGGATCGGTCCGGACGCCAACACCGTGAGACCCGTGTACTGCGTCGGCTGGAGCACCGCGTCGAGGTCGGCCTTGCCGGCCAGCACACTGCTGAGACCGACGGAACCGACGACACCGAGGTACTTCGACACCCGAGGCTTGCGGAGGTCGCCCTCGACCAGGCACACATTCTGGCCGCCCTCCGCCAGCACGAGGGCGATGTTGATCGCGGTGGTGGTCTTTCCTTCGGTGGGCAGCGAACTGGTGACGACGATGACGCGCGGCGGGTTGTCGACCTCGAGGAACTGCAGGTTCGTACGCAGCTCCCGGTAGGACTCGGCGCTCGACGAGTTGCCTTCAGCGAAGTTGATCGCCTGCTGCGTCTGCCGCTCCTTGTCGAACGGGATGGTGCCGATCAGTGCGGAACCGGCGAGTTCCTCGACCGTGCGCCGATCCTTGATCGTGTTGTCGAGGCGATCACGCAAGACGGCGAACGCGATGCCGAGCAGGAGCCCGACCGCGGCACCCAGCGCGAGGTTGCGCAGAGTCTTGGGCGAGACGGGAGCGGACGGGGTCTGCGCCTGCTGTTCGACCACGACGCGAGCGGCGGGGGCGCCGCCCCTCTCCGGGGTCTCGAGCTCCCGGGCCATGACGACGAACTCATCGGACAGGGCGTTGGCGATGTCGCGGGCGCGTTCCGGCGACGGATCCTGCACCTTGACGTCGATCAGAACGGTGTCGGGCGCGGAGCTGGCCTTCACCTGTGAGGCGAGCGCCGAGGCCGTGCCGCCGAGATCGAGCTTGTCGATCGTCCGCTGCGCGAGCGTCTCGCCGGTGAGCAGTTTCGTGTAGGACGTCACCCGCTGCTGCGAGAACAGGTTTCCCTGGTAGACCTCGTTCACCGACGATCCGGCGGACGTCGAGACGAACAGCCGTGTCGACGCTTCGTAGATCGGCGTCGTCAGCAACGACGCTCCCAGCGCACCGAGGATCGCCACCACGGTGGTGATCGCGATGATTTTCCATCGTGATTGCAGAATTCGCAGGTAGTCCTGAATTTCCATTATCGAGTCTCTTCCACATTGCGTCGCGCGCGGCGGCGCGATCGAGCTGTCATTCACATCGTCTTGACCCGACTGAATCGCTACATCCTAGTGATGAGTTCCACTGTCGGCGTCACGTGCGTCACGGTTCGCCGTGCTCCCCCGATCTCCGCAGCAGTCGGCCGATCTCGGCGAGCGGGCCTGGATCCGCCATCTCGGAGTGCGTGGTGTCGATGTGGTGCCCGGTGACGACGCCGTCGGCGTGGCGACGCCAGGCATCGACCACATCCGGGTGCCGGTTCAGGTCTCGGGCGGCGACGAAGACTTCGAGGTCGCCGTGGAGCACGCGCGGGCTGTGGGTCGACGCGATCATCTCGAGTCGCTCGATCACCGCCCGGATCTCACGCAGCCGGTCGACGCTGACGTACGAGCCGAACTGCGCGATCAACTCGTCCTCACTCAGGGTTTCCGGTTCGGGCGATTGATGCTGCGGCAGAAGGGTGTCGAGGAGGGCCGGCGGCGCCACCTCGTGGCCGGCTTCCCGGAGCTGAATGGCCATCTCGTGGGCGATGGTGCCGCCGAGCGACCACCCCAGCAGGTGGTAGGGACCTTCCGGTTGAACGACCCGGATCGCGTCGACATACCGCGCGGCCAACTCCGGCAGCGTTTCGGGTAGGTCCGGCGCACCCGTCGCCTGCACTCCGTACAGCGGACGATCGCCGACGTGATCCGCGAGACCGCTGAAACACCAGGCCAATCCGCTGAGCGGATGCACGCAGAACAGGGGCACTCCCACCTCTGCGGGGCGGAGTTCGACCAGGGTGTCGAAGAAGCTTTCGAGCCGGGCGCCGTCTTCGATCCGCGCGGCCAGGCGCTGCACGGTGGGGTCGGTGAAGATCCACTCGATGGGCACGTCGCGTTCCAGCCGGCGGCGCAGTTCGGTCGCCACCGAAGCGGCTCCCATCGACGTGCCGCCGAGGGTGAAGAAGGCTTCGTCGGCGGGCACCTCGTCACGGCCCAGGACTTCCCCGAATGCCGCCGCGATCGCCTCTTCGAGTTCGCCTGCGGGCAGCACGGATTCGGTGAGCTCGATCGTCGGCACCGGCAGTGCGGCGCGGTCGAGTTTGCCGGACGGCAGGAGCGGCAGTGTGTCCACGACCGTCACCGAGGCCGGGATCAGGTGCCGCGGCAGTCGGCCGCGTGCGTAGTCACGGACGGACGTGGGCGTCGGATTCGAGGCACCCCCGACGTAGGACGCGAGGACGGTGTCCGTGGAGGTCGGCACCGCAATCGTCACGGCGAACTCGACGTCGGGGTGCCGGAGCAGCACGGCGTCGACCTCTGCGGGCTCCACCCGGATTCCGCGGATCTTCACCTGGGAGTCACTGCGACCCAGGTATTCCAGTTCACCGTTCGGGTCACGCCGCACCACGTCGCCGGTGCGGTACAGCCGCTCCCCCGGTTTGCCGTACGGGTGGGCGACGAATTGCCCTGCCGTGAGATCGCTTCGGCGCACGTATCCACGTGCGATGCCGCTACCGGCGAGATACAGCTCTCCGGTGACCCCGTCCGGCACCGGATGCAGGCGCGCGTCGAGAACGAACGCGGCGTTGCCGTCCAGGGCGCTTCCGATGGTGATCGGCAGGCCAGGTTCGAGGGGGCCCGCGACGGAGGCGTCGACGGTGAACTCGGTCGGACCGTAGGCGTTGAACAGGCGGTGCCGCCGCGACCAGCGTTCGGCGAGATCCGCCGGCAGTGCCTCTCCCCCGACGACGACGGTCGACGGGACGAGGCGCTGTGGGTCGAGGGACGCCAGCACGGTCGGCGTGAGCGTGAAGTGGGTGATGTTCTGCGACATCAGGAACCGAGCCAGTTCGTCACCGGCATAGCTGAATGCGGGGGCAACCACGAGGGTGCCGCCCAACGCCACGGCCCAGAGCATCTCGAACGCCGACACGTCGAAGGTCGGGGAGGTCAACTGCAGCACCCGGGCGGCGTCGCCGTTTTCCGCGGCAGAAGCGTAGGCGGGGGTGGCGAGAAGTGTCGTGAGGCCGCGGTGTGTCACGACGACGCCCTTGGGCCGACCGGTGGACCCCGACGTGTAGATCACATACGCCGGGTTGTCCACGTCGGGTGCTGCTGGATCCGCGTCACCGACGGGCTGCTCGTCGAGGCGCAGCCAGTCCACGGATCGCGGCAGATCCGCGAAATCGCCGACGGTCAATCCGAGCACCGCACGCGAGTCGGTCAGCATCCAGTCGAGCCGCTCCGCAGGATGACCGGGATCGAGTGACATCCATGCCGCACCGGCCTTGGTCACCGACCACACCGCCACCAGCCAGTGCCAACCGCGGGGCGCCGCCACGGCGACGACGTCCTCGGGACCGACGCCGCGGGATGCGAGTGCGCGGCCCCAGCGGTCCGACAGTTCGTCGAGTTCGCGGTAGCTCCACCGGGTGTCACCGTCGACCACCGCGACCGCGGTCGGGGTGGCGCGAGCCCTGGCGTCGAGGATGTCGCGGAGGGTCCGCGGCGCACTCACGGGCCGGGGTCCCTGCACGAGGTGGGCGCGTTCGGCGTCGTCGAGGATCTCGAGGTCGCCGACGGCGACCGACGGGGTGGCCAGGGCGGCCTCGACGACGGCAGCGAACCGGCGCAGCAGCGTGAGTGCCGTGCTCCGGTCGAACAGGTCGGTGGCGTAGTCGAGTCGCACCGTCAGGGCGTCGGCCGCGTCGGTCACATCCCACGCGAGGTCGAATTCCGTTGCCTGCGCGTCGGGGTGGTACTCGTCTGCGCCGAGGAACAGCCCCGGGAACTCGATGGCGTGCTGGTACGTGAGCATCACCTGGAACAGCGGGTTGTAGGCCGCGGATCGTGGCGGAGCGAGATGCGCCACGACGTCGTCGAACGGGACGTCGGCGTGCGCGAGTGCGTCGAGGTCGACGGTGCGAACGTCCGCGAGGAAATCCTCGAACGATTGCGCCGGGGAGACCGGGGTGCGCAGTGCCACGGTGCCGACGAACATGCCCACGACGGCGTCGAGCGCCGGGTTCGGACGTCCGCCTACCGCCGTGCCCACCACCACGTCGGAGTGTCCGCTCAACCGCGCCAGGAGGACCGCGAGGGCCGCGTGGAGCACCATGAACACGGTCGTTCCCCGGCGGCGTGCCAGGGCGCCGACGCGCTCGCGCACGTCGTCGTCGAACGTCCACTCCACGCTCGCCCCGATGCGGCTCGGCAGTTCCGGTCGGGGACGATCGGTCGGCAGCGGGAGTGGGGCACCCACTCCCGCGAGTACCTGCGCCCAATGGTCGAGTTGGGCACGACCCAGACTGCCGGGGTCGGAGGCGTCCCCGAGCAGATCGCGCATCCAGATCGCGTAGTCGGCGTAGTCCACGGGCAGCGGCGCCCAGTGCGGGGCCGTGCCTTCCGTGCGGCACCGGTACGCCGTATCGAGATCGGCGAGGAGCGGTCCCATCGAACCGCCGTCCAGCGCGATGTGGTGCACCACCACGCCGAGGGTGTAGTCGCCGGTGTCGTTGCGCCACAGCGTTACCCGCACAGGGGGTTCACACGTGAGGTCGAACGGTCGAGCGCTCCACGTGTCGACGGAGAAGCCGGCATCGTCGTCCGTCGGATCACCGGATACGGATTCGACCGGCATCACCAGCTGGTGCGGACCGTCGGCGTCGACGGGGCAGATGGTGCGCAATACCGAATGCCGCTGCAGCACATCCCGCATCGCCAGTTCGAGAGCGTCGACGTCCACATCGTTCCCCAGCCGCGTGACGAAGACCATGTTGTGCAGGGCCGAAGCGGTATCGACACGACTCAGCAGCCACATCCGCTGCTGCGCAGGCGACAGCGGCACCCGTGCGCCGCTCGCGCGCGGAACCAGGAGCGGTCGTGCGGCCCCCGAGGCAGTGTCACCCATCCACCGAGCGAGCGCCGCCGGGCTCGGGTTCTCGAACAACACGCGCACGGGAACGTCGACGCCCAACGCGGCGGACAGGCGGGCCGTCACCGCGGTCGCGGACAACGAATCGCCGCCCGCTTCGAAGAAGTTGTGCCCGGTACCGATCCGGGCGGAGCCGAGAACGTCCGCGAACACACCGGCCACCAGTTCTTCGACGGCGGTGCGCGGCGGAGTCGCGATCACGTCGTCGTCCCACGCTTCCAACGCGGCGACGTCGAGTTTGCCGTTGGCGGTGAGCGGCAAGGCGTCCATCGTGACGATGCGGGACGGCACCAGGTACGCGGGCAGACGGCCCGTCAGGTGCTGTCGCAGAGTCCCGGAATCGATGCCTGTGCCGCCGACGAAGGCGACGAGTTCGTTGCGCTGTACCGACACTGCGGCCTGCTCGACGCCGCGCAGTTCCGCCAACGCGGCTTCCACCTGGGCGGGTTCGATGCGCATGCCGCGCAGCTTGACCTGGCGGTCGCCGCGGCCGAGGAACGCGAGGGTGCCGTCTGCCCGCCGGTGCACCAGGTCGCCGGTGCGGTACATGCGGGTGCCGTCCGTGGCCGCGACGAAACGCTCCGCCGTCCGGCCGGGTGCGCCGAGATACCCCTGGGCCAGTCCGGATCCGGCGAGGTAGAGCTCACCGACAGCGCCGACGGGGACTGCGCGTAACCGGGTGTCGAGCACCAGTGCGGTGGTTCCGGCGATCGGACCGCCGATCGTCACAGGACCGTTCGCGGTCAGTGGGTCGACTTCGGTCAGCGTCGCGACCACCGTCGACTCGGTCGGACCGTAGGCGTTGAGCAGGAGTCGTCCGGCGCTCCACGTTGCGGCCAATTCGGGGCTCAGGGCCTCCCCTCCGACACCCACGACGCGCACGGATTCGAGCCCGCGCGGCTCGAGTGTGGCGAGGACGGACGGCGTGGAGAGGTAGTGGGTGACGCGCTGATCGGCGAGCAACCGGTGCAACTCGGCGCCGGCGAAGACGTCGGCGGGGGCGACCACCAGGCAGGCCCCGGAACCGAAGGCGAGCAGCATCTCGAGCAGCGCGGCGTCGAACGCAGGGTTGTAGCCGTGCAGCACCCGGTCGTCGGGGCCCACCCGGTACCGTCGCACCACCTCGGCGGTGAGCGGTCCCAACCCTCGGTGGGTGACGGCGACGGCCTTGGGCGTGCCCGTGGAGCCGGAGGTCTGGATCACGTACGCCACGTCCCGTGCGCACTTCTGGTAGCCCTGGCCACCGAAACCGCTCACAGGGCTGAACGCCGCACCGGTCTTGGCGACGGCCCAGAGTTCGACCACGAAGTCCGACGACCGCGGCAGGTCGATCGGCACGACCTCACCCGCCGTGACACCCTGCGCGGTGAGTTCCCGGGCCCGCGCGTCGGAACGTTCGTCCAGTTCGCGGTAGGTCAGCGTGCTCTCGCCGTCGGTGAGGGCATCGTTGTCGGGGTATCTGGCGGCGGTGGCCGTCAGGATCTCGGCGAGGGTGCGTTCGGCGGCGGGCTGCTCACCGACGAGGGGTTCCGCGCCGGTCACCACGATGTCGCCGACTGCCCGGGCAGGATCCGCGCCGACCGCCTCGAGCACCCGTTCCAGGTTGGTCACCAGCGACCGCACCGTCTGATGGTCGAAGAGTGCGGCCGAGTACACCGCGACGCCGCTCATTCCTGCGGGAGCACCGTCGTTCGACGTCTCGGTGAACGTGAGGTGGAAGTCGAACTTCGTTGTTCCGGTATCGAATTCCTCGGCCGTCACGATCATGCCCGCCGCCTCGACGGTGGGTATCGGCATGTTCTGCAACGCCAGGGCAACCTGCGGGGTGCGACCGCCCAGCAGTCCGGCGACCACCTCGAACGGCACGTCCGCGTGCTCGAATGCAGCGACGTCAAAGTCCCGGACCTGCGCGACGAGCCCGGTGAACGGCATGTCCGGCAGCACCTGCGCCCGCAGTGCGAGGGTATTCACGAACATCCCCACCAGGGAGTCCAGTGCGCGTTCCCCGCGCCCGGCGACGGCCGTGGCGACGACGACGTCGGACTGCGCGCCGTGCCTCGACAGCACCACGGACAGCGCCGCGTGCAGGACCATGAACGGTGTCGCGTGGTGCTGCGCGGCCAGGAGATGCACCGCCTGCTGCACCTGCGCCGACACCTCGAATTCGACGACGCCGGCGCGGTTCGAACCGCTGGGCGACCGATCCGTCGGCAGTGGTGCTGTGCCGTCGACGCCGTCCAGCACTCGACGCCAGTGCTCGACGCGGCGCTGCCCGTACTCTCCGCCCAGCAGTTCGCGCTCCCACACGGCGTAGTCGGCGTACTGCAGAGGCAGCGGATCCCCGTGCGGGGCGGTGCCCGAGCAGCGTGTCGCGTAAGCACTGAGCACGTCGGAGACGAGCGGTGTCAGCGACCATCCGTCGGCGGCGATGTGGTGGATGTTGACGGCCAGCACGTGGCTTCGGGGATCGAGACGCAACAGCGCAACCCGGATGGGTCGGTCGTGTGTCAGGTCGAAGCCGCGGGATGCGAACTCGTCCATGAACTCGGCCGGATCGCGCACGTCGACCGGATCCAGGTCGAGCGGTACGGGATCGAGGATCTCCTGGTACGGGTGGCCGTCCATCGGATACCGCGTCCGGAGTGTCTCGTGCCGCCGGATCACGTCCTCGAAGGCCGCGGTCAGCGCGTCGACGTCGAGCACGCCGTCCAGCCGCACTGTGGCGGGCAGGTTGTACGTCGGCGAGTCGGGATCGTTGCGGTTCAGCACCCACATGCGGTACTGGCTGCGGGACAGGGGAATGCGATCGGGCCGCGGCCGTGCGACCAGGGCGGGCCGGAGGTCGGTTTCGGGGACTGCGTCGTCGAGGGCTTCGGCCAGTTCGGCAACGGTGGGGTGCGCGAACAGGGTTCGCAGCGGCACCGCGTGTCCCAGGGAGTCGGTGAGCCGCGCCGTCAGCTGTGTGGCGAGCAGGGAGTTGCCGCCCGCGTCGAAGAAGTGCGTCCCCCGGCCCACGCTGCCGCTTCCGAGGACGTCCGCGAACACCGCTGCCACCGCGCGTTCGGTGTCGGTGTCGGGCGCAGCGTTCTCGGCGACCGCCAGTTCCGGCAGCGGCAGCGACCGCAGGTCGAGTTTGCCGTTCACCGTGGGCGGTGCGGCGTCGAGCACCACCACGGCGGTCGGCACCAGGTACGACGGCAACACTTCGGCGAGCCGACGACGCAGATCGTGGGTGTCGAGGTGCTCGTTCGGCAGCACGTAGGACACCAGCATCTCGGTGCCCGCACCGGTCAGGCGTACCACGGTGGCCGCGAACGCGACGTCGGTGAGCCGGGCGGTGACGGTGTCGATCTCCGCCGGCTCGATGCGCACTCCCCGCATCTTGATCTGAGAGTCGTTGCGGCCCAGATATTCCAGCTCGAATCCGTCGGCAATCTTCCGCCAGCGCACCAGGTCACCCGTGCGGTACCGGCGTGTGCCATCGTCCGCCGCGACGAACCGCTCCGCCGTCAGACGTGGCTGATCCCGGTAACCGCGGGCCAGGCCGCTGCCCGCCAGATACAGCTCCCCGGGCAGGCCCGGAGGTACCGGACGGAGCCGGTCGTCGAGTACCACCGCGGACACACCGTGCACGGGTGCGCCGACCGAGACCGGCTCCCTCGCGACGAGTGGTCCGGTGCTGAAGGAGTACATGGTGGTCTCGGCGGGGCCGTACGCGTTGTACAGGCGACGTCCGGCGGCCCAGCGGTTCGTCAACTCGGGGCTGAGGCGCTCCCCGCCCACCATCAGCACCTGCAGATCCGGAAGCGCCCGATCGCCGAGGGTGGCGAGGATCGTCGGTGTCATGCACGCGTGGGTGATGCGTTCGCGTGCCATCAGTTCCGCGAGCGCCGGGCCGGCATATTCGGCGTCCGCCGCGACCACCAGGGTGGCTCCCGACGCCCCCGCGACCAGAACCTCGAGCAGCGTCATGTCGAATCCGGCCGCACCGCGGTGCACCATCCGCGAGCCGGGACCGGCTGCGTACCGCTCGCGCAGGTCGGCGGCGAGCGCGGCCAGACCGTCGTGCGTCACGACGGCGCCCTTGGGTGTGCCCGTCGTTCCCGACGTGTACACGACGTACGCCACCTCGGACGTGAGTGGCACGGTGTGCCCCGGCACGCTTTCCCACTCACGTGGGGTGAAGGCGGTGCGCGCGGGGTCGAACAGCACCGGTGCCGCGCCGGTCTTCGCGATCGCCCACAGACGCACCACCGAGTCCACCGACCTCGGATCTGCCCACGGAACCAGGCTTCCCGGTCCCGCACCGGTCTCGGCGAGTTCACGTGCCACGGCGTCGGAGCGCGCGTCCAGCTCGCGGTAGGTGAGTTCGACACCCCCGCCGGACACCGCGACAGCGTCCGGTGCGACGACGACGCCGCGGGTCAGGATTTCGCGCAGCGTCGACGGCGCGGGAGCAGCGGGACCGACAGCGGGCACCAGTGCGGCGCGCTCCGCGGCGTCGAACAGGTCGACGTCACCCACCGGCAGCAGGGGGTCCGCGCAGACGGCCTCGAGGAACCGCACCAGCCGCGACGCGAACTGCTCGATCGACGAGTGGTCGTACAGGTCTGCGTCGTAACCGAAGTCAAGATGCAGGCGACCGCCGGGTCCGGACTCGGTGACGGTCAGCTGCAGATCGAAATTGGCCCGGTCCACGACGTCCCCGACGGGTGTCACCGTCAGCCCGGGCAGTGTCACCTGGCCAGGACGGCCGCGCTGCATCGACAGCGCGACCTGGAACAGCGGGTGATGGGACGTCGACCGCGCCGGGTTCAGCAACTCGACCAGGGTCTCGAACGGCATGTCGGCGTGCGTGTAAGCCGCAATGTCTTGTTCGTGGACGTGGGCGAGCAACTCCGTGAACGTTGCCGACGGGTCGACTGCGGTGCGTAACACGAGAGTGCCGGCAAACATCCCGACCATGTCGTCGAGCTGCGGATCGGTGCGGCCGGCGACGGCGGTACCGATCGGAACGTCGCGGCTGCCGCTGTAGCGCGAGAGGACGGCCGCCAGCGCGGCGTGCAGCACCATGAACGTGGTGGCCCGACCGTTGCGTGCCAGCGCGTTCAGTGCGTCGTGCACCTGCTCGTCGAGTTCGATGCCGACGGTGCCGGCGTGACCGGACGCCGCCGCAGGGCGCGGGTGGTCGGCGGGCACGGTGACCTGCTCGGGCAGGTCTGCGAGCGTGTCGAGCCAGTACTGCCGCAGGGTGTCGGCGGACGCTTCCTCGAGGACTGCCCGTTGCCATACGCTGTAGTCGCTGTACTGCACAGGTAGCGGAGGCCACTCGGGACCGCGGTCGGCGAGCCGGGCCTGGTACGCAGTCATCGTGTCGCGGATCAGCGGGGTCAGCGACCACGCGTCGGCGGCGATGTGATGCACCACGAGGGCGAACACGTGCGCGTCGGGTCCGACGCGATACAGCCGCGACCGGATCGGTGCCTCGACGGAGACGTCGAATCCGTTGTCGGCGAACGCCCGCAGGTGCGCGGCGACCGCATCCTCGGGCAGCGCGATGGGCGCCAGCTCCAGCACGACGTCAGCCGCGTCGAGCACGACCTGGTGCGCGCCGTCGGCATCGGACGGGTACACGGTGCGCAGGGTCCGGTGCCGTTCGATCAGGTCGTGTGCCGCGGACGCCAGGGCGTGAACGTCCAGTTCCCCGTCGAGTCGAACGACGAGCGGGAGGTTGTATCCCGCAGCACCGGTGTCGAATTGGTTGACAAACCACATCCGCTGCTGCGCCGGCGAGAGTGGGATGCGGCCGTCGCCGGTAACGGGTCGTAGCGGCGGACGCCGACGCCCGGCACCGGATCGTTCTTCGACACGGGCGGCCAACTCGGCGACGGTGGCGGCTTCGAAGACGTCCTTCACCGTCACGTCGATGTCGAAGACGGCGCTCACGCGTGCGGACACTCGGGTCGCGAGCAGCGAATTGCCGCCCAGATCGAAGAAGTTGTGCCGCGTCCCCACTTCGGTGCCGCCGAGCACCTCGGCGAACACGTCGGCCACCACGTCCTCGATAGGGGTGTGGGTTCCCTGCCCGTCCGCGGTCAGAACACCCGGATCGGGCAGTGCAGTGCGGTCGACCTTTCCGTTGACGGTCAACGGAATTGCCGGGAGGGAAACCAGTGCGCCGGGCACCATGTGGTCGGGCAGGATCGTACGCAGGTGCCGGGTCAGCGTCGCAGGGTCGGCGTCCGTCACCACATAGCCGACGAGCCGCCGTCCGACGGTCGTGTCGCGGAGAACCACTACAGCCCGTTCGACGTCGGGGTGCCCCAGGAGCACGGCTTCGATCTCGCCGGGTTCGATCCGATATCCACGCAGCTCCACCTGGGTGTCGGTGCGCCCGATGTAATCGAGCCGACCGCCGCCGCGATACCGGACACGGTCACCGGAGCGGTACATCACGGCGCCTGCGACGAACGGGTTCGCGACGAATCGTTCTGCTGTCAGCGAGGGTCGGTGGAGGTATCCGGAGGAGACCTGCGCCCCGGCGACATACAGCTCCCCCACGCTGCCCGGCGGCACCGGTCGCAGCGCACCGTCGAGTACGTAGGTGTGGACCCCTGGTAGCGCGCGGCCGATGGTCGCCGACGCGTCGTGGGCCGGGGGGTCGAGTTCAGCCGCGGTGACGTGCACGGTGGTTTCGGTGATGCCGTACATGTTGACCGCGCGCACTCCGGAATGGCGTTCGAGCCACGGCCACACCTGTGTCGGGTCCAACGCTTCGCCGCCGAAGATCAGCAGCCGCACCGGCAGATCCGCGGGATCGTCGACCTCAGCCAACTGACCGAATGCCGACGGCGTCTGGTTGAGGACGGTCACGCCCTCGCGGACCAGCAAGTCCTGGAATTCGTGCGGTGAACGGGCCGTGAAGTGGTCGACGAGAACCAATCGGCCGCCGGTGGTGAGGGCGCCCCACATCTCCCACACGGAGAAGTCGAAGGCAGCTGAGTGGAACATCGTCCACACGTCGTCCGGCCCGAATCCGAACTCGTCCCGCGTATTCGTCAGCAGCGACAGCACATTGGCGTGCGTCACCAGCACGCCCTTCGGCCGGCCGGTCGATCCGGACGTGTAGATCACGTATGCGCTCCGCGCCCGTGAGTACTTATTAACCGCCCGTGGGTAAGAAGTACTCACGGGCGGCGAAGCCGCGTCTGCGATCACCGCAACCGGCTCGGCGTCGTCCAGCAGGTACTGGATGCGCTCGGGCGGGTATTGCGGGTCGACGGGCAGGTAGACACCGCCGGCGCGTACCACGCCAATGATCGTGGCGATCAGATCCGGCGACTGCGGCAGCACGACGGCCACGACGTCGCCGGCGACGACTCCCGTCTCACTCAGCGACGCGGCGACCGCCGCGGACCGTTCGTCGAGTTCGGCGTACGTGAGCGACTGTTCCCCACACGTCACAGCCACCGCGTCCGGTCGGTCGGTGACCCGGTCGAGGAACAACTCGTGCAGGAACGCGGCGTCGGGCGCACGGCCGGGATTCTCGGTCGTCGCTTCCGCACGCTCATCGGCGGTCAGTACCTCCAGTGCTCCGAGCACGTCTTCGGGCCCGGCCGCGGTGAAGGCGGCGAGGAAATTCATGAAGCGAGACAGCAGGGCCGAGACCTCGTTGTCGCTGTACAACCGTGGATTGGCGGTGAAGTCGACGCGGGTCGCTTGGCCTGCTACCGACGGGTAAAGGTTCACCGCCAGGTCGTCAATCTTTCCCGCGGGGAGCACGGTGAACTCGCCTACCAGGTCGCCGAGAGCGATCTGACGGTAGAAGTTCATGATGTTGACCCTGGGCCCGAAGTCGCGGCGCGTGGAAGCGACGCCCGCGCAACGCATCTCCTCGGATCTGAATCGCTGATGTCTCAGCGCGCCAGTCAACTCGAGCTGCACCCGACGTACGAGCTCGCGAATCCCCACGGCCGGGTCCGCTCGCAGGCGCAGCGGCACGGTGTTCGCGACCATTCCGGCCGATCGCCGTGCAGCAGCGGTGGTCCGGGCAGAGACCGGGAGCGTCAGGACGATGTCGGTGGTGCCCGTCAGCCGACTCAGATAGGCGGCAAACGCAGCAACCACCACCGGAACGTCCGACGAGTTCCAGAGTCGTGCGAGATCCTCGATTCGCGTTGCAACCTCGGGATCCATCATTCGGCTGGCGACCCGCGACTGTGCTCCCGAACTCTCCGCCCGGTGACTCAGCCGTGCCGGCGCGGGAAGTTCCACCGTCCGTGCGGCCCAGTAATCCTGGTCCTTCGCGTACCTGCTCGACTGCCTGTACGCCTCCTCCGAGTCGTGCAACTCGCGCAGACTCATTGCGTTGGACTGCGGCGCCTCGGTCCCATTCAGGCGATGGGTGTAGAGCTCGGCCACCCGGTTCATCAGCACCATCGCGCCGTGTCCGTCCATCACCAGATGGTGTACATACGAGTACCAGTAATAGTGGCCGTCGCCGAGGTGCAGCAGCGTGGCCGCAATCAACCGATCGGCGAGCACGTCGATTGGCCGGCTGTACGACTCGGCCATCCAGCGCCGCGCATCACCAACCGGGTCGTCGGATTCACGCAGATCTAGGTAGGTGAGAGCATCGCTGATGCTCTGATCCACCAATTGCCACGGCTCCCCCGGCGCGTCTACCAACCGAATGACAGGGGACTCCAGTTCACGGCAGGCGCGATCAGTGGCCGCGACCAAAGCGTCGAGATCGAGGAACCCGCGGACCTCGACATATTGGGCGATAGTCAGCGGAACGTCGGGATCGAGTTGCTGAGCGAACCACAGCGCTTGTTGCGCACGCGAAAGCGGAAATGAACTCACTTCCGCCACCCCGCCCTCACAGGGCCTTGACACACATTTGTCCCGCCACTCAGCCGTACCTCGAAGTTGTGAGGCCGTGCCTCGACGGGACTTACATCGTGGGCGCCTCGTGGTTCGTTACCTGGCCTAGACAATACTGGGCAAATCATCACCGCTCCACACGAGGGGCAGTGTGAGCGATACGTCACGATAATCTCTGCACACCCCTCAGACAGGAGCCGAGCAGCAATGGACGACAACGTCACGGGCCCGTCGGGTTTCGGCACGTCAGGCCCGGACAATCGTGGCTCGGACGGCCGAGCTCACGCGGCCGATAGCGCGTCGGTTCGACGTGTCCGTAAACGCCGGACACACCAACCGCAGGTGCGGGCACATCGCCTGCGGCGCCGCCTGATCATCGGCGGCTCGGTGGCCGTGGTGGTCGTCGTAGCCTTCGGTGCGTGGCTCGGCTATACCGCCCGCGAGGCGCAGGCGAACCTCGAAGAGGCACGCGGTCACGCGCAACTCGCCAAGGACGCCTTGCTCGACGGGAACACCGCCGATGCCCAGCGGTCAGCCTCCGACGCCGACAAGTACGCGTCGCGCGCCTACGACAACACTCACTCGATCCCGTGGAGCATCACAGCGGCTGTTCCCGTCCTCGGCAGCCCGTTGGCAACTTCTCAGCAGATATCCGAGGTCGTGCGGGGGCTCACACACGACGTTCTGACGCCAGCCGTGGACGCCGGCAGCACGCTGGCCCCGGATCAGCTGATCGAGAGCGGTGGCCGCGTCAACGTGCAGTCGCTACGGGATGCCGTCCCGGTCCTGGATCAGACATCGGTTGCCGCGCAATCGCTGTCGGAACAGGCACAGCATGTCGACGAGGCCGCCTATCTCGGTGTGGTGAACGAGGCGCGCACGGCGTTGCAGGATCAGACGGCAGAGCTGTCGAAGCTGCTGAGCAACACGGCGATCGCCGCCAAGGTGGTGCCGGCGATGCTCGGCGGGGACGGGCCGCGAAACTACTTCCTCGGATTCCAGACGAACGCCGAAGCGCGTGGAACCGGTGGCCTGCTGGGTGGATTCGGTATCGTCCGCGCCAACGACGGCGGAGCGAAGGTGGACACACTCGGCGCCAACTCGGAGCTGTCGCTGGCCAAGCAACCCCTCGACCTCGGACCCGAGTACGACGCACGGTACGGCCTCAGCCGGCCCACGACCGACTTCCGGAACAGCAACCTGAGTTCGCATTTCCCGTATGCCGCACAGATCTGGCGTTCCCTGTGGGCGCAGGAATCCGGCGAAGAGGTGGATGGAGTGGTCGCGACCGATCCCGTCGCCCTCAGCTATGTGCTCGGCGCCATCGGCCCGGTCACAATGCCCGACGGCGAGGTCATCACCAAGGACAACGTTGTCGAGCTCACCGAATCGACCGCGTATGTGCGGTTCGCCGACGACAACAACGCCCGCAAGCAGTACTTGCAGACCGTCGCCGCGCGAGTGGTCGACAAGATGACCGGCAAGCTGTCATCCCCCCAGGCCCTGCTCGATGCACTGGGCAAGGCCGCCGGAGAGGGTCGGATCGCAGTGTGGAGCGCGGACCCCGCACTCCAGCAGGTGCTTTCGACGACGAAGGTCGGCAATGTGGTTCCGGACGACGCGGCGCCGTACGCGGGTGTGGTGGTGAACAATCAGGGCGGAAACAAGCTCGACTACTACCTGACGCGCGAGATCGAGTATGTGGCTGACACGTGTGTCGGCGACACCCGCTCCTCGACGGTCACGGTGCGCCTGACCAACAACACCCCTGCAGGCGAGTTCCCCGATTACGTTGCGGGGATGTTCGAGAACATCGGCAATTCACCGAAGGGCACCAACGCCGTCGACCTGTCGTTGCTCGCCACTCGAGGCGCGACACTCGACAAGGTGACGATCAACGGCACCCAGCAATTCGTCTTCACCGGAAGCGAACTCGACCACCCCGTGTTCAACGTGCGAGCGATGATCCCTCGCGGCAAGACGACGGAGATCACGTACCAGCTCACCGAACCCACCGCTCCGGGTGAGGCCCGGGTTCCGGTGCAGCCGTTGGTGGATTCGCCGAACGTCACGGTGGACGTACCGAACTGCGGTAGCTGATCCGTTCGAGGTACCGCCGCTACTGCGGGTCGGCGTCGGGCGGCGGTATCCGAATGGTGTTCTCCGTTTCGACGGACTGCACTCCGGGAACGGATTCGAGGACGGTGCGGTCCTCGTCTCCGACAGCACCGGAGATGATTCCGATCGTGCCCAGTATCTGATCGACGCGCATGCCGCGTTGCCGCAGCGCCGCGCCGACCGCCTCGATGTTGTCGAGGTGGTCGGCGTCGACGGTGACGGTGATGCCGATCATGCCGGTGCCTGGATCATTCCCGATCCGACGTCGAGGGAGGGCAGCATGAGTCTGCGGGCCTGCTGGGTGAGGACGGCCCACAGTTCTGTTCCCGTGCGCCCGGTTGCCTCGCACCACAACGCCGCGATGCCGGCAACGTGCGGGGCGGCCACGCTCGTCCCGCTCTTCGAGCCGTACCGCGTCGGCAAGGGAACGGTGGAGAACACGCCCACCCCGGGACCTGCCACGTCGATCTGACCACCGATCACCGGGTTGCTGCGGGCCGAGAAGTTGCCCAGCCCGAGCGTCGAGTCGAGCGCGGCGACGGCCATGATCGACGGACTGTTCGCGGGCGGGCCGACAAATCCCATCTTCCCTGCCGCCCGGTTCGCGTTGTTTCCCGCTGCCGCGACGATCAACGCCCCCGACGCCAGTGCCCGACTGCCCACCGTCTCGTACGCAACGGACACGGCTTCCACGTTCGCGCCGAGCGACATCGAGATCACCTGGCAGCCGTTCGCGATCGCCCATTCGATCCCGGCGAGAATTCCTCGGTCGGGTCCACGCCCCTGGTCGGACAGCACCTTGCCGACGAAGATGTCCGCCTTGTGGGCCACGCCGTAGCGCCGAGTGCCGCTCGGGGTCTTGGGACCGCACGCGGTTCCGACACAGTGGGTGCCGTGCCCGTGCCCGTCCTGCGGGCCGGCGCCCGGCACGAACGACTGGGCGGTCACGGTGCGGCCCTCGAAATCGGGGTGTGTCAGATCCAAACCGGTGTCGAGGACGGCGACCTTGACGCCGAAGCCACCGCACGCTGATGCGGCGACGTTGGTGGCGTGCAGCCCCCACGTGAACTCCGACGTATCGGCGAAACTCGTCAGTTCGGCCTGCACCCGAGGGTCCGTGCCGATCGAAAGTGCGTAGTGCATCAACTCCGGCTCGATGGAGAGCACGGCGCCGTCCTCTGCCGCGGCCGAGGCCTGCAGCGTCGCCAGTTGGTCGGGGTCGGCGGTCACCACCGCGATCCCCAATTCGTCGAACACAACGGCGTCGGCTGCCCGCGTCTCCGACAGGTCTACCGCGCTTGCTTCGAACTCGGTGCTGCTTGCCACGTCGGACAGTCCGGCAACGTCGCGGAGAGTCTGCGCGCCGTCCCTTCGGTTGCCTTCCGTGAACACGACGACGTGGCTGCCCGTGACTTCGGGCTCGGAGGGGGCGGCGAGCGTGTTGTCGCCGTCGTTGTCGCCGTAAGAATTTCCGTGTGATATCACGATGTCGTCCTTGATTGAGTTGGATCATTCGAGTGAAGTGGTGCGCACCGTGTCCGGCACCAGGGCACCGGACACGGTGCAGTCGGACGGGGTTCGACCGCCGGCCGACGTTCAGAGGAGGGCGACCACCGCCCCGACGACGCCGAGGGCTTTGCTGATGTTGTCGACGAGCGGGGTGATATCGAGGTTCGCTGCCGCCGACCACCGCCACCTGTAGCCCTGCGCGTTGAAGATGGGCCAGGCATTCCGCAGCGCCGGATTGGTTCCACTCCGATTCCAGTCGAAGTCACGGGACCCCGGCTCGAATGTGCCGTGCACTCGGCCCTTCGCCGGCATCACGAACGACGGGTGGCCCGAACCGGTGGTGAGGACCCACGCGACCGACACGGTGTAGCTGGTGGCGCCCGAAACGTGCAGGTGCCCACTGTAGTTGTAGCTTCCGTCGGGGAACACCACCATCTGCGTCCATCCGCCGACGGGAACTCCGCCGCCGAACACGATGCGACCGGTGCCTCCGATTCGGGTGAAACCCTGAACTTCCGCCGTCGGCGACAGGGGATCATCCGGGGCGGTCAGCGTGTCCCAGTCGATGCTGTCCAGTTCGGCCCCTTCACTTTCCGCCTTGTCCCTGGCGGCGTCGGGATCCGGCAGTGCGGCGGGCGCGAAGAGGTCGGCACCCGTGATGATCGGTCCCGCACCCGGTCGGGCGGCGGTACTCGCGCCGTCATCGGACAGCTCCCCGACGTCCACGTATTGATCGGTGGCGTCGTGGGAATCGTTGATTACTGACATGGCTGTTCCTTTCGAGAGGGCGGCGACCGGAGGGTGACTGTCGGAGCCACCGGAGCGGTGGTCGTTGAACGTCTTCAACGGTCCGGCACGCGGTCCCGAATTCCGCGAGTGGCGTCCTACCCGACTTTTCCCGGGACCGAAGTGACGGGCAGAGTAGTTCGGTTCATGCGGCCGCGGAGGCGCCGTGGTACCAGTCGACGACGACGGACCGCACCCCGACCGACGCGATCATCGCCCGGACGGGACCTTCGAGGCACAGTTGACTGTCGATGTGCTGCTCGGTGGTGCAACCACAGAGTGCCGGCGCGGCCGACAGCCCGATCAGGATTTCCGGTGACGACTCGCACCGGCTGCCCTCGATGAGCAGTGTCTCCTCGTCGACACAGCGGACGGCGACGTCGTGGCAGTCGGTGACGTCGCCGACGATCAGGGCGAGGTACTCGACGTCGGTGTCGTCGTCGCGGGTGGCGATCAATCGTGCCGTGTTGGCCCCGAGCGGTACGAGTTCGTCCAACAGCAGGACTGCGGATTCGGATCTGCCGAATTCGACCCGCCTCGCCGTCCAACTGAAGAAGGGCTCCTCCGGCCGCGCGGTCATGACTTTCTCCTGTAGTTCGTCGCAATAACTTTCCGCGATACCCATTCAGCGTGGCCGAGAATGTGGCTAGTCTCGCGAGTACCGCTCTACGCGACCGCATCAGGCACGCGTCGACTCGACGACGAAACCGAACTCGCGTCCGCCTCCGACGGCGCAACCCGTCGATACTTCTGGAGTATCACGACCGAAAGCGACCTCACGGCTGTATTACGCTGATTCGCTGCACAACTCGTGCCCGATACTCGGCGCGCTACTGTTTCCTGCGCTGCGGGAATCTAGAATCAACCTATGGGTCCCACGTGGCCTCTGATTCAGCGACAAGTCGAGTTCGACGCGATCACCGCGTCGCTCACGGCTCGGTCCGGGGGATGCGGTGTCGTCCTCACGGGCGATCCCGGCGTCGGCAAGACCACCCTCGCCCGATTCGCCACCGAGGCACTGCCCGGCGACGTGAAATGGGTGGCGGGCACCGAATCGGCGCGGAGCATCCCACTCGGTGTTTTCGCCCATCTGGTCGGAGCGTCCACCTCACGAGATCCCGTCGCCTTCCTGTCCGCCGCGCGGCAGGCCCTCCTCGACAACGGCCACAGCCGCGACCTGGTGGTAGGCGTGGACGACGCCCACCTCCTCGATCAGCTGTCGGCGACGTTCCTTCACCAGCTTGCCCTCGACCGGGCGGTGCATATCGTCGCCACCGTCCGCAACGGTGAAGCCGTACCCGATGCGATCACCTCGCTGTGGAAGGACGGTCACCTCCTGCGGCTCGAACTGGCCCCGTTCAGCCGGGACCAGAGCATCGAGTTGATCGAGTCCGTGCTGGACGGCCCCTTGGAGGGGCTGAGCGCCGACATGATCTGGGAAGCGTCCGGCGGGAACGCGCTGTTCGTCCGGCATCTGGTCGAGGGTGCGCTGGAAGCGGGGACGCTGCGCCGGTCCGGGGGCGTCTGGCAGTTGCGGGGGCGCGCCGCGATCACGTCCGAACTCGCGTCGCTACTGGAGCACCGGATCGATCAGATTCCGATCGACGTCTTGCAGGCGTTGCAGCTGCTCACGTTCTGCGAGCCGCTCGATCTGGACGTCCTCGGGCAGCTGGCGGGCGAGGACTCGGTGGAGGAGGCCGAGCGACGCGGGCTCGTCCGAATCGTCGAGGACGGCCACCGGCTCGACGTCCGCTACACCCATCCCCTGTTCGGTGAAGTGATCCGGCGACGGGTGGGGCGCGCCGCCGGCCGGAGACTGCGAGGGCAGCTCGTGGAGGCCTTGAGCAGCCGGGCCGTGGTCGGCCCCGCGAATCGGATTCGACTGGCCGAGTTGGCCCTCGACAGCGACCGGTCCGTCAACTCCGAGCTGCTGGTCACTGCGGCCGAGGATGCGATCGGTCTGGCGAATGTGCCACTGGGAGAACGACTCGCCCGTGCCGCATTCGACGAGACCCACGGATTCGAGGCAGCAGACCTCCTCGCCCGGGCGCTGCTGTGGCAGGGCCACGCAACGGAGGCGGAATCGCTGTTGCTCTCCTTTGCGCCGGACAGTTTGGATCAGGTGCAGCTGGTGCGGTGGGGCACGTCGCGGATCGCGAACCTTTTCTGGGCGAGTGGCGAGTCGGAGAAAGCCGACGAGGTTCTTGCAGTTCTCCGCGAGAGGGTCACTCACCCCAGCCTCGTACCGATCATCGAGGGAATCGGTTCGGTGTGCGCGGTATTCGAGAACCGGCCCGAGGAGGCGGCAGCGGCGGCGACGGCGATTCTCGCTGCCGATCGGGTACTGCCGTGGGCGGTCGAGTGGGCCTTCTTCGGCGGCGGGCTGTCCCTTGCACTGATGGGACGGGGAGGGCGGGTGCCGGAACTGGCGGCGCGCAGCGCTGCGGTGGCCGATCAGATCGACGGGCTGCTGCGCTTCCCGGCCGGACACGGCGAGATCCTCGCGTTGACCCTGACCGGACGTTTCGACGCAGCACAGCGGCGTGCCGACGAGTATCTGTCTTTGGCGTCGAGCGGCCGATACGTTGCGTGGGGGCTGGCGAACATCCTGGTCGGAACCGTGGAACTTGCCCGCGGTCGGTTCACCGACGCCGCGCAGCGCCTCGAGCAGGCGATCGCCGCCCTCGATGTGGGCGATACCGCCGACGCCATCTCGTGGAGCTTCCCCGCCTACATCGCCCTCGGCCAGGCGTATGCGGCGCTCGGTCGCGTTCACGAGGCCGAGCACATCATTACTCAGGCCCAGGCCCGGAACGGCCGGCACGTCGCCGTGTTCGGCCCCCAACTCGAGTTATCGAAGGCCTGGCTCGCGGCAGCGCGGGGTGAGACTTCGCGTGCGGTCGATCTGGCGCGATCGGCGGCCAATTCCGCCTGCACCGCCGGACAGTTCGGTGTCGAGGCGGTGGCGCTCCACCTCGCCACCCGGTTCGGTGACACGTCGGCGGCCTCGCGGCTTGCCGAGTTGACGACGGTGTGCGATGGCGACCTCGTGGCGGTAGCCGCCCGGCAGGCCGCGGCAGTCGAAGAGGGCGACGGTTGCGGTGTGGCGTCGGCGGCGGCGGAGTTCGAGCGGATCGGCGCCTTGCCCGATGCTGCCGACGGCTATGCTTGGGCGGCAATCGCCTTCACTCGTGCAGGAGACAGACGACGTTCGATCGAGTGCGCTGCGGCGGCGGAGGCGTTGTCGGCTCGATGCGACCACATGTCGTCTCCCGCTCTGGTGGAGGCTGCCCATCCACTCCCCCTGACGAGTCGAGAGCGGGAGGTGGGGTCGATGGTGGCGGCGGGTTTGTCGAATCGGCAGATCGCTGATCGGTTGGTCGTGTCGGTGCGGACGGTGGAGGGTCACGTCTACCGGGCGTGTATGAAACTTGATGTCGCTGATCGCAATGGACTTGCGGAGTCGATGGGGACGACGGTTCGCTGACACCGGCAATCCCGCCACGACGGCATGCCGGTGCGGCGACAGGAACCCGTCCTGCCGCCGAGTCGGCGTCGTGTGTGGTGTTGTGTCCCGCCGTGGTCAGGCCGCTCCGGGCCGGCCCCGGTTGTGGGCCGGGATCGGCTTCCGCTCCCAATCGACCTGCCTGGGCGGAATGAACATGGGATACCGATCGGCCCCCATCTCTATCTCCCAGTCACTGTGATGGAGCAGCCGGTGGTGGAACCCGCACAGCAGCACCAGATTGCCCATATCGGTCGGACCACTCTTGGACCAATGGACGATGTGGTGGCCCTCGCACCACGACGGCGGCGCACCGCACCCCGGGAACGCACACCCCCGATCCCTCGCCACCAACGCCTTTCGCTGCCGCTTGGTGACGGTTCGGGTCGACACACCGAGATCGAGCGGCGACCCGTTCCCGTCGAGCACGATCGGCGTCACGATCGAATCGCAGATCAGGAGCCGAGCCGCGGTGATGCTCAGCGGCCCCATCCATTCCGTCCACGCCACCCCATCGACGGCAAAAAGGCCCTCGTCTGTTGCGGGGGCACCGTGCGGTTCCCGCGCACCGCAGTCGCCGTGGTCGACCAGATCCTTGACGTTGACATGCAGCGAGACGTGCGGCCGTTCCCCGCCTTCCTCACCGGCGACCCCCGAATCGAGGTAACGCCGGAGGAGTTCGGTGAACCTGTCGGCCCGCCGCTGCCCCGGGGTGCGCTCGTCCTTCGTTCCATCCTGCGCCGGCCGCGGCTTCGACAGCCCGGACAGCGCCGAGAGCAGCATCTCACCGGTCACCGCATCCAGGTCACCCTTCACCGCGACCCGCCCGTTCAGTGTCTTCGAGGCATGGAACTCGTTGCGTTCGGTGTCTTCACTCGGCGGCGGATCATCGGATTCGAAGACGCGCTCCAGTCGCGCGATCACCGCACGCACCGCATCGGTGTTCGCGGTCGGACCGGTCGCCGCGAGCAGCAACGCCCTCCGGCAGTCGTCCAACGCCTCGTCCGGCATGCCCGTCGGTGGCCGCTCACAGAACTTCATGACCAGCGCAGCGTGCTCCGCCGAAATGTTGGTGTGAAAGAATTGATCCGCGATCTCCGGCTGGAACCGCAAACCCCGGCCCAGCATCACGATTCGCCCCGCCGCACCCACCTCGAGCAACGTCTTCGACGCCAGCCACATCTTGGCGTTCGGAAACCCCAGCACATCGACGTGGCAGCGATGGTCCACCGCACCGACCAGCTTGACGCGCAAGGCTTCGAGCCGCTGGATCTCCTCCGACACCCGCACCACCGAGTCGAGCAATTCCGCCTCGGCCAGACGCCACGCATCACCGACCGCAGTCGCCAGAATCTCGTCCGGCAACGCCCCCTGGATATCCTCCCCGATTCCCATGTTCGAATCTTAGATCGAACATACATTCGAGTCAATAGCCTGCGAAAACTCGCCCACCTGAACGCACACCGAGCAACAATGACGACATGACAACTGCCGGCGTCGTCCGTAGCTGGGGCATCGAGGAGATGTGGGGCATCATCGATTCCGACGAGACGCCGGGTGGATGCTGGACGCTGTTCCACAGTGTGGCGGTCGAGGGCTTCCCCGCGCTTCGCGAGGGCCAGCAGGTGGAGTTCGAGTGGGGCACACTCGATAGCCCCATGCATGGGTGCGATTTCTACACGATTCGAGCGTGGCCCGCGGGCAGCGAACCATACATCGCACCGCCGTCGGACAGCCCGTTCTCGTCCAGAGTGTGGATCACCTTTCCCGACGGCACGGCGCGGGAGCTCACCGATGCGGACTTCCCTCCCGTGCCGCCTCGGATACACGCCGACCGAATTACCGGAATCGTGCGCACGTGGAGCGACGAAGAGGGCTGGGGTGTGATCGATTCCGGCGCCACCCCTGGTGGAGCGTGGACTCACTTCAGCAACGTCGCCGGCCCGGGCTTTCGTTCGCTCACGCCGGGAGAGCAGGTGACATTCGAACCCGAGACGATGGTCGGCGGAACGCAGGACGGATACCACTACCGCGCATTGAATGTTCGGAAGGTGGAGTAGAACTGCCCGCCGCTTGCTGTCATCTCGAGTGTCGAGAACTCAGCAGCGCCCCTGGAAGAAAGCCTTGACGAACCCCACCGTCTGGTACAGGTAGATGTACTCCCAGTGGGCGACTCTGAAGTCGTAGTCCCGTGGGACGGGCCGCATCACGATGTCGCCATCGAAGCACCGCGAGAAGATGTACCGCGCACGCGGCAGGTGGTACCGCCAGCTGATCACCATGACGCTGTTCCACCCGTGTTGCGCCGCGAGGTCGCGGGTGAACAGTGCCTCTCCTCGTGTCGTACTCGGTTGCGGCGGGACGCAGGTGACGGTGAACCGCTGATCCTGGATGGCGCAGAACTCCGCCATCTTGCGGTCGCCCCTCCAGTACGGGTGCGACAGCACGACGTTCGCGGAGACACCCTGCCGCGCAAGCTCGATGCCGTATTCCTCGCGACCGTCATGCTCACCACCGAGCACGATGACGGCATCGACAGGCCGCATCGGATCGACTCGCGATTTGGTGTAGGCGAAGTGGCCCACCACCCCCAGGCCGGCGATGCCGACAGCGGCAGCGCCGAATGCACTTACTGCAAGGACCGTCAGACGCTGCACCGACCCCAGGGTAGACGGCATCACTTCGCGTCGCTGGACGAGGCAGTTCGTCTGCTGCCCACAACCCGCTACGGCCTGCCAAGTCCCCGATATATCCAGCCGGCGTCGCGCCACTGCTGCGGATCGAGGCAGTTGCGTCCGTCGATGAGGACCTTCTTGCGGACGACGGCGTCAAGATCTGCGGGCTGAAGCTTCTGGAACTCGGGCCATTCGGTCAGCACCAGAACGACGTCGGCCCCTTCGCAGGCGTCCAGCGCGGTGTCCGAGTATCCGAGCGTGGGGAACAACGCCCGCGAGTTGTCCATGGCCTTGGGGTCGTACACGTTGACCGCGGCACCCTGTAGCTGAATCTGGCCGGCAACATTCAGGGCGGGCGAATCACGCACATCGTCGGAGTCCGGTTTGAATGCTGCACCCAGCACCGCGACCCTCGCGCCCAGCAGCGAACCGCATGCTTCGCGCGCGAGTTCGACCATTCGGGTTCGGCGCCGCATATTGATGTTGTCGACTTCGCGTAGGAAGGTGAGCGCCTGGTCTGCACCCAGCTCACCTGCCCGCGCCATGAACGCCCTGATGTCCTTCGGAAGGCAACCGCCGCCGAAGCCGAGACCGGCGTTCAGGAACCGGCGGCCAATGCGAGCGTCATGGCCGATTGCGTCCGCCAACACCGTGACATCGGCGCCGGAGGCTTCACACACTTCAGCAATCGCGTTGATAAACGAAATCTTGGTCGCGAGAAACGCATTCGCAGAGGCCTTCACCAGTTCGGCAGTTGCAAGATCAGAAACCAGGAACGGGATGCCCTCGTCCAGAAGCTGCGCGTACACCTCGCGTGCGACCCCCTCAGCCCGTCCGGGACGATCGCGGTCTACTCCGAGGACCAGACGATCCGGGTGCAAGGTGTCTTGAACGGCGAAACCTTCGCGCAGGAACTCGGGATTCCAAGCTACCTCGACGGCATCTCCGGCCGGCGACAGTTCACGTGCACGCGCGCCCAGCCGTTCAGCAGTTCCGACGGGGACCGTCGACTTACCGAAGATTACGGCCGGACCGGTGAGAAGTGGTGCCAGCGTCTCGATGACCGCATCGACGAACTTCAGGTCGGCAGCGAACTCCCCCTTCTTCTGCGGGGTGCCGACGCCGAGAAAGTGTATGTCGGCAAACTCGGCCGCTTCCTCGTAGGAGGACGTGAAGCGAAGGCGTCCTGCAGCGATGTTCCGCCTCAGGACCTCTTCGAGACCCGGCTCATAGAAGGGCACCTCACCAGCCTCGAGCTTGGCAAGCTTAGCCGCGTCGACATCGACGCCGAGTACTTCATGTCCCAGTTCAGCCATGCAGGCGGCATGGGTGGCCCCCAGATAGCCGGTGCCGAACACTGCTATGCGTTTTGTCATTTCGAGTTACCTATCAAAGACAGCGGACACGCCGGGTTCGATCGTCATCTAGGTGCGGACGGAATTCACATGCTCGCGATACCACTGAACCGTCGACGCAATTCCATCCCGGAGGCCGATCGTGGGCTCCCATCCGGACTGACGCAGTTTAGTGACGTCGAGGAGCTTGCGTGGTGTGCCATCAGGCTTCGTGGTGTCCCACTCGATCCGGCCGTCGTAGCCAACCGCTTCAGCAACGATCCCCGCGATTTCTCTAATCGTGGAATCTTCTCCCGTGCCAACATTGACCTGGTCCGAGCCGTCATAATTCTCGAGCAGATGAAGGCAGGCCGACGCCATGTCATCCACATGCAAGAATTCGCGTCTCGGAGACCCGGTCCCCCAATTTGTCACCGACTCGGCGCCGCGGCGACGTGCCTCATCGAACCGTCGAATGAGGGCCGGCAGCACGTGCGATCCCTGTGGGGAGAAGTTGTCTCCAGGGCCGTAGAGGTTTGTCGGCATGGCGGAAATCCACGGGAGCCCGTACTGCCGCCTGACCGCCTGAATCTGCAGGATCCCCGCAATCTTCGCGATGGCGTAGGCATCGTTCGTGGACTCCAGATGACCAGTGAGGAGGTACTCCTCCTTGATCGGCTGTGGAGCAAGCTTCGGGTAGATGCACGACGACCCCAGGAACAGCAGTCGTTCGACCCCGTGCTCCAGCGCCGAGTCCAACACGTTCACCTGGATGCGCAGGTTCTCAGACAGAAAGTCCACCGGGTAACTGCTGTTCGCCAGGATCCCGCCAACCTTCGCAGCCGCCAGCACGACATACCGCGGCTTTGCTTCCGCGAAGAACGCGGAAACCGCGGCCCGGTCGCGCAGGTCCAACTCGCGCGACGATCGCCCGATCAACCGGCCGAATCCAGCAGCTTCAAGTTTTCGCCAGATGGCCGAACCAACCAGCCCGCGGTGTCCCGCAACAAAGAACGGAGCTGCCCGGTCGAGAGACGCAGGCGTTTGGGGAATCACAGGATCTCCCAGTCCGGGTGGGACGGCGAATCGATCCAGGGCCGGCCCTCGTGCTCGAGCGCCTTGATGTCGGCATCGACCATGATCTTCGCCAGTTCGGGTGTATGCACCGCGGCCTTCCAGCCCAGCTTCTCTTCCGCCTTGCTTGCGTCGCCAATCAGCGCATCCACTTCGGTGGGCCGGAGGTAACGCTCATCGAACCGGACGTGCTTCTCCCAGTCCAAACCGGCGTGCTCGAATGCCACTGTGAGGAAGTCACGCACGGAGTATCGGCCACCCGTCGCCAGGCAGTAGTCGTCAGGCTCCTCGGCCTGCAGCATCCGCCACATTCCTTCGACGTACTCCGGTGCGTAGCCCCAGTCGCGGATCGCGTCGAGGTTACCCATGTAGAGGTTCTCCTCGATCCCAGCCCTAATCCGCGCGACGGCGCGAGTGATCTTTCGAGTCACGAACGTCTCACCGCGACGGGGAGACTCGTGGTTGAACAAGATACCGTTGACAGCGAAGATGCCGTACGCCTCGCGATAGTTCTTTGTGACCCAGTACGAGTAGACCTTGGCCGCACCGTACGGCGACCGTGGGTAGAACGGCGTCTCCTCATTCTGTGGCGGCGGGGTCGCACCGAACATCTCAGAACTCGATGCCTGGTAGAACTTGCAGTCCAAACCGGCGAGGCGGACGGCCTCCAAAAGACGCACCGAGCCAACGCCGGTCGTGTTGCCCGTGTGTTCAGGCTCGTCGAAACTCACACGCACGTGAGACTGCGCGGCAAGGTTGTACACCTCGTCAGGACGAATCTGTGCGAGCAACGTAACCAAACGCGCCCCATCGCTTAGGTCTCCGTAGTGAAGAAATAACTTGGCCTCCGGATCATGGGGGTCGACGTATAGGTGCTCGATCCGGGCCGTGTTGAATGTCGACGACCGACGAATCAGACCATGGACCTCATACCCCTTCGCCAGAAGGAGTTCCGCCAGGTATGAGCCATCCTGACCGGTAATTCCCGTAATTAATGCACGCTTCATGTTGACTCAGCCTCACTTTAACCTCGATAAAGAACATTCTGACCAAACCCGATCAGTCCAAATAGACTGCTACCGGCTCAATTTCCGGTAGATTCAACCACCCCTACGATGTCCGCCCCAAGCGCAGAATCTGTGGAACTATCTTCGGTCCGGACCTTTCCGAAACGGCTTCACGACATGCCGTTGATTCGCAAACCCGACCTGCGATGACCGCATCCGCGATAACGAACGGATCCCGAGATCTAACCACGACACCGTTTTCGTGATTGTTCACAAGATGATCCGGGTCTGATTCGTACGTGCCCACTATAGGAAGCCCGGAAGCACCCGCCTCAACCAGTACGGTAGGCGAACCCTCATAGTGTGACGTGATCAGGAGAACGGTCTGGCGAGCCATCTCATCCAAGACCTGTGCACGCGGTATTGATCCGGTGAACACGCAATACTCCGAAAGACCGCGCAGGCGAATATCTGCCTCCATTTCGGACTGCATTGATCCACTGCCGACAAACGTCATTCGTACATCTACTCCACGCTCCACCAGGCATGCTAACGTGGCTACAGCCAACAATGGGTCTTTCTGACTCTCAAAGCGGCCGACCCAACATAAGTACAAAACGTCACACGAATCTTGTGAAACGCGAGTCGCAACCAGTGAAGGGTCGTACCAGGTCGTTGCCACGAACAGGTCGCTGCGAATCTCCCTCAATCGACCACTATCGGACTTGTTAAATAGCACTACCGCTGACGCATTACGCAGCGCTCGCAACTCGAGCCATCGATAGGCAGAGGAAAGTCTTTTCCACAACGAATCCGACTCTGCACCCAACAGCCCTTTCGAATCGTTATGAATAAACTGAACATACTCAGCCCGAAGCAATCCCCGCAGAACGACACCAATCTCAACACGATGCGCATGAGCGCGAACACGCGGAATCCTGTTGCGAAACCGAACCAAACCAAACGTCAGACGCACCGAGTCCGGCACCCGCGAGACCAGCCAATGCGTCGACCGACCCTTTGACACCGCCAGGAACAGCACACTCCTACCCTCGACCTCAATACACGTCCACTGTCCCACTCGAATTGCCGAAGAGGATGTAGAGCCTATAATTCCAATCCGCTCAGAGGCTGAGTACTTGATCAGACCTCGAATCACAGTGTCGATGCCGTTCGGGGCCACGGTAAACGGATCAACCTGATCGACCATCAGTAAATCGATACCGTTACTCATTTCGGCACCTGACCATCGACGTTCGCCCCACGCAGACCACCTCTACGTGTTCGAATCTTGCAAACTAAACTCGTAATTCGGTCACGAACCAAGGCAACCTCAGCGTGGAATAGAAATCTCACATTCCCGAAGAAATATCTCTTCCATAAGCGTCGTGGTTCACAGCACAGCCGATACAACCATTCGAATCCACTATCCTGGATCAATTTGGGCGCTTCCGCCACCGTCCCGGCACCGAAGTCAAACGCGGCGCCAACACCAACTGAGTCGATTCCAGTAAGCGTCGATATTCGAAGCGCCGCAAAATCTTGCTTGGGCGTTCCCATAGCGACCCACACAATGTCGGGCTGACTCGCCCGAATCAACTCTGCCGCTTTGGTGAAGAAACCATCATCGAGTGGCGCAAACGGCGGCGCCCAAGTTCCGGATATTGCAAGTCCGGGATACTTACTCTTGAGCCGATCCGCCAAAAGCGCGATCGTCTCTTCGGTCGCGCCCAACAGGAAATGCCTTGTCCCGAACTCACGACCGCGATCGAGGCACTCATAGAAGAAGCTGGGACCTCGGTGCCGATCGACCACGAGCTCTGGCGCACGCCTGTTGGACCGCATCATGTACCAGACGACTGGTAGACCGTCGGGCAAATTGAATCCGCCGCTGAGCATCACACGCCTGTAGGCTACGTCCTTCGTTGCGGACGCGACACTATATGCATTCGCCAAGCGAATCGCTCGACCCTTGACCTGAATATCCCTCGACGACTCTAAGAAGTAGGAAATCGACGTAGCGAAAGGGCTGGCAACAAACGGGACGCCAGCGACGGAAAACGTCTCAGACCAGGGACTAATGCTATCGTTCGGCATTCCGGCGCCCCTCACAACCGAAAGCAGCCATCCAGCCATCCGCACAACTTCTACTCACAATACTGGCTTTCTCTTGATATACTTCGCCAACGCCGCCCGAATCGACCACCAAAACCCCTCAGCGAACGAAAACGCCCTATCCGCAATTCTATTTGACAAGAGCAGGCATCCGTTTTCCCGCCGGATTGCGTGGTACCTCTTGGCGCGCTCAAACATCGTTCCTTTCGAGTGCGCACCTCCCGACAGAAACTTTGATAAGTACTGGTCAAACACTTTTGGCTCGCACTGTCCCGCTAATCGGACAATTAATTCTTGATCAGACGACGTTCCAAACTCCTCACGAAATCCACCCAAGTTTCGCAAGACGTCAAGGCTCGCATACGTCGACTGATGTGGGACATATTTCAGGCCGAACTCGATATTTCTACGCCTAAACGGATCGTGCATGTAGCGCTCGATAAAGTTCCCGAATTTATCGACATATTCGACACCTCCATACGCCCACGACCACTCCTCGGCATCCCAGCTTTCCGCAACCACACGAAGGGTATGCGAATCGTAAAATTTGTCGCCGCCATTCATAAACACCACGATCTGGCCAGAAACTCGCGTTAGCGAGCGATTCATAGCGTCGAATATCCCGTTATCTGGCTCGCTAATGAATGTGACCCTCTGATCTAAAGCATAATTCGCCGCCCACATCTGCGTGCCATCGACAGATGCTCCATCTACTATAATGTGCTCGTACTGCGCATAGCTCTGCTCGCGAACGCTCTGACACGTCGCAATCAAACCATCGATGTTGTTCCAAACTACAGTCACAATAGATATCGTCACTGGTCTATCCCGAGGTCGAGATGACATATACCTACACCGCCCTGCGCCCGGCCACGGATTCCAATACTGCAAGCAATGCAGCACCACTGGAATCCCGCCCAAATCTCTTCAACCACGCCTCTACACCCACGATCTCGATCTTCGATGCTTTTCGAACGGCCTTGGCAAAAGAGTCCGCACTTCTCGACAGGGCGAACTCACCCGTTAGTCCAGGAATTACGGCATCCGCGGAACCCAGCGCCTGAGATGACACGACGGCCGGCACACCGACGGCGGCCGCCTCCACGAGCACGTTGCCGAACCCCTCAGCACGCGACGGAAGAAGAACAACGGAATTCTGTGGGACATGGCGATACCAGTCCTCTATCCACCCGTGAACAACTGCGTCGACACCACTAAAGGACGCGTCTTCCATGATTTGTGAACGAAGCGGCCCGTCTCCGAAATAGTGAACCGTCACGTCGCAACCATCTCGCTGAAGGATTTCAGCCACTCTCAACGCGACCGCTGGCTCCTTTTGGTCTACGAGTCGACCAGGAAGAATTATGTTGATTGGGCGCACCTCGCCACTATCATGAACTTCGCTGTATACCCCGGGGGTTTTTTCGTACGGGCCGTCTGACTCAATCTTGGCGGTAGCGGGATTTGGTACCACCGCAATCCTCGACGAGTCAATTCGGTAAAGTGCGCCAGCTTCTGCAGCAACTGGATGTGAAATCGCGACGAAAGCGTCACAGAATGGATATAGGAATTTCGACAGTATTCTGGTCGTGACAACCTTCGTGCCGTGCACTTCCGGATAAGGAACTTCCACATTTCGACCACTAATTACAACGCCCACACCGGTCCGAGAAGATCTGGCAGCTAGAATTGCCATCAGATTATAGTATGGAAGCAACGAGACGACGATATCGACATTTTCCCGACGTAGCAAATTCCGCAACGACCTCGCATGCGATATTAAACCGCTACCTGTCAGATGGACCACATCTACGTTTGGAATTTTAGGATCGGTATCCTTCGGGTGCGTGACAGCAAGTGACACTGAGTGGCCGCTTCGCGCGAGCCACGCAGCCCACTCCCTGGCCACGAACTCAGCACCCCCGCCGCTCAGGCTAGGAATAGCGACACAGATTCGCAGAGATGTACCCGTCATTGTCTTCCCGCAGTTCTTGAGTAATTCGGATGGATGCCGTCGGAGCCTCTGGAGGAAATCACTCTCGCAGGAACTCCGCCAACGGTCACGTCTGCCGCGACGTCTCGGTTTACCACCGCGTTTGCACCGATGGCCACGTTATCCCCAACTACAATCGCGCCGTATATCACAGCACCAGGACCGATATATACGTTGTCACCTATACGCGGCGCACCAAGGCTAGAACTTCCGATGTTCGTTCCCGAATGCACACGGCAGTTGCGCCCGACGATCGCGTCTGAATTGACGACGACGCTTCCGGGGTGTGCAACAGCGAGACCAGGACCGAATACCCCTGGTGGAATCGATATTCCGGTATGCAAGGTCACCCTAAAGAGGATCAGCCGTTTCACCGACCACACTAGTCGAGCGATTAACGATGTCTTGTTCGACCAGTACTCAACACTCCGAAGCGCGCGCTGAAACCTAATTTCCGGCCGGGTTACCCAATATATTGGACGCCAGCGTTCGATACCATGCGCCTCGAGGTCTTGCTTATTGTATTCCGAAAGAATAGCTCGGCTATTAATCGCCGTCTTTCGCCGGCTTCGGCTATTCGCCATGAGATTCCCTCATTCGTAGATTGGCAAAGACAATACAGGGAACTACCTGGAATACAACGCATGAAAAGCAGGTGGAAACTATTGGTCCCGTGACTCCGATTTCCCCAGCAAGGAGAATTCCTAAAGGAAATGACACCGCCGCCATCAGTATGGCCGATACCGCCTGAAACCTTAACCCAGTCACGTCCGTCAAATACATTCCTGCTGGCATGTGAAGACCTTGCGCGATAAGCAAAGCCGCAAAGGAAAGAAATACCGCACGGGAAACCTGGACCGTACCATTGGTGGCAATACTTGAAATTATCGGACCGATAGCCACAAGGCCTGCTGCGCCCAATCCGGCGATGCACGAACTGGCGACAAGTGATCGCCTAAACAGCATGGGCAGCTGTTGCGAACCACGATTTGCTGCAAAGTCACCCCATAGAGATCGTCCACCAAGTTGCACAACGGAGAGCGCAGGCAAGAATACGAGTGCGCAGGCTGAGTACACTGCGACATCTGACAGTTCAGCATTCCACGACAAAATTATTCGGTCTGCTTGAAATGTGAACGGCAGCGCTAGCGAGATCGTCAGCATGGGTAGAGCCGTCGCCCAGACCGAGACCCGAGTACCGCGAGTATTTCCACTCGCCACCGAGACGATTCTCTTCGCTTCACGAACACGAGGATCGCCCGATCCGCGCACCAGACATACCCAGTTCGTAATCACGATTCCTACCAAAGCTGCAGGCAGCACGACTGTATACGATGCGCCAATTCCGGAAAGCACGCAGATCAGGACGAGTGTAACAACAGAAGTCATTCCCTGAATCGCCACGGCTTCGCTATTGCGGCGAAATCCCAGCAATAAACGAGCACCCAGGGAAGCTGGGATGGACAGACAATAGATCGCTATTGCAACCGCGACACTCCAGCCTATTGCTGACGAGTCAGGCAAATTAAGCACGGCGGTCCATCCTAGGCCAAGTTGGACGACAACTGCGGCAACAGATCCGAGACTTGCCACCGACCAAAGAACTCGCCGGCATTTCCGTAGAATGAGAGCAAATGCGATGGCGTCCTGCGGGAGTTTAGCGGCAGCGTTAGTCACCGCCGCGCCGATACCCAGATCGGACAGTGGGAGTAGAAACGGCAGCGAAGCCACCAAAGTAAATATCGCGTAATTTTCGACGCTGTAATTGGTGGTAATTATTCGCGTAGTTAGAATAACTGCAAGCCCGCTTACAGGGAGCACGAGGAAACGAACTCCAGCTGACTTCACGAGACGTCGCACTGTCCCATTGACGTCCGACTTCTGCGGACGTAAATAGCCCTCGCCCAATGCCCGTTGGCTTAGCATCGGACGGTCTTCCAGTAGTCGGTGACAGATCCGTAGTCATCTATAAGAATAGCGTTTTCGGTAACACGCCGCACGCTAGTCGCACGCGCGATCACTACCGCGTGGGCGAAGATTTTCTTTCGTGCATCTTTGGCACGCAAGCCTGGAGAAACGATCGGCATCTCGAATGGCCGAAGAGCCGGGCGTCCTGTGTGTATAGAGAGTCGGATCTTAATCATGGTGTCACCGCCCGCCCCGTTGTGTCCGCATTCTTTTCACGCTTCATGACCACTGCGAGTAGGAACAGTGTTATTCCAACACTAAGGTGAGTTCGATTGGTGATCGGAGAGAAGAACGCGTCCCATGTTGTTAGTGCGCACATGTAAAGCAGGAGGACAGGTACGGTCCCCCTCCCCTGTGCAAACCGAAGGGCCGCTCTGCCGTTCTGAACAAGCAGGAACACCCAGAATGGCAAAGCAAAGATGCCGGCATACAGTGCGCTACTCATTGCGGAACTATGTGCGCGATATCCGACGTTGGTGGAAGCAGAACTCGTAAGGTAGGACCGATCCGTAGCTGTCAGCGGCGCTACGTGGCTATCGACAAACTCAAGCGCCCCGGATCTTTGCTCCCTTGAGAGCGCGCCGTACGAGCCGATGCCAAGAACAGGATTCTGCGAAACCAAGTATGCGATCTGAGGAAATTCTTTTCGAGTGGCGAGCACATAATTGGCCCCCTCCTTGTCGTACACCGCTTGCTGTTGACTAGCGCGCACACCCAAAATTCCTGAAGAAGCAGCCGCCGGGTATGCAGAGTACAGTGAAAATCCAACGATCAAGAGCGAGCCGATTGTACGCGTCGTGCGCCTTTCTTGCTTCGATCGCGAGTCATGCACGAAGCACAGACTTATTGCACAGACAAGAAATAGCGCGAGTTGAATTCGGCTATCGAAGAGGTAGGACGTTACAGCAAGGGCAAGTAGCAAACCGACGATGGTGGCGCGGGACATCTTTCTGTTGTAGGCGATGGATAGCACCAGAATCGTCACGGGCGTCGAGAGTCCGTATTTCCACGGGTTCGAGCTCGATAAGATATTCCCAGAGATGATCTCAAGAATCATCCAGCCAGCACCCACTGCCACAAGTAGTGCGGACACGGAAATGGCGCGTTGACTGTGCAGCCAAAGCAAACCCGTAGCGAGAAGAGCTGTCACAGGTGCGACATACATCAGGCTGCTGAAGTGGTATTGCTTATGAACAAGATCACTGACTACCTGTGCCGCACTCCATAACAGCGCGACTAACCATAACCTGCGCAGGAAGATTTCCCTGTTCAGGAGCGAAAGAAGTGCGGGCCAGAGCATTATCGCCATTAGTACGTCGGCAGCGAGCACGCCTCCACCTCCGGCGACCGGAATCGCGACCGCGAACACCAGAGCAAATAGCCACGGAAGTGGATCTCGTCGATTAGAGCGGAATGCGGCTGCGGATGAGGCCACGAGGATCGTAGATGTCATAGCCAGTACTCCCGACCGCGCTGATCAGGAAGCTTGCCTCGCAGTCGGCTATAGACAGCGCGGGTACGCGAGATCCCCCGGACGCCCATCCACTCCGCGACTGCCTCGGCTTCAGGCCGTCTTGCCCGGCGAAGTCGGACCCATTCATCACCCAGATACTGATCTAGCGGACGAGTCGAGGCTGTGGCGAACGGCCCACGGTGCTCCTCGACAAATCTTTGTGCGTCGAGGTGTTTGCGTTCATCGGCTGATTTCGTGACCTGATTGGCAGCGCCTTCGTGGTAGCGCCCCCACGGCTCATCTACCGCAAGGTGTTGATGTGACATGTGGTAGGTGAACCACAAGTGAAACTCCGCGGAATAGTATCCATTGTCTTTGGCGAGCCATTCTTCCACAACCGACCGCCGTACAGCACCGACCATGTCAACCGGAGACCGCACTCCGCGGGCGTAATCGACCGGCGTCAGCAGGCGTGATCCGCCCCCAACTCGCACTCTCAGTCCATCGGGAAATACGTAGAGCCCCGATACACCCGACGCATTCGGCTCTAGGTCAAGAAAGTGAGCAGCCCGATCGAGCGCCCATGGAAAGACCTCGTTGTCGCTGTCTAGCCTGAAGAGAAATTCGCCTTTCATCTCCTTGAAACCGACGATTCTCGCTGCCGCGGGACCCACGTTGTTTTTCGTCTTTAGATACCGGAATCTGTCGTCATACTCGGCGACAATTGTTTCAATCGGCATGCTCGATGCATCATCCACCACCAGGCACTCGTAATCCTGCATCGACTGCTTGACGAGGCTGTCGAGGGCTCTCCTCAACTCGGTAGTTCGGTTATAGACGGGCATCACCACCGTCGCAATTGGGGTCAAGACAGAACGCTCCCTCTGCTAGAATGACAATGGCTTATATAGTGCATTTCCGCATTACTATTCTGAAGGGTGCCGCAATGCATCGGCTAACTTTCGGGCGAAATATTCCTTTCCCTTGTCATTAAGAGAAGGCAATCCTTCCACGCTCATGACATAGTCGGGTAAATTCTCAACCCGGATCCATCCTTCTGTCAGTGGACTGATATAGACCACTCCCGAATCCGCAGCGGCACTGCGCAGTGTGTAATCCAGCGTTAATAGACTTGAGAACATTTCTTCAGTTGCCGGAGCTGGCCCGATCAAGGCGATCTGCGCGGCAGGGAACCTAGTGTGCACCGCGTCTACTAGCGAAGCGAAGGAGTAGTATACGTTTCTGGACGGTTCCATGACGTCATGGATTCCCCCGCCGAGAAGCACCAAATCCGGGGCGATTTTTGAATCTTCGACGAGAAATCGACTCTCGAAGTTTCCACGATTGTCTATCCCAGGGTCGTGAAACCCGGCTGAGCCAAAGCCGTACGCCTTTGATTGAACACCCAGCTGCTGTGCGACTATGTTCATGAACCCTTCAACGGAGGGCGTGCTGGCTTGTTCTTCGAACCACGAATCACCCATGAAAAGAATGCTTTTGACGGAGCCAAGATCAACGGTCTTCGCAGGCGAAATTACCTTCGTTGGTATCGGCGAGCCGGGGTGCACTTCACGGACCACTGCTGTCCGTGTTGTCGAAAGCCAATACATCCCGATCCCCGCGCCAACGCATACAATGATGAATACCCAGAACCCGACGTTCCGCAAGTCGCGCGTTGTGTCAGGTGATCGTAGAAATTTCCCGATCATATCGCTAATCCCCTACGCCCTGGCCATTGCGTGAATCTCGAATGGGCCTGCTATTTCGAATTTGATTCTTATCGACCGATCACCGGTTCCCAGCCCCATGTCCATCCCAGCGACCTTGAGATCGATAGGCACCGAACCGGCAAGTAAATCCGATTTCATGGGTGGACCAGGTACTGCAGAGCATCAACGGTCTGGCAACTTTGGCACACCCTGAAGCCGACCGACTTCGGACGATCCGATCGCATCACTGTCGCTTCAGTACGCACCTTCACCTGCGATCACCGCCCTCACGGTCTTGCCAATGATGAGGAGATCCCCCATCATCGACCAGTTCTCCACGTACGAGAGGTCCAGCCGCACAGTCTCTTCCCACGACAGATCGGACCGCCCACTCACCTGCCACAGTCCCGTAACGCCGGGCTTCACAAGCAGCCGGCGCCGAACCGTGCCGTCGTAGGCTTCGACTTCGCGGCGCAGCGGCGGTCGAGGACCGACCACACTCATCTCGCGACGCAGGACGTTGATGAACTGGGGCAGCTCGTCGATGCTGAACTTGCGCATGAAGCGGCCGACCTTCGTCACCCGTGGGTCTTCACGCATCTTGAACAGCACGCCGGCGCCCTCGTTCGCCTTCATCAGCGAGGCCACCTGCTTGTCGGCGTCCACCACCATGCTGCGGAACTTGAGCATCGGGAACGGCCTGCCGTCCAAGCCCATCCGCTCCGACTTGTAGAAGACGGGACCTCTACTAGTCAGCTTGATTGCGATTGCGACCGCCAACAAGACCGGGCTGATCATGATTAGCGCAAGTGTCGCGAACACGAAGTCGAAGGACAGCTTCGAGAACCGCTGTGCACCGTGGTACTGCGGCTTCTCCACATGGATCAGCGGAAGGCCGGCAACGGGTCGCATTGAGAGCCGAGGGCCCGAGACATCCATCATCCCAGGGGCGACCACGAGGTCGACATGGTGGGGCTCTAGCGCCCACGCCAGGTCCCGCATTCCGTCGTGACCGAGGTGCTCGGTTGCCGTAACAGCCACTGTGTCGGCCTGGCAGAACTCCAGCGACTCAACCACGTCCTGCTCATCCCCGAGCACTGGGATCTCCCGCCCGTTCACAGTGATCTTGTCGCCGTGCGTACCGGTATGCCCTGGGATGCAGACGCCGACAACCCGGTAACCGTCAGCGGTGCCGCGGGCGAACGATTCGGCGAGATTCCGCACCGAACGTTCCCCACCGACAACCAGGACGGACGTCTGAAACTCTCCGCGCGAACGCTTGCGCGTGATCACCTGGCGCCACACCCAGCGGTTCACCATCAGGGCAATCAAGCCCACCGGGAACGCGATTGCCAAGTAGAGGCGTGCCAGGTCGAGCCTGAAAAGGAGCGCCAGGATCGCAATGAATCCGAAGAGACGCACAGTCGATACGAATATCCGGCGGTACTCGTCGGGTCCGCTACCGATGACCCGGATCGTGCGGGTCCGGAAAATCACCAACGTCACCAGCCACGCGACAACGAGCAGAGCCGACACCAGCGTGTAGCTCAGACTATGGATTGCTTCGCCTGTCGTCAGAACACCACTGTCGCCGAATCGAATCCACTGGGCCAGCGCGACAGCAGCGATCACCACCAGGGTGTCGGAGATGAGCAGTCGTCGGATGTACGCCGCCTGCCACTCTCGACGACTCCCGAGTCGTCCCGTCTCCGAAGAGACCGTTGTCGCGCCCGGCGCACCCGATGCAGGGCCGAGCGGAACATCGAATGCGGTCACATTCGTTGCCTTCCACCTGAGAACCAATAAGCCGGCAAGCGCTCTTGTCTTGCGACTGTTGGCGGTGACTGACAACCGCCCCCCTGTTTTGCTGCCGGGATGATGATCGCACCTTCAACCAACTTCGTTACAACCGGAGTGGCGAGAGTCACAGACGCGAGATTCGAACGGCGAGAACAGGTTCCTGTGCAGGTCATGGGGCTGTAGATCGAATGAATGACACGATGTACACCACGTAGGGCGCCGTGGATAGGGACTAAGGTCCTGGCGCCCTGAAAGAAGTTCCGGTATTTTGGGCGAACTCTACTCGAGAGTCAGGTCAAGATGGCATCTCCGTGCAGCCGTCACGTAGCCCAATGCGGCGATCCCTGGCACGCCAACCGCCCCGCTACCGCTGGCCGTCTCCTGTCATTTGCGTGAATGATCCTGAGGCGCCACCGCGTAAGCGCCTGATAGGCCGCTCTACGATCGGCGCCGAACCATCACAACCAACAGACAGAGTGTTCACGTGGACACGGACCGTATTTGGAATACCCCTTGGGGAATGCTTTTCTCGTTCGGCTCCGAACTGGTGCACGCGCTGAATTTCGGCAGCGTCAATTCGTAGCGAGGAGATGCCCGCCCTCCGACGTGGGGGCGGGCAGAGTTAGAAACGCTTGCCTGGGAACGGTGTTTCAATTCCGATTACTTATCGCGGCCTATCCGTCGCTCTGCGACCGAATTCCAGATAGACCACCCGAGTCAGTGGCACGATTGACGCCGTGACCACTCGCCAACTCGCAAATGCTCCCCACCGCAGTCGCTGGCGCCGGCTGCGTGCGGCGTGGCGGAGGAAGCTCGATCCGAGTGAGCAGTCGGCGGTGGCGTCGTGGGCGGCGTTCACGCTGACGTTCGCGGGGGTGCGGGCGTTGACGCACTGGATCAGGCGTGGGCACGGGCCGGCCGGTGGCGGGTTGAGTCTCCACGGCCGCCATTTCCACCATTACAACCTCGGGATCGCCGCGCTGGCAGGGGTGGGGGCCGTCGCGGTGCGCGGCTCCGAGAAGCAACGCCGCCATCCGACGGTGCCCGTCTCCTACGGCGTCGGCACCGCGCTCATCGTCGACGAACTGGCGTTGCTGCTCGACCTCGAAGACGTCTACTGGGCGAAGGAGGGGCGGACGAGCGTCGACGCCGCGGTGATCATCATCGGACTCGGCGGACTGATGACCGCAGGATTCGAGTTCTGGCCGGCGGCGCAACGCGCACTCACGGAGCCGACGTAGGCCCAAGCACCCCGGACAACCGGTCCGTTCCCCACGGCTCGATGTCGTAGACGGGGATGCACTCCAGTCCGCAGGCGTGCACGCGGTCCACGACAGCTGCGTCCGAACCGGAACAGGTCCCGTGGACTACGGCTTCGGTGACGATCGCGCACAGCACGTCGACGCCGAAGTCACGGACCGGCTTCAGCCCCTGCTCCACCGTCCAGTGCCTGACGGCGGCCCAGTGCGTCACCTCGGTGACGGTGGACGGGTTGCCGATGAACAACACACTCCGCGTCGCGTTCCGTCCGCCGGCGACCGCGGTCGGCTGCACCTGAATCTCCGCCTCGGTACACCACTCGGATGCCAACTCCGCCAGTCCGGTACTTGCAATTGTCGACATCGCCCTTTTCCTGCTCGTGGTCCAACCCGATGTACACCATCCTTTCGCGAGCCGGGCGCGGCACCTGTCCCCCGATCGGGCCTAAAATGGGATGAAGCGGATGTCCCCCGATCGGCCCCCGCGACGCAGCGCTGCGGCACTGATCGAGACGCCGTATCATGACAAACCTGATCGACCACGCTCGACGGAACCGATTGAGCGACAGCGACATAACGGACAAACCGGGCATTTCCGATTAGGGGATGCCGCGGTCGGCCGAATGCCCCACCACACAGAACACGCGACAACAGAACACTTTGCTTTCCGATTACTTACTTTTGAAAACTATGAAAACCCGAGAGGTGAAATTCCTTGGTCTCGCACACGCAGGAACCCCCCGTTTCGACCGGTGACGGCCCCCGGACGCTCGACGAACTCGGCCCCCACTACAAGTGGATTGCGCTGTCGAACACCACGCTCGGCATGCTGGTCGCGACGATCAACTCGTCCATCGTGCTGATCGCACTCCCCGACATCTTCAAGGGCATCCACCTCAACCCGCTCGAGCCCGGCAACACCAGCTACCTGCTGTGGATGATGATGGGCTTCCTCGTCGTCACCGCGGTCCTGGTGGTGAGCTTCGGACGCCTCGGCGACATGTACGGCCGGGCCCGGATGTACAACATGGGCTTCGCGGTGTTCACGATCGCCTCGATCTTCCTGGCGGTGACCTGGTTCGACGGCTCCGAGGCGGCACTGTGGCTCATCGGGTGGCGCGTCGTGCAGGGCGTGGGCGGAGCCTTCCTGATGGCGAACTCGTCGGCCATCCTCACCGACGCCTTTCCCGCCGATCAGCGCGGGCTCGCGCTCGGCATCAACGGCGTCGCCGCGATCGCCGGGTCGTTCCTCGGCCTGCTCATCGGTGGCATCCTCGCGCCGATCCACTGGAATCTGATCTTCCTCGTCTCGGTTCCCTTCGGCGTGGTCGGCACCATCTGGGCGTACCTGAAACTCCACGACACCGGCGTCCGCCAGCACGCCGACATCGACTGGTGGGGCAACATCACGTTCGCCGTCGGACTGATCGCCGTCCTCGTCGGCATCACCTACGGCATCCAGCCCTACGGGTCCTCGTCGATGGGATGGGGCAGCCCGATGGTGCTGACATGCCTCATCGGCGGTCTCGCCGTCCTCGCGGCCTTCTGCGTCATTGAGACCAAGGTCGCGAATCCCCTGTTCAACCTGCACCTGTTCCAGATCAAGTCGTTCACCTGGGGCAACATCGCCAACCTGGTCGCGTCACTGGGCCGCGGCGGTCTGCAGTTCATCCTCATCATCTGGCTCCAGGGCATCTGGCTGCCGCAGCACGGCTACGACTACAGCCGCACCCCGCTGTGGGCGGGCATCTACATGCTCCCGATGACCGTCGGATTCCTGCTGTCGGCACCGGTGTCCGGTGTGATCTCCGACAGGTTCGGCACCAAGTGGTTCACGAGCACCGGCATGTTCATCACCGCGGGCACGTTCGGTTTGTTGATCGCGCTCCCGGTGAACTTCCACTACTGGGCATTCGCCGTGACACTGTTGATCAACGGCATCGGCATGGGCATGTTCTCGGCACCCAACCGCGCCGAGGTGATGAACAGCCTGCCCGCGAACGCGCGCGGCGTGGGCGCGGGCATGATGACGACGTTCCAGAACGCGGCGATGGTGCTGTCGATCGGGTTCTTCTTCAGCCTGATGATCGCCGGCTTGAGCACCCACCTGCCGACGGCGATGAGCGACGGACTGATGGCGAACGGGGTTCCCGCGGCGCAGGCGACCCAGATCGCGAATCTGCCCACCGTCGCCGTGCTGTTCGCTGCGTTCCTCGGCGTCAACCCGATCAAGGAACTGCTCGGACCGCAACTGTCCTCGCTCACCGAGCAGCAGCAGGCGCACCTGACCGGCCTCGACTTCTTCCCCCAGCTGATCTCGGGTCCGTTCGCCGACGGCCTCGCCATGGCGTTCGCCTTCGCGATCGTCGCGTGCGTGATCGGCGGGATCGCCTCACTGCTCACGGGACCGCAGAAGAAGCCCACGGCCGACGAACCGCACGAATCGGTCGGCGCGGAACTCGCCGGAATCGCCGGTGAGGCCGGAATCGGCCCGAGCGAACTCGTCCACGACCGGACGAACTGACCAGACCCTGGACGAGGATTCACCGAACCTCACGTGACCGCCGAATCGGTTGCCGAACAACACCATCCGATTGCCACCAGGTTGTGGAAGGTCCGTTGAAGACCTTCCACAACCTTGGGCTCAGCACCTACTGAGCGAGCATGCCTGCGTCGACCAGGTGCTCCGATCCGGTGATGTAGGAGGATTCGTCCGACGCGAGGAACAGAACGAGGTTGGACACCTCCTGCGGATCTGCGATGCGACCGAGGGGAATCTGAGCCAAGGCGTCGCCGCCCTCTTCGTTGGTGGCCTCCACCATCATCGGAGTCTGGATGAACCCAGGGTGCACGGAATTGACGCGAATGTTCTTGGGTCCGTATTCGACGGCTGTCGCTTTCGTCATGCCGCGGACCGCGAACTTGCTTGCGACGTACGCCAAACTGGGGAACCCGTAGTTCGCGGCCATGCCGGCGATCGACGAGATGTTGACGATGGAGCCGATACCGGCTCGTTCCATGGAGGGCAGAACGGCTTTCATCCCGAAGAACACACCGTCCTGGTTGATACTGCACACCTTCCGGTAGTCGTCCTCGGTGAGCTCTGCCGTCGTGGCCAGCGGGCCGAGAACCCCTGCATTGTTCACCAGCACGTTGATCTCGCCGAACGCCTTCACACTCTGTTCGACGGCATTTGTCCATGAATCGAGTTGCGTGACGTCGTGATGCACGAATAGTGCATTCGAACCCAATTCCTTGGCGAGCAACTCCCCTGCGTGGTCCGTCACATCCGCCAGTACGACCTTCGCCCCGTGTTCGACGAACGCCTTCGCGTGCGACTCGCCCATGCCCCGAGATGCGCCGGTGATGAGGGCCACTTTGCCCTCCAACCGCTTTGTCATTTCTGTCCCTTCGTTCGATCCGAGTACTACGACGTCACCGACACAGGAAGCGAGATCTTGGGGGCCACTTCCTTCTGGATCATGGCCAGCGAATTGAACCAGGGCGCGGGATCGTCGTAGTAGTCGTGCGATTCGACCTGCAGGGTGCCCCAACCGCCGCTGGCCTCGAACAAAGTATTGATCTTGTCCACCACGGTGTCCGGTGAGCCCACACAGAACACGTTGTCGACAACCCACTCGAGGTCGACGTCGGCCCTGTCCGCGCCGGCGTCCTTGATGAATCCATCCATCATCCCGAACCGCCACCAGATGGGAATGAGGTAGCGCTCGAAGCAGTATCCGATAGGCCCCTCCATCACGAGCCGCTTCGCCTCTTTGTCCGTGTCGGCGACGAACACTGTCTGGGACACGTGATAGCGCGCGCGATCCGCGACGTGCCCATTGGCCTCCGCAGCCGTAGAGTAGGTCTCCCAGTGCGTCTTCAGAGCGTCCAGACCGGAGAAGATCGACATCGGTCGGAATCCGCGCTCGCCCGCAAACTTCATCGACGGCGACTTGGCACTGAATCCGGTCACCGCGATCTCCGGTGCACCACCCCACGGGCTGAGGTCCGCGAGCATGTGCTGGTCGTCGCCCTCTTCGCCGTGCAACTCTTCGGGGTAGCCCGCATTCCAAAAACGTCCCTCGTAGAAGAACGGTTCACGCTTCCAGATCTTCTCCATGATCTCGAGCGATTCGCGGACCATCTCGTTGGTGAATTGCGTGTCGTCACCGTTCTTGATGCCGTGGATGTACGTGGACTGCGGGTACGCACCCGCACCGACGCCGAGGAAATACCGACCCTCGAGGATCTGCGAGAGCCAGCCGACCATGATCGCGAGCTTCGCCGGATTGTGATGGGGAAGGATGTGAGCCATCGGCGCGAACTTGATCCGCTCGGTCTGGCGTGCGGCTGCTGCGATAATCAGCTCCGGGTTGGGGATGTTCTCCCAACGCTGTGAAGCGTGTTCGGAGAACATGATCGAGTCGAAGCCGATCTTATCGGCCTCGACGGCCTGCTGTACGCACCAGTCGAATGTCTGGCGCGCGGTCCGCTCAGGGCGCATGTACGGGTGGACGATGAGTCCGGTTTCCATTGCCATCGTGAACTGCCTTTCAACTAACTTGTGGTCGATTACCCAGTGCGGTACGAAACCCCTTGTCAGGCATAGAAGATGTCGTATGCGTGCTGGGTATCCATGTACTCCTTGACGGACAGGATCTTGCCGTCGCGAAACTCGAACAGGAAGTGGTACGCGTTCTGATAGACCTTGCCGTTCTTCAACTTCGCGTACGACGTCGCCTCGACAGCCACCTTGTCGCCTTGCGCGATTGCCGAAGTAGGGGTGATTTCGAGCGCGCCGTTCTCGTACACGGAGGTGACCCCGCCGAGCAACGCGCCGAGACCTTCCTTGTCATAGCTGCCCGACATCCCATCGATCCGTCCCGAGACCCAGTAGGTCGCCTCGGGATGGAGAGTGTCGAGAATCTGCTCCACGTCGCCCGTGGAGAAGACCTTTGCGAAGTTGTCGGCCAAGTCGATGTTCTGTTCCGGCGTAGTCATGGATGCTCCGTTTCTTTCCTGTATGACCCGGATCACTGTCCGCCGGCAGCGCTCGAGGCGAAACCGTAGTAATACTCGATTCCCCACCCCTCCCGAATCTGACGGCATCCGACCAGCTCAGAGCCGATATGCACGACGAGGCACGCCGCTGCAATTGGTCAATACGCGTGTTGTCAGATCTTGACCACGCGGTCAGGGAGCGACATGATCGAACAGTGACACCGGTCACAGATGCCCGCGTGCGACAGAGAGGACACCGTGAACGCTGACGAGTGGCGAGAGATAGTCGAGCTTCGACAATCCGGCGAATCGATCTCGGGCATCGCGACGCGATTGAAGATCTCGCGCAACACGGTGCGCCGCGCCCTCGAATTCGAGGCACCACCCCAGGACCATCGGCCACGGTCAGGATCGTCGGCCGATGCCCTCCGACCCCGGATCGCCGCGGCGCTCGACGCAGACCCCGACGTCACGGTGGCCCAGCTGCATCGGGAACTGGAATGGAGCGGATCGCGGAATACTCTGGCGAGCGCGGTCCACCGCATCAAGGAGGAGCGTTCGCCGCGAACGTCCGGCACGCGCACGTCGAGCACCCGCATGCCCAGTGCAACCGATATTCCACTCTTCTCGACGAGTTTCGTCGGCCGCAGCGAAGAACTCCACAGAATCCGGGTGCTGCTCGGCGACGGCCGCCTCGTCACCGTCACCGGCCCCGGTGGCATCGGCAAGACCCGACTCGCAGCAGAGGCCGCCACCGCGTACCGGCGGGCATTTGCCGATGGAATCCGCTTCGTGGAGCTGGCGTCCCTGCGAAGCGAAACCCTGCTCCCCCAGACCATTCTGGACGTCCTGGGGTTCGACGAGCGGGACGCACCGGAACGAAGTGCAACCGAATCGCTCCTCGAATCGCTCCTCGACAAGCACCTGTTGCTGGTGCTGGACAATTGCGAGCATCTCGTCAGCGCATGCGCCGAATTGGCCGCGCTGATTCTACGAAACACCGAACACGTGAAGATCCTGGTCACGAGTCGTGAAGTACTGTCGATTCCGGACGAGCACGTGCACGTCCTCGAGCCGCTGTCCACGACGGACCACCGCGACCCGGACATGCCCGGCGCCGCCATCGAGTTGTTCGAGAACCGCGCATCGGCGGCACTGTCCGGATTCTCGATCACGGATTCGAGCCGGGACGCTGTGCGCCGGGTGTGCACGCAGCTGGATGGGATGCCGCTGGCCATCGAACTGGCGTGTGCGCGTTTGACCGCGCTGTCCGTAGACGATCTCGCAGAACGTCTCGACGACCGGCTGGCGTTGTTGACGACGGGTAATCGTGGCGGGCCGAGCAGACATCGAAGCCTGCATGCGACGGTCGAGTGGAGCTACGACCTCTGCACTACTCAGGAGCAGGTGCTGTGGGCGAGATTGTCCATCTTCTCCGAAGGCTTCGATCTCGCCATGGCCGAGAGCATCTGCGCTGGAGCCCCTGTCGACGCCGCGAGCATTCTGGATACCATCACCGGTCTGATCGGGAAGTCGGTCTTACAACGCACCACCGGCGAAGGACATGTCCGGTTCAAGATGCTCGAAACGATCCGGCACTTCGGTGCGAGCAAACTGTCCGACAACGAGAAGGCCGAGCTACGGGTGGCACACCTCCGTTGGTGCGCCGAGCTGGTACGTACCGCCCGCCGGTCATGGACCGGGGCCGAGCAGGAGAGTGCGAGCAACCGGCTTCGGGAGAACCGCGCCAACCTGCGGTCCGCACTGCAGACGGCGCTGACGGGCCAGAACCACGAGATGCTGCACCTTGCCGCTGGCCTCGTCGCGACGTGGTTTCTGTGGTCGTCGGCCTTTTCGGTACGAGAACACCGCATGTGGGTCACAGAGTTCCTCGCGCTCTCCGACCTGGCCGAGGACGTCGTACCCCAGCTCTACGCCACCCTGGGCGTGCTGCAGACGATGCAGGGTGACCGGGTCGAGGCAGTTCGGACACTCGACACTGCCGCGCATGGCGCACGCGAACTCGGTGACGATGCGACCCTCGCGTTCGCTCTGCAGACGCAAGGCCTCAACACCTACCTCGGCGGTGATTTCGAGGCCGGCGAACACAACCTGTCGGAGGCGTTGGCACTGTACGAGCGCCTGCCCGGCATCACCGATCTCATGTGGACCGCCCACATCGAGATGGGAATGCTGTGCAGCTCGAACGGAGAGAGCGACCGCGCTGCCGAACATTTCGAGTTCGTTCACACCCAGGCATCGGCAACGGGAGAGAAATGGATGTTGTCGTATGCCGTGTACGGACTGGGCTTGGTAGCGCTGATTCGCGGCCGTCACGACGAGGCGATCACCCTTGCGATCGACGCCCTCGCACTCAAACGCGCCTTCGACGACACGGTCGGAGCCACACTGGTCACAGACCTTCTCGCGTGGGCAGAAGCCGCGACCGGTTCCGGCGAACGTGCAGCCGTACTTCTCGGCGGAGCATCGTCCATGTGGGATTCGTTCGGCATGCAACTATACGGATCCCAGCATTGGGTCCAACGACGAGAAGTGTACGAATCGCGCGCGCGGACTTCGCTCGGCGACACGGTCTACTCCGCATCCCATCGTCGCGGCTCCACGTTGTCGATGGCCGAACTCATCGCTTACGCCCTGGACGAGGAGTTCTCCGACAGCCCCGTGCCGTCGTCGTACCCGGCAGTCGGGCTCTCCCCTCGCGAGTTGGACATTGCACGGTGCGTTGCGGACGGGCTCACCAACAAGGAGATCGCGGATAGGCTGGTCCTGTCGGTCAGAACCGTCGAGGGGCACGTCGCACACGTGCTCCGAAAGCTGGGTGTCCCCCGCCGCCACCAGGTGGCTGCCGCGCTCGCACATCCTTCATCCCGCGGGATGTAGAGCGTCGAAGGTCGTTTTCAATGTCTACGTTGATGTTGACACAGTGAGCACAATTTGCGACGCTCGTCACAGTGCAGACGTCAGTCGTCCATATCGAAGCGAGGTTCCCCACAATGGATGGTCCAACAACCCGCGTGCAACGAGCGCTCTCGGACATGAGCGCCGGACGTCCAGTCGTGCTGACCGGCAACTCCCCCACCAGCGACGCCCACATCCTGATCCCGGCCGAGAAGGCAACCGTGGAATCGATCGCATTTCTTGTTCGCCACGGTTCGGGGCTGGTCTGCGCCGCCATGGTCGGCTCGGACTGCGACCGCCTCGGGCTCCCTAGCATGGTCGGCGCGGACAGAGATCATGCCGGAACGGAGTTCACGGTCAGCATCGATGCAATCGGACCCGGCACCGGCATTTCGGCGTCGGACAGGGCGGACACACTGCGCCTACTCGCCGACTCGGCGAGCACCCCCGACGCGTTCACCCGGCCCGGGCACGTGCTTCCGGCACGGTCCGTACCCGGCGGAGTGCTCGAGTTCCGCGGACCAGCGGAAGCTGCCGTGGATCTCATGTCCGTCGCAGGTTTGCATCGGACCTGCGCCTACAGCGCCCTCGTCTCCGAGCTCGATCCGACAGCTATCGCCGACTCCGCTGAAGCCGAAACATTCGCTCGTGCACACGAACTCGGACACCTGTCCATCGATGACGTCGCGACATATCGGCGAATGGCCGAACCGCACACGCTGACGCAGTTCACCTTCGAGCGTGACAGCGTCCACGGCCCAGTTCGCTGCGTCGGCTACCGCAGTGACGTCACGGGCTCGGACTATCTCACCTACTCCATCGGACCGGCCGTCGCCGGCACAACCCCGCTCGTCTGCTTCCAGCAAGAGAGCGATCCCGCACCGCATCTGTGTCAGGACGGCCCGATCGGCGTGGCACTGGCGCAGGTGGCCGAACACGGCTACGGAGCCGTGGTGGTGGCGAGATACGCCCCGAACAACTACATCTCGGCCGACACGCACGGCGACCTCGCCGAGGTGGTGCGCGAGTGCGGCTACCACTCCCCCTCACTGAGCAATTTTCCACCCGAGTCGCGGACGATGATGTGGCACATCGGATTGAGCATCAGCGCCGGAGGCTCTGCGTCGCTCGCTCGCGGTAACGCTCCGGCGCCGTTCGGATTCGAGAATCCTTCCATCGTCGGCACGGTCGTTCACGGCGATCAACGCGGACGAGAGCTTGGCTTCCGCACTGCGAATCTGGAGCTGGAAGATTCGAATTCTGTCGCCGACGGTGTGTGGGCAGGCCGGTGCACACTCCCCGACGGCTCGACCGCGATCGCTGCGATATCGATAGGCCGGCGCCCGACGTTCTACGGCAGGTCCGGAGTTCGACTGCTCGAGGCACACTTGCTTGACTTCGACGGTGATCTTTACGACGCAACTCTCGAGGTGAGCCTCCACCAGTGGATGCGCGGACAGGTGACCTTTGCGTCGAAGGAGGAACTGGTCGCCGCCCTCGCCGCCGACGTGGTACGGACACGATCGCTGATCGCCGGCTGAACAATACGGATCGGCCCCGATACGAAAGTTCGTATCGGGGCCGGTCCTGTGCAAAGAGAAAGGTCAGCCGACACCGTGGTGCTCAGGAGCAGCTGCCGCGATATCGAGAACTTCGCGGATGCTGCGGGCACCTGCTCCGAGGTCGAGGGCGTTCTTCAGGTGTAACAGGAACCCGGGCTTGTATCGGTGGGTGGGAGTGGAATCGGCAGCGAGAGAGATCAATTCCTTGGTCACGGCCCGTAATGCCCGACTCTTCCACGGCACTGCGCAGTAGTCGAAGAACGCGACGAACGTTTCTGGTGACATCCGCAGCAGTGCATCGAAGAATCCCGGAAGCTCGTCCTCCATCCGCTGCCAGTACGGATCGGTACCGACGTGGCGGTCCCACAAGTCCTGCTGCGAAGCATCGAGCGGTTCGGCCTCGCCACCGCCTCTGCGCAGAACGGCACTCGACAACTGCCTGGACGCCTCGAACAGCGTGTGCACACCGAGACCCGAGACCACCGTCAACGCCTCCTGGATCTGCGTGGCGTCGAGACCCAGATCGAGCGCCTCCTCGATATAGCGGCCGGTACCCGCCACATCCATCGTCGTGGCCGCCGAACACACCGCGATGTGGGTGAGCACACGCGTCTGCTCATCGAGGGCTGAGCCCTCGTCCACGTCTTTCAAAATCCCTTCGGCCAACACACGAAGATCTCCGATGTCGAACTCGACTGTCATGGAGGTCATCCGGCTGCACTCAGCGAGCTGGCCAGCGTCGCCAGTTGCGCTTTGAGTCCGCGCTTGTTGATCTTCGTCGCCGACATCGGCCACTCGCCGGGCTCGACGAAGAACACTGCGCGCGGGACCTTGTACCGGCCGATCTTGCCGTCACAGAATTCGATCAGCTCCGCTTCTGTCAGCTGACGTCCTTCTCGGACCTCGACGAATGCCACGGGCACTTCGTCGAGCCGGTCGTCCGGGCGGCCGATGACGGCGGCCGTCAACACAGCAGGATGCTCACAAAGGAAGGACTCGACTTCGATGGCCGCGACGTTCTCACCACCGACCTTGAGCATGTCCTTGAGCCGTCCGTGGAACACCAGGCACCCCGACTCGGTACGGCTGTAGAGGTCGCCGGTCCGCAACCAGCCGTCGGAATCGATCGTCTCGGCGGTCTTTGCGGGATCCTTGTAGTACCCCTCGGTCACGCAGTAACCGCGAATCAAGATCTCACCGGGAACTCCGGCCGGCTGCTCGGCACCACTGAACGGATCGACGATTCGAATCTCGATGCCGGGTACGGCCTTTCCTTGCGCACCGCTTCGATCCTCGAACGACTCGTCCGGCTCGCTGAGGGCATAGATGCCGGTCGTTTCCGTCATTCCGCATGCGGCCATGAGCTCGGCGGCCGGGAACAGATTCTGAACCTCTTCGATGAGGACGCGGGGACCGATCAGGAACACGTACCGAATCGAGTCGAACTCCGCTGCGTCGAAGTTCGGGTGCGCCATCATCATCTGCATCGGTGCGGGGAACCAGGGCCAGACGCAGGTGGGCCGTTCGGCCCTGATCAGCTCGATGGCCCGGCCAGGTTCGAAGAACGTGTCGGTCAGGAACGTTCCCCCGGCACCGATTGCGCCGATGAGTGGGGCCAGCGCAGCGATGTGGAACAGTGGTCCGCCGGCCCAGCTGATGTGGCGCTCTCCTGCCGAGAGGCGGCCGGTCGCGCGCTCCACCGGGCCACGCGTCATCGATTCGTGGGTGAGCAGGCATCCACGGGGGTTCGCGGTGGTCCCCGACGTGTACAGGATCGCGGCGATGTCCCTCGTCCGCACCCGGCGGCGATGACGATGCACGAGAGTCGCGTCGACGGTCTCTGCTGCCGCATCCAGGTCTGCCCTGGACGTGAAACCGGGCCGTTCGGTTCCTTTCAGCAATACGGCTCGACGCAGCCGCGGTGCTTCGGGAAGATCGAGATCACCTGAGCCCGCCGCGGACAAGGAGGGCAGCGCTTCGTGCAGCACCTGCACGAAGTCGACGTAGTCGTCGGGACCGGACACCGTCAGCAACGCGGTGATGTCCGCGTTCTCGATGATGTAGCCGAGCTCCTTCGCTTTGTGCCGCGCGTTGAGCGGCACGACTACCGCCCCGATCAACGCCGATCCGAAGAGCCCCTCGACGAACTCGATACCGTTCGGCGCCAGGAGCGCGACGTGATCACCGGACCCGACGCCCATGGCCAACAGACCTCGCGCGACCGCGACCGCGCCGTCGAGCACCTGGGCATACGTGAACCGCGCCTCGGGAAATACGATCAGGTCGCGGTCAGGGCACAGGTGCGCACCGCGCACCAGCAGGTCGCCGAGTGGGGTTACGTTGCACCAGTCGCCGATGTCAGTCATCTCGTCCTCAATCATCGATCGTCGGCAGCGGATGCGCCACCGAAGTTGTCTTGATCAGCGGCGCTTGATCCGCGCGCACCAGGGGAACGTGTCGACGTAGACGCTAAGCGACTCACGTCACACTGTCAACGCTGAAGTTGATTTACATGAGTGTTGATTACACCCCACTTCAACGTCAACGTTGCAGTTGACAAAGTGATCCGGATCACCCTACGTTGGGAATACGCCGATGCGAGCATTTCGCCTGGCGGACCGCCACGACATGTGTCGGATCGATCGGACAGAACAGCTCTGCATGCACGTTCCACGAACCCACCCTCGCTTTCCCGGGGCTGTCCACCACCACTGTCAGGCTCGTGCCGCCACCGCAGCAGAGTGCATTCACGACGACGAGAAGCTGGAGATTCACCAATGGAATGCGGCGTTTTCCACACCCCGTACATGCGTCCCGGTCGCAAGGACAAGGACACCTTCGAATACTCACTCCTGCTTGCAGCAGCATGCGACAAGTTCGGCTACCGCGATTTCATGGTCGGCGAGCACGGCATGCAGGCATGGGAGAACATTCCGAATCCCGAGTTGCTGATCGTCGCGGCAGCACAGATCACCGAGCGCATGCGCTTCGCGCCCATGGCGCACATCGTGCCCCTGCACAACCCGTCGACGCTCGCCATTCAGATCGGCTACACCTCGCAGTTGCTCGAGGACAGGTACTTCCTCGGGGTCGGAGCCGGATCGTGGGAGAACGAGGCAGTGCTTCGCGGCCAGCCCGGCGACCTGTCCGAAGCTCACCCCCGCCTGATGGAGGGACTGGAGGTGATGGACAAAGTGTGGCGCCAGGAGCCATTCGACTTCGAAGGCAAGTACTACAAGGCCGCCCGCCTCGACGGACAGATCGATCCCGGTAGTGTCGCGTCCCATGGAGAGTTCAAGGTCAAGGAAGGCGAGGAGTACCACCTGACCGCGGATCACTCACCCCATGGTGGCGCGGACGGCCTCGAAATCGCGGTCACAGGCCTGAGCAAGAACTCGCCGTCGCATCGCCTCGCAGGCGAACGAGGCTGGACCCCGATCTCGTTCTACGGTGGTTCGGCCTTGCTGAGATCGCAGTGGGACACATATTCGGAGGCGGTCAGGTCCATCGGCGGAACCCCGCAGGGATCTCGATTCAAGATCGCACGAGATGTGTTCGTGGCGAAGACCGACGAAGAGGCCAAGGAGAAGGCAAAGAGCGGTGCACTGGGACTCGCCTGGCAGAAGTACCTGATGCCGGTCTACCAGAAGTACCGGATCCTTCAGGGCTTCATCGACGACGCCGACCACAAGGTCGACATCGACGACGTCGATCTCGACTACCTGGCCGACAACGTGTGGCTTTGCGGAAGCCCGGACACCGTCATCGAGAAGATCGAGAAGACCTTCGACCTGGCCGGCTTCAGGTACGGACAGCTTGCCGTCAACACTCACGACGCCATGGACGATCCCGAGCCGTGGATCGAATCCCTCCGCCTTTTCGCCACCGAGGTCGTACCGAACGTTCCGGTCGAAGGAACACACGAAACCGTCGCAGTGGGCTGAACCCACGGGACTGCCCCGGCT
>NZ_BCWY01000032.1 GCF_001894825.1 Rhodococcus jostii NBRC 16295 | reverse complement strand
CCGCCGTGGCTGGGGTCGAGCCAGCGGGTGGTGACGACCTTGCCGCGGGTGAAGAAGTGGACGCCCTCGGTGCCGTGCGCGTGGCTGTCACCGAAGAGGGAGTTCTTCCAGCCGCCGAAGCTGTAGTACGCCATGGGGACGGGGATGGGGACGTTGATGCCGACCATGCCGACCTCGACCTCGTTCTGGAACCGGCGGGCGGCGCCGCCGTCGTTGGTGAAGATGGCGGTGCCGTTGCCGAACTGGCTGGAGTTCACCAATTCCAGGGCCTCGTCGTACGTCTCGACGCGGATCACGGACAGGACGGGTCCGAAGATTTCGTCGGTGTAGACGCTCATGTCGGTGGTGACGTGGTCGATCAGGGTCGGTCCGAGCCAGAACCCGTCCTTGCCGCCGTCGGCCTGGACGGTCCGGCCGTCGACGACGATGGTGGCCCCGTCGTTTTCGCCGGCGTCGATGTAGGAGGCGACCTTGTCGCGGTGCACCTTCGTCACCAGCGGGCCCATGTCGGAGTCCTTGGTGCCGTCGCCGATCTTGAGCGTGTCGGTGCGGTCCTTGATCTTGGCGACCAGTTCGTCGGCGATGTCGCCGACCGCGACCAGGGCGGAGATCGCCATGCAGCGTTCGCCGGCGGACCCGAAGCCGGCGTTGACCATGGCATCGGCGGCCAGGTCGAGGTCGGCGTCGGGCAGGACGATGGCGTGGTTCTTCGCCCCGCCCAGTGCCTGGACGCGTTTGCCGTGGGCGGTGCCGGTGGCGTAGACGTACTGCGCGATGGGGGTGGACCCGACGAAGCTGATGGCCTTGATCGCCGGGTTCGTGAGGAGTTCGTCGACGGCGGTCTTGTCGCCCTGGAGGACGTTGAACACCCCGGCCGGGAGGCCGGCTTCGGCCCAGAGTTCGGCCATCCAGATCGCGGCGGTCGGGTCCTTCTCGCTGGGCTTGAGGACGACGGTGTTGCCGGCGGCGATGGCGATGGGGAAGAACCACATCGGGACCATGGCGGGGAAGTTGAACGGGGAGATGATGCCGACCGGGCCGACGGGCTGCCGGATGGAGGAGACGTCGACGTTGGTGGACGCGTTTTCGGTCATGCCGCCCTTGAGCAGGTGGGGCATGCCGCAGGCGAATTCGACGACTTCCTGGCCGCGGCTGACCTCACCCAATGCGTCGGAGACGACCTTGCCGTGTTCGGAGGTGATGATCTCCGCGAGTTCACCCTTGCGCTCGTTGAGCAGTTCCCGGAACTTGAACACGATGGCGGAACGCTTGGCGAGGGAGGTGTCGCGCCAGGCGGGGAACGCGGCCGCTGCGGCGTCGATGACGACGCGGGCGTCCTCGACGCTGGCCAACGCGACCTGACCGGTCACGGCACCGGTTGCCGGGTTCGTCACTGGGGCGCTGTTGCCACTGGTGCCGGTGAACCTCTTGTTGTCGAACCAGTGCGAGATGGTCCGGCCTTCGGCGGAGTGCGAGATGGTCCGGCCTTCGGCGGAGTGCGAGATCGTCCGGGCGGCGTCGCTGTGTGTCATGAAGTCGATTCCTTACGAGAGAGCCGATACGCGGGAACTCCGCGCGAAGTGCGATGCCTTCACTCTGGTCCGCGTAACACCTCCCGGAGCCCGACGATCTGTCAATCAATCCGGTCGCTGTTTTACACTGCGTAAATGCAGCCCACCATCGTGGACATCCTGGCGCTTCCGGTCGTCCGGTCCGGACTGCCCGAGGTGATCGGCGGCGGACCGCTCGACAGGCCGGTGCGGTGGGTGCACGTCAGCGATCTTCCCGACCTGTCGAACCTCCTGCAGGGCGGCGAACTCGTCCTCACCACGGGCCAACCCCTCGCCGAAAACCCCACCTCTTACCTGGAAGGCCTCGCCACGGCGGGTGCAGCCGGTCTCGTCGTCGAACTCGGCGTCCACGTCGACGCCGTGCCGGACGGGGTAGCGCACGCCGCCGACAGGCTGTCGTTCCCCGTCATCGCACTGCACCGCCAGATTCGGTTCGTCGAGGTCACCGAGGAAGTACACCGGTCGATCGTCGCGGAGCAGTACGACGAGGTCGCCTTCGCGCGGCACGCCCATGAGGTCTTCACCGACCTGAGCATGAAGCGGGCGTCGCTCGGCGAGATCGTCGACGCCGCGGCCGGCATGCTCGGCGCACCGATCGTCCTCGAAGATCTCAACCGGCAGGTGCTGGCCGTCGCGGCGCAGGGAACGGCGGCGGCGGACCTCCTCGCCGAATGGGAACGCCGGTCCCGGCTGACCCCCGTGTCGCACCAGACCGCCGTCGACGGCCCGGAGTCGTGGACCACCACGCCCGTCGGCGCCCATCGGCAGGAATGGGGACGGCTCGTCGCCCCGCGCCCGGTCGCCGCCGAGGGTCGGGCGCGGATGACCCTCGAGCGTGCCGCGCAGGCGCTCGCACTGAACCGGATGGTCGAGCAGGACCGGACCGCGCTCGAGCAGCAGGCCCAGAGCGGACTGATCGACGAACTCCGGCGCGGACGCATCCAGGACGAAGCCGAGGCGACCGCCCGAGCCCACGCACTCGGCCTCCGCCCGGCCCTCACCTACCTGCCGATGACCGTGCGGGTCAGCGAAACCGCCAACGCCGACCAGGTTCTGGCGCAGCGACGCCGAGTACAGATGCTGGACGCCGTCCGTCACGCGGTCCGGACGTCGCGGCAGACGGCCCTCACCGCGAACCGGCGCGCCGGCCAGATCGACCTGCTGCTGTCCCACCCGCCGGCGTCCACACCCGACGCGCTCCACGAACTGTGCGCGGCGATACGTGCCGCGCTCACTCGACTCGACGGCGTCCTGCACGCCGCCATCGGCGTCGGTCCCGAATCGACCCGGTTGCTGGACGCCGCCGGCGGCCTGGCGGAATCCGCTCACATCGCCGAGGTCGCGCTGTCGCTGCCACCGGGCGACAAGGTCTTTCACCGTGCGGCCGACATCCGGTTGCGCGGTCTGCTCGCCCTCATCCGCACCGATCCGCGGGTGCAGGCCTTCGCGGAGACCGAACTCCGCGGACTGCTGGAACATGGGGCGCGCCACGGCGGCGACAACTTCGACGTCCTCCGCAAGTTCCTCGAACTCGGCGGCAACAAGACGGAACTCGCGAAGCAACTCCACCTGTCGAGGCCCACGCTGTACGCGAAGCTCGCGACGATCCAGCGACTGCTCGGCGTCGACCTCGACGACGCCGAGTCCCGGACGTCGCTGCACACGGCCATGCTGATCCTCGATCTGCGCCTCCGCCGCCCGTGAGTACTTGTTAACCGCCCGCGGTTAACAAGTACTCACGGGGCGGAGCCACCACGAGGCCGGACATGCTCGAAGATGAGGATCGTCTCGGTCGAGGCCACCGCCGGGTGGGCGCTCAGGTGGTCGAGAACGAAGCGCCGCAACTCCTCGCTGCTCGACGTCGCCACGTGGATGAGATAGTCGTCCGCGCCCGCGATGAAGTACACGTTCAGCACCTGCTCCAGCAGGGCGAGCTGCTGCGACAACTTGCCCAGGTGCTGTCTTGCGCTGGCCTGCACGCGAACTGCGATCATCGCCTGCAGATCGCGCCCCAGAGTCGCCGGATCGATGTCGGCGTGGAATCCGCGGATGACGCCGCGTTCGACCAGTGAGCGCACCCGGCCGAGGCACGTCGACGGCGCAATTCCCGCCATCGCGGCCAGCGCATTGTTCGGCGTCCGCGCGTCCCGGGACAACTGATCGAGCAGAATCCGGTCAACGTCGTCGAGGTGGACGGCGGGCCGAACATCCTTCGGTGTGAGCCGCCCCACAGTGAGTGCTTCCGAATAGTCGCGAGCCATGACCCCCATGATAGAGAATTATCTTCACAACTGTTGGCATGGAGGATCGCTTTCTTCACCATTGGTGCCTACCAATCGAATTTCCAACAGCACGGAGTTCTCATGAAGATCGGCATCCCCCGCGAAATCAAGAACCACGAGTACCGCGTGGCCATCAGCCCCGCCGGTGTCCACGAACTCAGCGAACGCGGACACGAAGTGATCATCGAATCCGGCGCAGGCCTCGGGTCGTCCTTCACGGATGAGGACTTCAAAGCGGCCGGCGCCCAGATCCTCTCGTCCGCCGTTGCGGTGTGGGGTTCGGCCGAGCTGCTCCTGAAGGTCAAAGAGCCCATCGCCGAGGAATATTCACGACTGCGCAAGGACCAGGTACTGTTCACCTACCTGCACCTCGCCGCCTCCAAGGACTGCACCGACGCCCTGCTCGCATCGAGGACCACCTCCATCGCCTACGAGACCGTCACCGCCGCCGACGGCTCCCTCCCGCTGCTCGCACCGATGAGCGAGGTCGCCGGACGACTCGCCCCGCAGGCCGGCGCGTACCACCTGATGCGTCAGGGCGGCGGCCGCGGCGTCCTCATGGGCGGCGTCCCCGGCGTGCGCCCCGCCAAGGTCGTCGTCATCGGCGCCGGCGTCTCCGGCAAGAACGCGATCGCCGTCGCCCACGGCATGCACGCCGACGTCACCGTCCTCGACCTGTCCATCGCCCGCCTGCGGGAGATCGACGCCCTCTACCAGGGCCAGGTCAAGACCATCACCTCCAACACCCTCGAACTCGAGCAGGCAGTCCTCGACGCCGACCTGGTCATCGGCGCCGTCCTCGTACCCGGCGCGAAGGCCCCCACCCTCGTCTCCAACAACCTCGTCTCGCGGATGAAGCCCGGTTCGGTACTCGTCGACATCGCCATCGACCAGGGCGGATGCTTCGAGGACTCGCGGCCCACCACGCACGCCGAACCCACCTACCAGGTCCACGACTCGGTGTTCTACTGCGTCGCGAACATGCCCGGCGCCGTTCCCCGCACCTCCACCTACGCGCTCACCAACGCCACCCTCCCCTACGTCGTCGCCCTCGCCGACAAGGGCTGGAAGGACGCCACCGCGACCGTCCCCGGCCTCGCCGAGGGACTGAGCACGCACGACGGAGAGCTGCTGTCCGCGGAAGTTGCTGCCGCGCACGGCTACACGGTCGCGACGCTGCCCGCCTGAGCGACCGCTACGCGCCGAGCCCGAACGCGACGAGGAACCCGAGCGCGGTCGACAGCCCGACCCACCACCCGCCCTCCCGGTAGGCCTCGGGCATCAACGAGTCGGCGAGCACGGCGATCGTCGCGCCACCGGCAAAAGCCTGGACCGTCGCGATGGCGCTGTCGGAGATCGTGTCGGACACGGCGTCGGCGGCGATCACCACCAGCACCAGCAGGACGGCGGTGGCCGTCCACACCGACAGGGCGCGGCCGCGGCTGAAATGCGGCTGCGACCGCATGGACGCCGCACCCGCGACCGCTTCCGGCACGTTCCCGACCGCCACGGCGACGAGCAGGACCACCCCGCCCGCGCTACTGATCGTCACCCCGAGGGCGGTGTTCTCGGGGACGCCGTCGAGGAGCGCGCCGAGCATCAACGCCCAGCCCAGAGCGGCCGCACCGAGTTTCTGCTCGATGAGCCGGTCGGCGACGACGTAGACGAGCGCCCCGGCGAACAGGGCCGCGCCCGCCGTCCAGATCCCCTCGGTCTCGAACGCGGGCTGGAACAACTCGGTGGACACGGCGGCCACCATCGTTCCCGCACCGAATGCCATGAGAGCCGCGAGGACCGGCCGCGGCAGGTCGTAGCGCAGCCCGATGACGGCACCGATCAGCAGGGGCAGGGCGGTGCCGAGGCCGTAGAGAGTCGCGGTCAACATGGTCGAGAGCGTATCCAGAGACCGGTGGATGCGGGACAATCGAACGATGGCTTGGCTCGAGGTCGTGCGCACAGGACCGTTCACCACCGTGCAGGATCGTGGTCGCCCCGGTTACGCGTCGATCGGCGTCGGCGAGTCGGGCGCCGCCGACAGAGACGCGCACGACAGCGCAAACAGGTTGGTGGGCAACACCTCCGACGCAGCCACACTGGAGGTCACGCTCGGCGGGCTCGCGGTGCGCGCGGCCGGAACCGTCAGCGTCGCCGTCACGGGCGCCCGCAACCCCGTCACCGTCAATTCCAAATCCCGCCCCGACTACACGATGCTGCACCTCAACGCCGGCGACCTTCTGGAGATCGCGTTCGCGTCGGAGGGTCTCCGCAGTTACCTCGCCGTCCGCGGGGGTTTCGACGTGCCCGCGGTGATGGGGAGCCGTTCCACCGACACGCTGTCGGGGATCGGCCCCGATCCCGTCGCGGAGGGCGATCGGCTGCTGGTGGGTGCGGACGCAGGCGACTGGCCGGCGGACGAGATCATCCCCCCGCCCGTCACGCCCGAGGATCCGTTGACGATGCGCGTCCGGCTCGGACCGCGGGACGACTGGTTCACCCCCGCATCCGTCGACGCCCTGCTCCGCGAGACGTGGACGGTCAGCTCCGACACCAACCGGGTGGGCGCGCGCCTCGAGGGTCCGGGGGCGCTGCACCGATCCGTGAGAGACGAGATGCCGAGCGAGGCCATGGTCGCGGGCGCACTGCAGGTGCCCCCGAACGGTCAGCCCATCCTGTTTCTCGCCGACCACCCGGTGACGGGCGGCTACCCGGTGATCGCCGTGGTCGCCGAGGCCGACCTGCCGACGGCCGCACAATTGCGGCCCGGACACCGGGTCCGGTTCCACCGCGCGGTGGCGGCGCCGATCCCGAGGTGAGGGCGGCGGGACCTAGCTCCGGCGACGACGGGCGATGTCGGCGAGCACGACACCCGCGGCAACGGACGCGTTGAGCGATTCGACGGGGCCTGCCATCGGGATGCTGAGGATGGCGTCGCAGTTCTCGCGGACGAGACGCGACAGCCCCTTGCCCTCCGAGCCGACCACGACGACCACCGGACCGCTGCCGTCGAACTCGTCGAGCGTGGTGTCGCCACCCGCGTCGAGGCCGACCACCTGAACACCCTTGGACGCCCAATCCTTCAGCGTGCGAGTGAGATTGGTTGCGCGGGCGATCGGCAGACGCGCTGCGGCGCCGGCACTGGTGCGCCACGCCACCGCCGTGACCGACGCACTGCGACGCTCGGGGATGACCACGCCGTGCCCACCGAACGCGGCCACCGAACGCACGACGGCACCGAGGTTGCGGGGGTCGGTGATGTTGTCGAGCGCCACGAGCAGCGGCGCCTCCTGATGCTTGCGCGCTTCGGCGATCAGGTCGTCGGGGTGCGCGTAGCGGTACGGCGGCACCTGCAACGCGATGCCCTGGTGCATGCCGTTGGCGCTGAGCCTGTCGAGATCGGTCCGGGGAACCTCGAGAATGGAGATGCCTGCGTCGGCCGCACGCTGGACGGATTCCTTCAGGCGGTCGTCGCTCTCGGTCCCGACCGCGACGTACAGGGCGGTCGCGGGGACACCGGCACGCAGGCACTCCACGACGGGGTTACGCCCCAGCACGTTCTCGGGACCGTCGAGAACCTTGCGACCTGCGGTCTGACGACCGCGGCCGGGCTGCTTCTCGGCGTCGCGTGCCGTGCGGGCGGCACGCTTGGCGGCGGGGTGCTTGGTGCGGGCCTCCGCGGGCGGCGTGGCACCGCGCCCTTCCAGCCCCTTGCGGCGCTGGCCGCCGGAACCGGCGACCTGCCCCTTCTTCGTACCGGCCTTGCGGATGGCTCCGCGCCTACTCGAATTTCCAGCCATTACTACTGTCCTGCCTTGAGAGACCACTCGGGCCCGTTGGGGGTATCGGTGACCTCGATGCCCGCCCGGATGAGACGGTCACGCACCTCGTCGGCCACAGCCCAGTTCTTCTCGGCGCGGGCACTCTGCCTGCGCTCGAGTTCGGCCCGGACCAGAACGTCCAGGGCATCGGTTGCCGCGGACGCATCCGCGGTCTCCTGAGTCCAATGCTCGTCCAGCGGGTCAACGCCGAGGATCGACAGCATGGCCCGAACCTGCGACGCGATCGCTCGCGCACCGTCGAGATCTCCGCCGTCGAGCGCGATGTTGCCCTCGCGGACCTTGCCGTGCACCTCGGCGAGCGCGGCCGGGACGGCGAGGTCGTCGTCGAGCGCCCGCGCGAACGCCTCCGTCCAGCGACCGATCGGCACCTCACCGGCCCGCTCCTGCGTGCGGAGAACGAACGATTCGATGCGCCGGTACGCGGCGGCACCCTCGTCGAGCGCGGTGTCGGAGTACTCGAGCATCGACCGGTAGTGGGCGCTGCCCAGGTAGTACCGAAGTTCTTGCGGTCGAACCTTTTTCAGCACGTTCGGCACGGACAGAACGTTGCCGAGCGACTTCGACATCTTCTCGCCACCCATGGTGACCCAGCCGTTGTGCAACCAGTACTGCGCGAAGGCGTCGCCCGAGCACTTGGCCTGCGCGATCTCGTTCTCGTGATGCGGGAACACCAGGTCCAGGCCACCGCAGTGGATGTCGAACGCCGCCCCGAGATAGAACTCGGCCATCGCGGAGCACTCGAGGTGCCAGCCCGGCCGGCCGCGGCCCCACGGCGTCGGCCACGACGGCTCACCCGGCTTCTCCGCCTTCCACAGCGTGAAGTCGCGGGGATCGCGCTTGCATTCCCCGGCGCTCTCGCCCTGGTGCACGTCGTCGAGTTTGTGCCCGGACAGGCTGCCGTACTGGGGGTAGCTGCGGACGTCGAAGTAGACGTCACCGCCTGCCGCGTACGCGTGGCCGTTGTCGATGAGGCGCTGCATCATCTCGACCATCTGCGTGATGTGCCCGGTGGCCCGCGGTTCGACGGACGGCGGCAGCACACCGAGTTGCTGGTACGCCCACGTGAACGCCCGCTCGAACGTGGCGGCCCACTCCCACCACGGCCTGCCTGCCTCGGCGGCCTTGTTCAGGATCTTGTCTTCGATGTCGGTGACGTTGCGGACGAACGCCACGTCGTAGTCGTGGGCGAGCAACCAGCGCCGCAGCACGTCGAATGCGACGCCGCTGCGTACGTGACCGATATGGGGGTCGCCCTGCACCGTGGCGCCACACAGGTACACCGATGCGTGTCCGGGGGCCAGCGGAACGAAGTCACGCAAGGCCCGCGTCTCGGTGTCGAATAGGCGCAGGGTCACGACCAGCGATCCTACCTGGCGCTTCGACCGGGAATGACCAACGCGGTGGCCATGGCGGCGATCCCCTCGCCCCGACCGGTGAGGCCGAGCCCGTCCGTGGTGGTCGCAGACACCGAAACCGGCGCGCCCAGGATGTCGCTCAGCACCTTCTGGGCCTCGTTTCGGCGGGGGCCGATCTTCGGGCGGTTCCCGATCACCTGGACCGCGGCGTTGGCGACGTCGAAGTCGTCCTCTTCGAGGAGTCGGCGCACTTCCGCGAGCATCGCGGCGCCGCTCACCCCGGACCACTCGGGCCGCCCGGTTCCGAAGACGGAGCCGAGGTCACCGAGTCCGGCGGCGGAGAGCAGAGCGTCACACAGGGCGTGAACGGCCACGTCACCGTCGGAATGACCCGCACAGCCGTTCTCGTCCTCGAACAGCAGGCCGGCCATCCAGCACGGCCGTCCCTGCTCGATCGGGTGGACGTCCGTCCCGATTCCGACTCGCACTAGTGCGCTCCCTCTTCCACCAGCGCGCGGGCCAGCAGGAGGTCCAGCGGGGTGGTGATCTTGAATGCTGTGGGTTCTCCGACGATGCTGCGGACCCGTTCGCCGAGCCGCTCCACGAGTCCGGCGTCGTCGGTGGCGATGCCGTCGGCGGCGTCGTAGGCGCGCCGGAGCAGGTCCGCGGTGAAGCCCTGCGGAGTCTGCACGGCGCGCAGTTCGGACCGTTCGGGGGTGCCGGTGACCGCGCCGAGAACGTCGACGGTCTTGATGGTGTCCGTCACGGGGAGGACGGGGATGACCGCGTTGCGTCCGCACCGGAGCTCGGCAACCACTCGGGAAATGAGCGACGGCGGCGTGAGCGCACGGGCTGCGTCGTGCACCAGCACATAGTCGGCATCGTCGGCGGCTGCGAGTCCGGCCCGGACCGAATCGGTCCGCTCGCTTCCACCGGCCACGACGGTGACGTTCCCTGGGAGGAGGGTCCGCGTCGACTCGACGAGCTCCTCCGGAACTATGACGACGACGCGGTCGACAGCCCCCGACTGCAGGAGCCCGTCGACCGCGCGTGCAAGCATGGTCGTCCCGCCCAGATCAACGAATGCCTTGGGCGTGTTTTCGCCCAAACGCACTCCCTGACCTGCGGCGGGAACCAGCGCGACTACAGGACCTTTTCCCTCGGCCACTGATCGCGACTGTCTAGGACGCGGCCGCGAGGACCTCGTCGAGGATGGTCTCGGCCTTGTCGCTGTCGGTACCTTCGGCCAGTGCGAGCTCGCCGACAAGAATCTGCCGTGCCTTCGCGAGCATGCGCTTCTCTCCCGCGGACAGACCGCGGTCCTGCTCACGACGCCACAGGTCACGAACGACCTCGGCGACCTTGTTGACGTCACCTGACGCGAGCTTTTCGAGATTCGCCTTGTAGCGGCGTGACCAGTTGGTGGGCTCTTCGGTGTGCGGTGCCCGCAGTACCTGGAAGACCTTGTCGAGACCTTCCTGGCCGACGACGTCGCGTACGCCTACGTACTCTGCGTTGTCTGCGGGAACCCGTACGGTGAGATCGCCCTGAGCAACCTTGAGAACGAGATATTCCTTCTGCTCACCCTTGATGGTGCGGGTTTCAATAGCTTCGATCAGCGCCGCACCGTGATGGGGGTATACGACGGTGTCTCCGACCTTAAAAATCATCTGTCCCGTGCCCCTTTCGATCATCCGAGTTTAACACGTGTCCGGATCCAGGTCGCATCAACGGTGCAGGTCAGGGGCATCGTTGCCTGACCGTAGGGGTTGACAGGGCTTCTGATACGTGCATTCCGGACACCCCGATCGGGCGGTTCTCCAGCGCCGAAACCGCACGCAGACAACCATTGTGACTACCCAGCGAGCAGGCCACGCGGGCGAACTACTACTCTGCCTAGTTGAAGTGCGAACCTGACACCGGAGGACAACTCGTGACTGCTCTCGACAAGTCGACTCGCCGAGTCGCTACCGCCGTCGCTCTCGCTGCCGGCGCAGCCCTCGTGCTGTCCGCATGCAGTGCGGGCCAGATCACCCAGACGTCGAGTCAGGTCGCCGCAGTCAACGGCAACAGCGCGAACCTCGATTCGATCGCCCTGCGCAACGTGCACGTGGTCTACCCCAACTCCGCCGAGTACAGCCTCGAGCCGGGCGGCAACGCCGTCCTCGCGTTCACCGCGATCAACAACAACGAAGACACCCCGGACAAGCTGACCCGGATCAGCACCGACTTCGCACAGTCCGTCACCCTCGGCGACAAGACGGGCGGACTGGAGATCGCGCCGCAGACCGCGCTCGTCGCCGGCCTGCCGGGCGAGGACGCCGCCGAGAGCGCCGAGGCCACGGGTCAGACGGACGAGAACGCCGACGCCCCGACCGACGTCGTCCTCGTCACACTGAACAACCTCAAGGAAGGCGTCCGCCCGGGCCTCACCTTCCCCGTCACGTTCGCGTTCGAGAAGGCCGGCGACGTCACCGTGTCCGTTCCCGTCGACGCGGGCCACGAGACCGAGCGCCACGTGTCCGACAAGTCGGCGGGCACCGAAGCCGAGGGCGGCGGACACTAGGCAGCCGGATCGGGTTCGCTGTCGGACCCGATATCTAGGCTGGCCCGGTGGCCAAACTCAAGTCCAGCTTCCGTTGCTCGTCGTGCCAGTGCACGGTTCCCAAATGGGTCGGCCGGTGCCCCGAGTGCGGTAGCTGGGGATCGATGGACGAGGCCCCGATCGTGGCGGCGGTCGCGAGCCGCCCCGGCGCCTCCCTCGCGAAAGCCGGAGCGGGAGCGGTACTTCCGTCCACCCCCGCCACTCCGATCACGCGGATCGACAGCACGTCCACCCGCGCCAAGCCCACCGGCATCGACGAACTCGACCGGGTTCTCGGCGGCGGCGTCGTGCCCGGTTCCGTCGTCCTCCTCGCCGGTGAACCCGGCGTCGGCAAGTCCACTCTGCTCCTCGAGGTCGTCCACCAGTGGGCCCGGCGCGGCCCGGACGACCGGTCCCTCTACGTCACCGGTGAGGAATCCGCCGGGCAGGTGCGGCTCCGGGCCGACCGCACCGGCGCCGTCCACGAGCGCGTCTACCTCGCCGCCGAATCCGATCTGGCGACCATCCTCGGACACGTCGAGCAGGTGCGTCCCACCTTGCTGATCGTCGACTCCGTGCAGACCATGCTCGCCGCGGACGTCGACGGCGTGGTCGGCGGCGTCACCCAGGTGAAGGCCGTCACCAGCGCCCTCACGTCCCTCGCGAAGGCCAGCGGCGTGCCGGTGCTCCTCATCGGCCACGTCACCAAGGACGGCGCGGTCGCAGGTCCGCGGTCGCTCGAGCACCTCGTCGACGTGGTGCTGCACTTCGAGGGCGACAAACACTCCACGCTGCGGATGGTGCGCGGCGTCAAGAACCGTTTCGGCGCCGCCGACGAGGTCGGCTGCTTCGAACTGCGCGAAGACGGCATCGCCGGCATCAGCGACCCGTCCGGACTGTTCCTCCACCACCGCGCCGAGGCCGTCCCCGGAACCGCCGTCACCGTCATGATGGACGGCAAGCGGCCCCTCCTGGGCGAGGTGCAGGCCCTCGTGGCCGCCACCTCCATGCCGGCACCCCGGCGCGCCGTCAGCGGCCTCGACAGTGCCCGCGTCGCCATGGTCCTGGCCGTGCTCGACCGCCGGTGCGGCGTGCAGATCGCGAAACACGACGTCTACGCGGCCACCGTCGGCGGCATGCGGATGACCGAACCGTCCGCCGATCTGGCGCTGGCCCTCGCCGTCGCGTCGGCCGCCCGGGACAAGCCTGTTCCGGACGGGATCGTGATCCTCGGCGAGGTCGGGCTGGCCGGCGAGGTGCGGCGGGTTCCCGGCGTCGGACGCCGGCTCGCGGAGGCGTACCGCCTCGGATTCACCCGCGCCATCGTGCCCCTCGACTCCGGGGCGGGACCGAAGGGGATGAAGGTCACCGAGGTCGGGAACCTCGGCGGCGCCATAGCGTCGCTGCGGTGACGGGCAGATCGGCAAGCGTCGCTGCGGTGACGCTCAGATCGACGAGGTGCCGAACGGCCGCTCCGGAACGCCGTCCACGTAATCCTTGGTCTTCTCGAAGTGCGCGGCCGTGACGGTGAGGAACAACCCCCGCGACGTCGCCACCACCACGTCGGGGTCGGCCGTCGGTCCCTCGACGATGCGCGCCTCGGCGCTCGTGTACACCTTGCGGCGGATGGTGCCGTCGATCCGGGCGTGGAATTCGAGAACGGACCCCAGCGGGATCGGCCGGGCGAAGTCGATCTCGAGATGACCCGTGACCACCGGACCGTCGACGGAGGCGCGGCAGGCCATGCCCTGCGCCTCGTCGAACGCCGTCGAGAGGATGCCGCCGTGGATCACTCCCGGACCGCCCTGGTAGCGGGTGGCCACCTCGAGCCGCCCCCACACGTCGAGAGCCCGGCCGGCCGTGAAGCTCATGGACATGCCCGCGGGCGACTGGTCGCCGCACCCGAAGCACCGGGACCAGTGCTGTGGCACCGGCTGACCTGCGGCGGGAAAGCTGTCGACCAGCTCCGGAAGGGTCAGGTCGTCGGGCAAAGTCCAGGTACCACTCATGGATAGGTAATCTAAACGCGGGTCCGCACGTGTTTACACGACGGTCCCCGACAAGTGACGTCTACCTCAGCGGGAGTATTGCGCGATGAACGATGCCGAGTCGTCGTCTGCGCTGCGCGAAACGATTGCCCGGCTGGCTCCCGGAACGGCACTTCGCGACGGCCTGGAACGCATTCTGCGCGGTCGCACGGGTGCGCTGATCGTCCTCGGCTACGACGAGCAGATGGAAGAGATCTGCGACGGCGGCTTCGAGCTCGACGTGGAGTTCGCCCCCACCCGCCTGCGTGAGCTGTCGAAGATGGACGGCGCCGTCGTCCTGTCCACCGACGGCTCCCGCATCGTGCGGGCCAACGTGCAGCTCGTTCCCGACCACAAGATCCCGACCGTCGAGTCCGGCACACGCCACCGCGCGGCCGAGCGGACGGCTATGCAGACCGGCTACCCGGTGGTGTCGGTGAGCCAGTCGATGAGCATCGTCAGCGTGTACGTCGGCGGCATCCGGCACGTCATCGACGGTTCCGCCACGATCCTGTCGCGCGCCAATCAGGCGGTGGCCACCCTCGAGCGGTACAAGGCGCGGCTCGACGAGGTGACCCGGCAGCTGTCGGTGGTGGAGATCGAGGATTTCGTCACCCTCCGCGACGCGCTGACCGTGGTGCAGCGACTGGAGATGGTGCGCCGGGTGTCCGTCGAGATCGAGCAGGACGTACTCGAACTCGGTACGGACGGGCGTCAGCTCGCACTGCAGCTCGAGGAACTCGTCGGCGACAACGACGTGGCGCGGGAACTCATCGTGCGCGACTACCTGGCGGGCACCGGCCCGGCGCCCGCCGAAGACGTCGAGAAGTCTCTCACCGCGCTCGACCGCATCACGGACGCAGACCTTCTCGACCTCACGACGTTGGCCCGGGCGTTCGGGTACCCGGGCACCATCGAGGCTCTCGAGGCGCCGATGAGTCCCCGCGGCTACCGGGTGCTCACCCGCGTTCCGCGGTTGCAGTTCAACCAGATTCACCGATTGGTCGGCTCGTTCGGGACGCTGCAGTCACTGCTGGCCGCGACGGCCGCCGACCTGCAGTCGGTGGAGGGCATCGGCGGGCTGTGGGCCCGGCACATCCGCGAGGGACTGTCCCGGCTCGCCGAGACGTCGATCTCCGGGCCGTACGACTAGTACGACAGCCGCAGCGCGTCCAGCCGGGTGCGAATGGTCAGCGCCCGCGCGAGTTGCGGACGGTCGCTGCCACTTCGGACACCCGCACCGTCGACACCCAGCCGGTCGATCACCTCGTCGGCCCATGCCGCGTCGGCGGCCGACGGGCTCAACTCGCGGTTGACGTCGCCGGTGTGCGCGGCCTTCATGCAGAGCTTGCCGGACATCCCCATCGACCGCGTGACGGCCAGAGCCTCGACCCGGGTGTCGTGATCGTCTGCCAGCGTGGGTCCGTCGATCGGTGCCGCGATTCCGGCGGCGCCGCTCGCGACGACGAGGCGTCCCCGGGCGTACGCGAGTGCGTCCGGTTCCGCGCCGGCGCCCGTGTCGCGCCGGAAATCGCCACTGCCGAACGCCAGTCGCAGCGTAGCGGGTTCGGACGCGATCTCGTATGCGAACTCGATTCCACGCGCGGACTCGACGAGCGCCAGCACGGGAACGGACGCACCGAGCCGGGCGGACGTGTCCCGGACCTGTTGCCCGGATTCACTTTTCGCCAGCATGACGCCCTGCAGTCCGGGAAGTCCCCGGAGCGCGTCCACGTCGGCCGACCAGTCCTCGGTGGTCGCGGCATTGATCCGGACCCACGCAGCGCCGTCACCCGACAGCCACTCGGCGACGGACCGCCGGGCATCGGGTCGTTCGGCGGTGACGACGCCGTCCTCGAGGTCGAGGATGACGGCGTCGGCGTCACTCCGGTCGGCGAGGTCGAAATCCTCGGTCCGCGAGGCAGAGACCAGTAGCCACGACCTCGCGTACCGAGCGTCGAGGGGAATCGCTGTGAGAATGGTTTTCTTCCTTACTGTCGATCATCCGGATCGGCTTCTCCGACCACGGATTCCAGTGCGACGCGGACGGCATCCAGATGTTCGGCCATGGCGTGGGCCGCCTTGTCGTAGCTTCGGGAGGCGATGCCGTCGACGATCCGGTCGTGCTCGTCGTTCGAGTTCTGCTGACGCCCCGCGACCAGGTTCAGCGTTTCGGACTGCCGGGTGAGGGCCTCGCGGATGTCGACGATCACGGATTCGAACACGCGGTTTCCGCTCGTCCGGGCGATCAGCGCATGGAACTGCGCGTCCAGGGAGACCCAGACGAGCGGGTCGTCCTCGTCCCGCATCTGGTCGACCAGGCCGCGCAGGGCGGCCAGGTCTTCCTCGGTGTGCCGCTGCGCCGCCCAGCCGGCGGCGGGAATCTCCACGTGCGGTCGGGCCTCGACGAGTTCGTTCGCCGCGTAGTTCCCGAAGTCGAGGTCGCGGGCGATCGAATCGCTGACGACGAAGGTGCCGAGCCCCGACTTCGTCTCCGTGAGTCCGAGCGCATGGCAGGACCGCAGGGCCTCCCGGATCACCGACCGGCTGACCCCGTGCCGGGCCGCGAGGGACGCTTCGGAGGGAAGTCGTTCGCCGACCGTCAGCTCGCCGGACGTGATCGCGTCACGAAGGTCCGCGAGGACCGCCTCCGCGGCACTGACCCGCGCCGTGACGGGGCGCCTGGCTGCCCAGCTGTCTGACAGGTTCATGTGGACATTCTGCTCACGCCCCGGCGACAACGTCAATACGAGACGCCGGCGGGGGTTGACGCCTGCGAGTGAGCGCGGTAACAATTGCACCTGTCTGACAGCCTGGCAGGTGGATAGCCGGGTGGCTCGACCGAGAAACTACCCTCTCGAGCAGCAGACTCCACCCACCGCATCCGTGCAGAGCAACGGCTCGCGCGAATCCCCGTGAGGAATGATCAAGTGCTCGAAACGCGAACAGAACACGATCTGCTCGGCGACCGCCAAGTGCCTGCGGATTCCTATTGGGGAATCCACACGCTGCGGGCCGTGGAGAACTTCCCCATCACCGGCCGGCCGATCTCCACCAACCCGTATCTGATTCGCGGGCTCGCCTACGTCAAGTGGGCCGCGGCAACCGCCAACGAGAAACTCGGGATCCTCGATCACCGCCGAGCCGACGCGATCGGGCAGGCGTGCCGGGAGATCGCCGACGGCCGCTGGCACGAGCAGTTCGTCGTCGACGTCATCCAGGGCGGCGCCGGGACGTCGACCAACATGAACGCCAACGAGGTGATCGCCAACCGGGCACTCGAGATCCTCGGCCACGGGCGCGGCGAGTACGGCGAACTCCATCCCAACGAGCACGTGAACCTCAGCCAGTCGACCAACGACGTCTACCCCACCGCGGTCAACATCGCGACGATCTTCGCGATCGACGACCTGCTGGACGCGATGCGCGTCCTGCAGGAGGCCTTCGCGACCAAGGCGGTCGAGTTCGCCGACACCGTGAAGATGGGGCGCACCCAACTCCAGGACGCGGTGCCGATGACGCTCGGCCAGGAATTCGCCACGTACTCGGTGATGATCGACGAGGACCGCACCCGCCTCGACGAGGCCGCTCTCCTCGTCCACGAGATCAATCTCGGCGCCACCGCGATCGGCACAGGCCTGAACGCACCGGCCGGCTACGCCGAGGCAGCGTGCGACACGCTGCGGGAACTCACCGGATTCCCCCTCGTCCTGGCCACGGACCTGGTCGAGGCAACACAGGACGTCGGTCAGTTCGTCCACCTCTCGGGCGTGCTCAAGCGGATCGCGGTCAAGTTGTCGAAGGTGTGCAACGACCTCCGCCTGCTGTCGTCGGGGCCGCGCGCGGGCCTGAACGAGATCAATCTCCCACCGGTACAAGCCGGTTCGTCGATCATGCCCGGCAAGGTCAACCCCGTCATCCCCGAAGTCCTCAACCAGGTGGCCTACGAGGTCATCGGCAACGACGTCACCATCACGATGGCCGCCGAATCCGGGCAGCTCCAGCTCAACGCGTTCGAGCCGATCATCGTGCACTCCCTGTCCGAGGGGATGCGCCACCTCGGTGCCGCCTGCCGGATCCTCGCCGACCGCTGCGTACTCGGCATCACCGCCAACACCGACCTCCTGCGTGCCCGGGTCGAGGATTCCATCGGACTCGTCACCGCGCTCAACCCGTACATCGGGTACACCGCGTCGACCCGGATCGCGCAAGAAGCTCTGATCTCCGGCCGCCGGGTCGCCGACCTCGTGATCGAGGCGGGCCTGCTCGACCGCGAAGAACTCGACCGGCTCCTCAGCCCCGAGCACCTCGCCAATCTGAGAGCGTCCGGTGCGGAGCGCAGGACACCCGTCACCGCGGCCGCGGAGGTGGTCTCGTGACGATCGAGAAGGACGACACCTCCGGCGCGGACATCTTCGTCGAGGAAGACCTCGGCTACCGGAAAGCGCTCGGCCCGCGACAGATCCAGATGATCGCGATCGGCGGTGCAATCGGAACCGGACTGTTCATGGGTGCGGGCGGCCGCCTCCAGCAGGCCGGCCCGGCGCTCGTCCTCGTCTATGCGCTGTGCGGGTTCTTCGCCTTTCTGATTCTGCGGGCTCTGGGCGAACTGGTGATGCATCGACCCACTTCCGGGTCGTTCGTCTCGTACTCGCGGGAGTTCTTCGGCGAGAAGATGGCATTCGCCGCGGGCTGGCTGTACTGGATGAACTGGGCGATGACGGCGGTCGTCGACGTCACCGCCGTCGCGCTGTACATGAACTTCTTCAAGAAGTACTGGGCACCGCTCGGGAACGTCGAGCAATGGGTATTCGCCCTGGCCGCAGTCGTGCTCGTCCTCGGGCTGAACCTCGTGTCCGTCAAGGTGTTCGGTGAACTGGAGTTCTGGTTCGCGCTCATCAAGGTCGTCGCCCTGGCCGCGTTCCTCGGCTTCGGCATCTACTTCGTGCTGTTCGGAACGCCGATCGAAGGCCACTCCTCGGGCTTCAGCATGATCACCGACAACGGCGGACTGTTCCCCAACGGAATCCTGCCCGCCGTCGTGGTGATCCAGGGCGTCGTCTTCGCCTACGCGTCGATCGAACTCGTGGGAACCACTGCAGGCGAGACGAAGAACCCGCAGAAGGTCATCCCGAAGGCGATCAACACGGTCATCATCCGGATCCTCGTCTTCTACGTCGGATCCGTCCTGCTGCTGTCGCTGCTGCTCCCCTACACCGAGTACCACGCCGGCGAGAGCCCGTTCGTCACGTTCTTCGGCTCCATCAATGTGCAGGGCGCCGACGCGATCATGAATCTCGTGGTGCTCACGGCCGCGCTGTCCTCACTCAACGCGGGCCTGTACTCCACCGGCCGAATTCTGCACTCGATGGCCATGGCCGGATCGGCGCCCTCGTTCGCGGCCCGGATGAACAAGTCCGGAGTCCCGTACGGCGGCATCGCCCTCACCGGATTCGTCATCCTGCTCGGGGTCGGACTCAACGCCGTCGTTCCCGCGCAGGCATTCGAGATCGTCCTCAACCTCGCCGCACTCGGAATCATCAGCGCCTGGGCCGTGATCGTGTTGTGCCAGTTGAAACTCTGGAAACTCTCGAAGGAAGGGAAACTCGCCCGGCCCGGATTCCGGATGTTCGGCGCCCCCTACACCGGACTCCTGACCCTGGTCTTCCTCGGGTGCGTCGTCATACTGATGGCATTCGATCACCCCGTCGGAACCTGGACAGTCGGATCGATCGCGATCATCGCCCCGCTGCTGGTGATCGGCTGGTACGGCGCGAGGAACCGCATCCGCACCCTCGCCTCGGACCGCCCCACCGCGTAGCAAGAAAGGACAACAGTGCCGAAAGTCGCCGTCGTCACCACCGGAGGCACGATCGCCAGCAGGCGGGACGGGCACGGTGTCAGCAGACCCGTGGTCGCGGGCCCGGACCTGCTGGGCAGTGCAGGGACCGGAACGGAACTCCGCGTCGTCGATCTGATGTCGAAGGACAGTTCGAGCATCACATTCGCCGACATGGACCGGGTCCGCGACGCCGTCACCGCGGAACTGGGCGATCCCGATCTCGACGCGGTGGTCGTGCTCCACGGAACCGACACCATGGAGGAGACCGCGTACCTGGTCGACCTCCACCACGACGACCCGCGGCCGGTGGTCTTCACGGGCGCGCAGCGCACGTTCGACCACCCGGAGTCCGACGCGCCGGCCAACCTGGCCGACGCGATCGCCGTGGGAGCGAACCCCGCCCTGCGCGGCGCGGGTGTCCTGATCGCGTTCGGCGGTGCCCTTCACCGGGCGTCGGGCACGCGCAAGACGGACACGACGGCGCTCGACGCGTTCCGTTCGGTCCGGCCGGCCGGTGACATCCCACCGCGACGTCTCGATCCGCTGCCGTGGCATCCGATCTCCGGAACACGCGTCGACATCGTCGCCGCCTATCCGGGAGCGGACCGCGTCCAGATCGACGCGTGCCGGGCCGCCGGTGCCCGGGGACTGGTGCTCGACTGTCTCGGGTCCGGGAACGCGAACGCCGCCGTCGTCGAGGCCGTCCGGGACTGCGTGTCCGCCGGGATTCCCGTCGTGGTCACCACGCGGGTGCCCCACGGTCCGACCTCACCGTCGTACGGCGGCGGGGGTGGCGGGCACGACCTCGTCTCGGCGGGCGCTTTGTTCTCCACCGATCTCAGGTCGGGTCAGGCCCGCATCCTTCTCGCGGCGCTGCTCGCCGCCCCCGACGTCAGTGACCTCGACAAGGAGTTCGACCGACGCTCCCGCATCGACGCCGCACCGCGGATCAGCTGAGGTTGAACGGCTCGGGCGCGCTGCGGAGCTGACCGAGCTGGCCCACCACGGTGTACGCACCGGGCCCCACCGGATCGCGCTGGGGTTCCGGTTGCGTCAGGCAGTCGGGGGCAGACGTCTTGGCCGACCACTTCACGGTGAACTGGGCCTGCTCGCCGGGGGCGAGGGTGCGCACATCGGCCGCCGACTGCGGAAAGCAGTCGATGTTGGACCACAGGCGCACGGCGCCGTCGATCGTGTAGACGAGGACCTGCTGCAGGCTGCTGCCCAGATCGCGTTCACACGCCGCGGTACCGATGTTGGTGACGACCGTGGTGAAACTGGGCTCCTCACCTGCCAGGTACGTCGGCTTGTCGGCGGCCACCTTGATGGCCAGCGACTGGTCCGGGCACTGTCCCGCCGCAACCGGCTGGCCGCTGGGAGCCGAACTGCTCGAGGCGCCGCTGCTGGACGAACCGGACGTGCCCGAGGACTCCGCGCCGGCGGCTGCGGCGCCACCGCCGCCACCGCCCGGCCCACCACTGGACGTCGACGAACCCGACGCCGTCGGGGAAATCGACACGGGTGTGGTCAGCGACGAACTCGCTGCCGCCGGATCCGTCTCGGAGTCACCACCACCACGTAGCGAGTTGATCAACCACACCACGAGCAGCAACACGACGATGGCGCCGCCGATCGCCAGCGCCCTGCGGCGCCAGTAAATCTCGGGGGGCAACGGTCCATTCGGTTCCAGCACGACGTCAACGGTAGTTCGGCGTCGCGCGGCAGCGGCTCTTCGGGTGCGGCGTGTCGCGGTCAGTCCGTGAGCTCACCGATGTCCCCGACGGCGCCCTGCAGGTGAGTCCGGCCGTCGGACAGCTTGTACGTGACACCCGCGATGGCGCACGCCCCGCTCTCCACCTTCTCCGCGATGATGCGCGACCGCTGCATGAGCAGCGCCCCGGTCTCCACCACGTGGCGGCCTTCGAGTTCGTCGACGGTGGTGAGGCCCTCACGGCGTCCCATGAGGATCGACGGCGCGACACGTTCCACGATGCTGCGGATGAACCCGGGCGGCACATTGCCCTCGTCGAGGGCGTCGAGCGTCGCCTTGACGGCACCGCAGCTGTCGTGACCGAGCACGACGATGAGCGGCACGTTCAGCACGCCGACGGCGTACTCGATGGACCCGAGCACGGCATCGTCGATCACGTGCCCCGCGGTACGCACGACGAACATGTCGCCGAGCCCCTGGTCGAAGATGATCTCGGCGGCGACGCGGGAGTCTCCGCATCCGAACAGGACGGCCGTGGGGTGCTGGCCGCCGACGAGCTTCGCGCGATCGGCGACGCCCTGGCTGGGATGGAGCGAGGTGCCGCTCACGAATCGGTCGTTACCCTGTCGAAGGGCCTTCCACGCGGACACCGGGTTGGAATTAGGCATGGGATCATTGTGCACCGGGCGTGTCGCACCGTCGCGACGGGAATGTGTCGACCGCGGAAATTCTGTTTCCCCCGTGAACGAAGGGACTTGTGAGGACGAAGTGGCCGTTGACTCCTCCGCGCTGATCAGCTGGTACGAGGTACAGGCCCGGGATCTGCCGTGGCGCCGCGACGGCGTGACGGCCTGGCACATCCTGATGAGCGAGATCATGCTGCAGCAGACGCCCGTCGTCCGGGTGGCCCCGATCTGGGAGGAATGGGTGCAGCGCTGGCCCGTCCCGTCCCGGATGGCCGCGTCGAGTCAGGCCGACGTGCTCCGCGCGTGGGGCAAGCTCGGCTACCCGCGTCGAGCAATGCGCCTCCACGAGTGCGCCGGCGTGCTGGCCGCCGAGCACGGCGACGTCGTGCCCGACGACGTCGACACCCTCCTCGGGCTGCCCGGCATCGGCGCGTACACCGCGCGGGCCGTCGCGTGCTTCGCCTACGGACAGCGGGTGCCGGTCGTCGACACCAACGTTCGCCGGGTGGTCGCCCGGGCCGTGCACGGAAACGCCGAGCCTGGGAACCCGTCGACCACCCGCGACCTCGCCGACGTGTCGACGCTCCTGCCCCGCACCCGCGCGCGGGCCGCGACGTTCTCCGCCGCCCTGATGGAACTCGGCGCCACCGTCTGCACCGCCCGGACACCCGGCTGCGAACTCTGCCCCCTGCCGTCCTGCGCCTGGGTCGACGCCGGACGTCCCGCGCACACCGGCGAACGCCGCAAGGTCCAGAAGTTCGCCGGGACCGACCGTCAGGTCCGCGGCAAGCTGATGGCCGTCCTCCGCGAGAGTTCCACCCCCGTCGAGCGGCTCCGCCTCGACCAGGTGTGGCTCGACGACCCCGGTCAACGCGACCGCGCCCTCCACTCACTGCTCGTCGACGGACTCGTCGAGCAGACTGACGACGGCCTCTTCGCCCTGGCCGGCGAGGGAAGCTGAGCGACGCCGCTCACTCCGCGCTCGGCTCTGTAACCAGACGGCGTTGGTTACTGCCCTTTTCGAGGGGAGCCACACCTTTCAGTGAGTCGGCCTGAGGACCCCGCACAGACGCCCACGGATTTGCCGGAAACCCACGCAATTGCGTCGGCAACCGACCAATGTCTGTGCGGCTGTGTGCGTAAACGGCTCAGCCGAGCCCGTCGAGGAATTCCTCGACGACCTTCCGGTACTGCTCCGGCTGGTCGTCGTGGATGAGGTGCCCGGCCTGCTCGATGCGGACGTAGTGGGCGCCGGCGTGCTGCTCCGCCATGGCCCGCATCTGACCGTCGGGGGTGATGGTGAACTCCCCCTCGATCAGGAGGGCCGGAACCGTGATCGACGCCCACTGGTCCCAGAAGTGCCTGCCGCCCCACTCCTCGGAGATGTCACGGAACGTGTCGACGTCGCCGTGCAGGTACCACCCGTCGGCGCGCTTGTCGAACGAATCCAGGAAGTACTGCCCGGCAACCGGACCGAAGAACTCGAACAGGTCTTCCCGCGTCGCGAACGGCTGCGGCCAGTTCGAGATCATCGCCGCCCAGTCCTGCGCGGTACGGCCGCGGAAGTCGGGTGCCATGTCTTCGAGCACGAGCGCCGCGACCTTCTCCGGGTACTGGGCCGCCAGGAACCAGGCGTGCAGGGCGCCCATCGAATGACCGATCACCACCCACGGCTCGGTGAAGGGGGCGAGCGCGGCGGCCAGGTCGTCGACAAACGCTTCGGTGGTCAATTCTGCAGGTGCGGGACGTCCGTGTCCGGCGGCGTCGAACGTGAAGACGTGGCCGTGCTCGCGGAGCCACGGCACCTGCCGCACCCACGTCCGGGAACTTCCCATCAGCCCGTGCAGCAGCAGAATCGGCTGCCCCGCCCCACCCTCGTCGTGCAACGCACTCTCACCCGCCACTCCTCCGACGCTAGCGGAGTAATCTCGCCCGCATGGCAGTGGTGAAGATCAACGCAATCGAAATCCCCGAGGGCGCGGGCCCCGAACTCGAGAAGCGCTTCGCAGCGCGCGCGCACGCCGTGGAGAACTCTCCCGGCTTCCTCGGATTCCAGCTCCTGCGTCCGGTGAAGGGCGAGAACCGCTACTTCGTCGTCACCCAGTGGGACAGCGAAGAGGCATTCGAGGCGTGGCGCGACGGTCCGGCCAGGGAAGCCCACGCGGGTGAGCGGAAGAAGCCGGTGGCGTCCGGTGCTTCGCTGCTCGAGTTCGAGGTCGTCCTCGACGTCGCGGCGGCGAACAAGAGCTGAGAGTCCGGCCGAGCGGGAGGATTGACACGACGGCCCGCCGGGTGCAAAAGTTCGCAGGACAAAGCGATGGTTCGGCAGGAATCCGGTGCAATCCCGGAGCGGTCGCGCCACTGTAAATCGGAGTAGTCCTTCACGGGAACCACCTCGACAGCCAGATACTGCGGCCATCGCCTGGACCTAGGGGACGCGAAATCCCAGGAGGAACTATGGCACTCGCCTACGCACCCGGCTCGTCGGTCGACACGACCCGTCTCGCCGTCATCTCTTTCGCGATCGTTCTGTTCGCGATGCTCGCTCTCTACCTCGTGGGATTCGACCAGGGCGCGATTTCGCGCAGTGGCATGTACATGCACGAACTGATGCATGACGGGCGCCACCTCCTGGGTCTGCCATGCCACTGACCGATTCCTTCACGAAACTCCTCATCCGCGGTCTGCTCGCCGGCCTCATCGCAGGCATCCTGGCCGGTGGCGTCGCGTTCGTCCTCGGTGAGTCGCACATCGACGCGGCCATCGCGATCGAGGAGTCGCACAGCGCCGAGGAAGCGCCGATCCACACGCACGACGCCACCGCGGCGGACGAGCCGGCCGGGCACTCGCACGACGAGGAAGATGCGCTGGTCAGCCGCGACGGACAGCGCTTCGGGCTGTTCCTCGCCACGTCCCTCGCGGGCCTCGCGCTGGGCGCGATCTTCGCCGTCGTCGCCCATTACGCACGCCGGGTGACCACGCTGTCGGGTCCGGTTCTCGGTCTGACGCTGGCGACTTTGGGCTGGTTGGCCATCGAGGCGGTGCCGTTCTTCAAGTACCCCGCCAACCCGCCGGCGGTCGGGGACCCGGAAACGATCAACCAGCGCACCTGGCTGTGGCTGGCCGCCGTCGTGCTGGGCCTGCTCGCGGTGGTGGCGTCCGTCTTCGCGGCGAAGGCCGTCGCGGCGCAGGAGTTCCTGTCGGTGCGGATCGCGGCGCCGGTTCTCGCCTTCCTCGTGGTGGTGACCGTCGGATACCTCGTGCTGCCCACCGTCAACGAGGTGGGCGACGACTTCCCCGCAGTGCTGCTGTGGCAGTTCCGCCTGTCGTCCCTCGCGACGCAGGCCACGTTGTGGCTGGTTCTCGGACTGGTCTTCGCGTTCCTCACGGAGCGCACCACCCGGGCACAGGCACCCGCTTCGGCGAACGCCGCCTGACCCCCCTTTCAGGGCGTCAACGGGATTTGTCCCACCGGGCCGGGTCCGCCTCCAAGGCGGCCCGGTCCCAGGCACCCCGCTCGGCAGCCGCGTCGTACGTGCTGTGCAGGAACTTCAGCAGGGCCGCATCGGGATCGTCTGCGGTGCGTACGGTCTCGTACGGCAGCAGAAACTGCCGGAACTCCTTGCTGTAGAAGGCGCCGTCCGGCCCCACCGGGTAGTCGGCGAAACCGTCCGGTTCCGGGTAGGCGTACGCATAGAACGCGCCCTCGACGCCGCCGCCCGGCCAGAATCCGCAGCTGCTCAGCTCGTGTGAGTAGCCCTCGACCATCACCCAGTCGCCGCAGTTCGGTGCTCCCCCAGGGTGAGTCGGCGCGGTCCTTCCGGAAAAGCGGGTGCAGGCCAGGTCCAGCGCACCCCAGAAGAAGTGCACGGGGCTGACCTTCCCGATGAAATGGGAACGGAACTCGTGCAGGACGCGGTCCGCCTGGATCAGCTGCCGCCAGAACTGCTGCACCGACTCCCCGTCGTACGAGCAGTGCTGGGTGTCCTGCGCGAACGGCACGGCAGGCTCCACCTCATTGGGCCGGGCCAGGATGGTCGTCGTCACGTCCAGTTCGGCCAGCGTGTCCATCGTTTCCGCGTAGAAATCGGCCACCGACTTCGGTTCGAGAGCAACCGTCCCCGTGGCGCCTGCACTCGTGCGGATCACCAGTTGCTGGTCGGTGAAGTCGAATTCGATGTCGAAGCAGCCGGTGCCGTACGGAATCGTCGACGTGGTCAGGCCACGGGGGCTCACGTACAGCGGCACCTGCCACCAGTGATTGATCAACGGTGCGTGAGCCAGGCGGATCTTCCCGACGATCTGCGTCCACATGTGCAGGGTGTCCCTCGTGGACGTCCAGTCGTCCACCTTCAATGCGGGCCACGCATCCCCGGTTCGTGTCTGCTCGTGCACAGTGCCTCCCTGCCGACGACGTGCATTTCAATCTGCCCCTCGTCCCGGGTGTTGGCAAGCAGGCCGGGTCGGTACCCAGGTAGGGGTCGCGGGCCACTCTCCGGGGTGATGTGCCGCGACTTCACCGATACCAGCATGGAGACATGACCACTCAGACGTCTTCTCCGGTCCCGCAGACGGTGGACCGCGCCTACTGGCTGCTCGGACTCGCCCTGTTCGCCGGCGTGGTCGAGGCGATCGCCCAGGTGTCCACAGCGTTGGAGGGCCCGGACGCCGACGTCGGCAGCCTCACCGGACAACTCGTCGTGCGTGTGGTCGTCTACGGCGCGGTGCTGTTCGTCATGTCCCGATTCCGCAGTGGCAGGGCATGGGCGCGGAGCACTCTCGCGGTCGGCCTCGGGGTGTTCGGCATCGCGTCGCTGGTGGCGGAGCCGATCGCCTGGGCGCTGGCGGGCAACGACCCGGTGGCTGCCCTGTCCGGTCCGACGCTCGACGTCGCGGTGATCGCGACCGCCCGACTCACGCATCTCGTCGCGGTGATCGCCGCACTGGCACTCATGTTCCGGCCCGAGGCGAACCGGTACTTCGCCCGTCGCTAATTCACGGGCGTCGCAGTCGCCTGTGTCAGAAGCTGCAGGAACACGTCCTTCGGCTGCGCGCCGGACACGGCGATGCGGCGGTTGGCGACGAAGAACGGCACCGCCGACACCTGCAGCGCACGCGCAGTGTCGAGATCGGCCCGGACGGCGTCCGCCGCGGCATCGGATGCGAGCTCGGCGCGCACGGTGTCGGCGTCGAGCCCGGCCCGCGACGCAATGCCGACGAGGGTCTCGCGGTCGTCGATCACGGCCCCGTCACCGAAGTGGGCGCTGAACAGGCCCTCCACCACGGCATCTCGCTTGTCTCCCGCGAGATGGATCAGCCGGTGCGCGTCGAAGGTGTTGGCCGCGATCACCGTGTCGAAGTCGAGACGCAGCCCCTCTTCGGCCGCCGTCCGCGAAACGTGTCCGAACATCTGACGGACCTGCTCCGCCGACATCCCCTTGTCCTCTACGAGGGCGTCCAACTCGGTGCGCCGTTCCCCCACCGGCGTGTCCGGCGACAGCTGGTACGACCGCCACACCACGTTCACCCGGTCGCGCCCGTCGAACTCTGCGAGGGCCGACAGGAAACGGTGCTTTCCGATGTAGCACCAGGGGCAGGCCACGTCGGACCAGATTTCGATCTCGATGTCGCCGTCGTCGTTCTGCTGTGTCGTCACAGTCGAGTGGAACAGATCGGTGCCGGATTCTGTTCCGTCCCGTTCGGCGGAGCGTGTGTCTTGGTTCGCCGCGCCGCATTTACGCACGCCGTATTCGACCGAACGGTACGGTGATGGTATCGACACGGCGAGAGTAACGTCGTATCGATCGTGCCGCCGAGTGAGGGGCGCTCGTCGCGATGCCCGGACAATCGGCGGCCGATAGTTGCGGAACCCGAACTCCTCCAGGAGTAGCCATGGTTTACGTCTCTTCACCGAGCAAGTCCGTCGAGTCACTCGGAATCGTGCTGATTGCCGTCGGAGTCGTCCTGCTCGCTCTGCTCACCCTCTACCTGGTCGGCTTCGACCAGGGCGCGATCTCCCGAAGCGGCATGTATCTGCACGAATTGATGCACGACGGACGCCATCTCCTGGGAGTTCCCTGTCACTAGTTCCACCACTACGGAGCACGCGATGAACTCTCCAGCAGATTTCGAGGCACAGGCGAACAGGGTCGCGGGGTACGGCCCCGTCCATCACGAAGAGATGGATTCGCCGTACTACCTCTCCAATTCCGCGTTCGACGCGTTGCGGCACGTACTGCACGACGTCGGCGGCCAACCCGCCCTCCCCGTCAAGTACGAGGAGAAGGTCGAAGAGGACTGGGAGATGAGCACGTACGTCACGTGCGAATGCCTCGGCTGGCGGGGGGTGTGGAATTCCGAGGAGCGGCGCCGCGCCGAAAACGATCTGGGTGCCACGCTCTACTTCGGATTGCCGTACTACGCGCGGTGGATCACGGTGGCCGCCAAGACACTCATCAACAAGGGTCTGATCACACCGGATGAACTCTCCGCCAAGATCGACGAGGTGCGCGCCCGGACAGCCGAGGGAGGCCGGTCATGACGAAGAAGTTCGAGATCGGCGACCGCGTCACCGTCACGAACGCGACGTCGATGTTCCACACCCGAACCCAGGCATTCATCCGCGGGCGCACCGGTGTCGTCGTCGAACACCGACCCGAGTGGGTGATCCCCGAGGACGAGGCGTGGGGACGCGTGGACGACGGACGGACCGAACCGTTCTACGTCGTCCGCTTCCAGCAGACCGACCTCTGGCCCCGCTACAGCGGATTCGAGATCGACACTTTGGAAACCGAGTGCTCCGAGCGCTGGCTCGAGCCGGCAGGAGAGGCGGACACATGACGCATTCGCACGACGATCACGCCCCGATCCAGGCCTCGGAGGAGGTCAGCGAATTCGAAATCCTGGAGACCGCCATCCGGGAACTGTCGATCGAACACGGCCTTTTCTCCCGCGAGGATCACCGCCGCTTTTCGGAATGGGCCGAATCGGTGGGGCCGTCGGGTGGTTCGCGATTGGTCGCGAAGGCGTGGGTCGACCCGGAATTCAAGAAGCGACTACTGGCCGACGGCACCGAAACCTGCAAGGAAGTGGGAATCGACTGGCGTGACCCGACCGGGTCGGGCACGCCGAGCGACTACACGTACTTCTACGTGCTGGAGAACACCCCGAAAGTTCACAACGTCATCGTCTGCACGCTCTGTTCGTGCTACCCGCGCCCCGTTCTCGGTATGTCCCCGGACTGGTACCGCACGCCAAATTATCGCCGCCGGTTGGTGCGCTGGCCCCGCGAGGTGATCGCGGAGTTCGGCCTCCATTTCCCGTCGGACGTCGAAGTGCGCGTGCATGATTCGAATCAGAAATCGCGGTTCATGGTGATGCCGATGCGCCCCGAGGGCACCGAGGGCTGGAGCGAGGAACAGCTGGCGTCGATCGTCACCCGCGACACCATGATCGGCGTCGCCGTCCCCCAGGTCGACTGGACGGCGACCACACCACCCTCGGACAACGGAGGAGCCGCACGATGATGACGGACAAGGGTTACGACGTCATCCTGAACACGTTGACGCCGGAGACAACTCGCGACGACGTGACGTTACCGGATCTCGATCGCAAGCCGGACCCGTGGGAATCGAGCATGCAGGCCACCGCGGAATGCCTGTCCTGGCGTGGCGCCTGGGACAATCTCGACAGGCGCCACACCGAGGACCAGTTGGGCGAAACCGTCTACCGCGACTTCCCCGTCCGCTCCCGGTCCGTCGTCGCCACCGCTCACGCGCTGATGGACAAGGGCGTCATCAGCGCTGACGAACTCCAGGCGAAGATGGAGGAAGTGCGCGCACGGTTCAACCGGCAGTAGCCGGCCGCACTCAGGATTCGAGTGCCGCGTCCAGCGTGATCTCGACTCCGGTGAGCGCCTTGCTCACCGGGCACGACTCCTTGGCGGCCTGAGCTGCCTTGGCGAAGCCGTCGGCGTCGAGACCGTCCACCTCGCCGCGGACCGTCAGCTTGATGCCGGTGAGCTTGAAACCCGGGTTGTCCGGTCCGAGTGAGACATCGGCCTTCACCTCGAGGCTCTGCGGGGTTCCGCCGGCCTCCGCGATGAGTGCGGACAGCTGCATCGCGTAGCAGGAGGAATGCGCCGCCGCGATCAGCTCCTCCGGGCTGGTGGTTCCACCCGCCTCCTCGGCCGCCCGCTTGGGGAACGAGACGTCGAAGGTCGCGACGCCGGAACTGGTGAGTTCGACCTGGCCACTTCCCTGTTCGAGCGATCCGTTCCAAGCGGTCCGTGCGGTACGTGTCGGCATGCCACATCCTCTCGTGATTCTTCGGTTTACGTGTCGAACCTACTCGTACCTCGCCGACATCCGCAGCGCCCGGGAACGCAGGGCCGCCCGCAGATCGTCCGGTGCCAGCACTTCCGCGTCCTCACCGAACGACCACAGGACCCCGCTCGCGTGGGTGTCGTCGCCGAACACCACCTCCAGGCGCACCCGGTCGTCGGCGGCAGGCTGCTCGGATCGGACGTCGAAAACGCGCTCCACCAGATCGTCGCGTCGCTCCCGGCGCACGAGGATGTCGGCGTGCACCGGTGTCCCACGGGCCCGGAATGCGGTGCGGCGGCGATCCCAGATCGCGGCGAGGTCGATGTCGGCGGATCGCTGGGCGGGTTCGTCGAGTTCGCGAACGTCCTCGATCCGCTCGAGGCGGTAGGTCCGGTCGCGACCGGCGTCCGTCGCCACCAGGTACCACCGTCCCGCCGCATGGATGAGGCCCTGCGGGTCGATGACCCGCCACACGGCATCGTCGCCCCGCGACGCGTAGAGGATGCTCAGCCGCCGCCCCACGAACACTGCCTGCTGGATCAGCCCGAGATGGTCGTCGACCCGTTCCGGATCGGTCAGCCATGTGCCCTGGGTGACGAACACCCGCTCCGCTACCTTCGTCGCCGCCGCGCGGTGCGCGGCCGGCATCGCCGCCACCACCTTGCGCATCGCCGACGCGAACGCCGGTGCCATGCCCAGCGATTCCGACGTCACCGCCGAACCCGCCGCCAGCAGTGCCTTCGCCTCGTCGACCGTGAGACCGGTGAGGTCGGTGGTGAACCCCGGGAGCAGTTCGAAGCCGCCGTCACGGCCGCGTTCGGCGTACACCGGAATCCCCGCCGTCGACAGGGCGTCGATGTCCCTCAACACGGTGCGGGGTGACACCTCGAGTTCGCGGGCCAGGGCCGAAGCCGACATGCGCCCGCGGTTGCGGAGCAGGAGTACGAGCGAGAGCAGGCGGTCGGCGCGCATACGAAAAGTCTGTCAGAAATACACGACAGAAGATGTCATGTATTGCGACGATAGTTGCCTCATGACTAACACGACAGATCCCCGACCCCTGTACCGCGAAGCCCTCGCCTGGACCACCGGCCTCATCGACACCGTTCGCGAAGACCAGCTGACGGCGTCGACCCCGTGCGCCGACTTCGACGTCCGCACCCTGCTCGGTCACCTGGTCGCGACAGCGGAACGCGCCCGAGTGATCGGGGAGGGCGGCGACCCGGGCACCGTTCCGCTGGTCGTCACCGACATCCCCGGAGACGGCTACGGCGACGCATACCGCTCGGCCACCGAACGCATGTGGCCCCTCTGGACCGACGACGACCGCCTCGACGCGACGGTGACCGCGCCGTGGGGCACGGTGCCCGGCCGCGCCGCGATCTGGGGTTACATCAACGAAACCCTCGTGCACGGCTGGGACCTGGCGATCGCCACCGGCCAACCGCCCGAGACCCGCCCTGAACTGGCCGAGGCGATGCTCGCCGTCGCACGGCACGCGATCCCGGCGGAGACCCGTGGCGGGCACGTGCCATTCGCGGACGTCGTCGAACCCCTTCCGGCCGCCGGCCCCACCGAACGGCTGGCCAACTGGTCGGGACGCAAGAGCGTCTGACCCCGCACACACGAACGGGCCGCCGGTGAAAAACCACCGGCGGCCCGTTCGTTCAACTGCTGCCTGTCCTACTCCGAGTCGGCTGCGCCGGACTTGGCCAGGTCGACCGGAACCTCGTCGGGCACCGTGACCGGCTTGGTCTCGCCGCGGAACGTGAACTTCGCGTCCTCGCCCGCGCCTTCGCCGTCCCAGTTGTCGACGTCGACGTACACGATCTGACCGGGGCCGACCTCGCCGAAGAGGATCTTCTCCGACAGCTGGTCCTCGATCTCGCGCTGGATGGTGCGACGCAGCGGCCGCGCACCCAGGACCGGATCGAAGCCGCGCTTGGCCAGCAACGACTTGGCCTTGTCGGTGACCTCCATCGTCATGTCCTTGTTCTTCAGGGCCACCTCGACGCGCGCGACCATCAGGTCCACCATCTGAACGATCTGCTCGGTGGTGAGCTGGTGGAACACGACGATGTCGTCGATGCGGTTGAGGAACTCGGGACGGAAGTGCTTCTTCAGCTCGTCGTGCACCTTGAGCTTCATCCGCTCGTAGTTCGACTCGTCGCCCTTGCCGGACGTGAAGCCGAGACCCACAGCCTTGGAGATGTCCGAGGTACCGAGGTTCGAGGTGAAGATGAGCACCGTGTTCTTGAAGTCCACGGTCCGGCCCTGACCGTCGGTGAGACGGCCGTCTTCGAGCACCTGCAGGAGGGTGTTGTAGATCTCCTGGTGTGCCTTCTCGATCTCGTCGAACAGGACCACGCTGAACGGCTTGCGGCGCACCTTCTCGGTGAGCTGGCCGCCCTCTTCGTAGCCGACGTAGCCGGGAGGGGCACCGAACAGCCGCGACGCCGTGAAGCGGTCGTGGAACTCACCCATGTCGATCTGGATGAGAGCGTCGTCCTCGCCGAACAGGAAGTTGGCGAGCGACTTGGCCAGCTCGGTCTTACCGACACCGGACGGGCCGGCGAAGATGAACGAACCGGACGGACGCTTCGGGTCCTTCAGGCCGGCGCGGGTACGACGGATGGCCTTGGCGACAGCCTTGACCGCGTCTTCCTGACCGATGATCCGCTTGTGCAGCTCGTCCTCCATGCGGAGCAGACGGGTGGTCTCCTCCTCGGTGAGCTTGAACACGGGGATGCCGGTCCAGTTACCCAGGACCTCGGCGATCTGCTCGTCGTCGACCTCGGCGATGACGTCCAGGTCACCGGAACGCCACTGCTTCTCCCGCTCCGCGCGCTGTGCGACGAGGGTCTTCTCCTTGTCGCGCAGGTTCGCGGCCTTCTCGAAGTCCTGCGCGTCGATCGCGGACTCCTTCTCGCGGCGGGCATCGGCGATCTTGTCGTCGAACTCGCGGAGGTCCGGCGGCGCGGTCATCCGGCGGATGCGCATCCGGGCTCCGGCCTCGTCGATGAGGTCGATGGCCTTGTCCGGCAGGAAGCGGTCGTTGATGTAGCGATCGGCCAGGGTGGCCGCGGCGACGAGAGCACCGTCCGTGATGGACACGCGGTGGTGCGCCTCGTAGCGGTCGCGCAGACCCTTGAGGATCTCGATGGTGTGCTCCACCGTCGGCTCGCCGACCTGCACCGGCTGGAACCGGCGCTCGAGTGCGGCGTCCTTCTCGATGTACTTGCGGTACTCGTCGAGAGTGGTGGCACCGATGGTCTGCAGCTCACCGCGGGCGAGCTTCGGCTTGAGGATCGAGGCCGCGTCGATGGCGCCCTCGGCCGCGCCGGCACCCACGAGGGTGTGCAGCTCGTCGATGAACAGGATGATGTCGCCGCGGGTGTTGATCTCCTTGAGGACCTTCTTCAGGCGTTCCTCGAAGTCACCGCGGTAACGGCTGCCGGCCACGAGCGACCCGAGGTCGAGCGTGTACAGCTGCTTGTCCTTGAGCGTCTCGGGGACCTCGCCGTTGACGATGGCCTGAGCGAGACCCTCCACGACGGCGGTCTTACCGACACCGGGCTCGCCGATCAGCACAGGGTTGTTCTTGGTACGGCGCGACAGCACCTGCATGACGCGCTCGATTTCCTTCGAGCGGCCGATGACGGGGTCGAGTTTGCCCTCGAGCGCTGCCTGGGTGAGGTTGCGACCGAACTGGTCGAGCACCAGCGACGTGGACGGGGTGCCCGCCTCGCCGCGCGTGCCGCCGGACTCGGCCGGCTCCTTGCCCTGGTAGCCGGAGAGCAGCTGGATGACCTGCTGACGCACCCGGTTGAGGTCTGCACCGAGCTTGACCAGAACCTGCGCGGCGACGCCTTCACCCTCGCGGATGAGGCCGAGCAGGATGTGCTCCGTACCGATGTAGTTGTGTCCGAGCTGCAGTGCCTCGCGCAGGCTGAGCTCCAGGACTTTCTTGGCACGCGGGGTGAAGGGGATGTGGCCGGACGGGGCCTGCTGGCCCTGGCCGATGATCTCCTCGACCTGGCTGCGCACTCCTTCGAGGGAGATGCCCAACGACTCCAGCGACTTGGCAGCGACACCTTCGCCCTCGTGAATGAGGCCGAGCAGGATGTGCTCCGTACCGATGTAGTTGTGGTTGAGCATCCTGGCTTCTTCTTGAGCCAGGACAACAACGCGCCGTGCGCGATCGGTGAACCTCTCGAACATCGCTCTCCCTCACACTTTCCGACGTGCAGTCACGAGACCGGGTGTCTCGTCCCTGTTCGCCGCGTTTCGCTCCGGCACTACAAGCAGATCGCCAGCGCCTGCTCCGAGGGCAGAAGCCCCGAACCGACGACGGTTCCACGACCCCATCTATTACTGTAGTTGGCTGCCGATCGACCTGCTGCCCCTCCACCCCTTTAGGTGGGGGAGCAGGCCTGCTTACCGTTATTTAACGCCCCAGCTCCGGCAATCGTTTCCCCTTCGCTGTACGCCTGAAGCGAACAGGTCCGGCGACGCCGACTCAGACCACCATTTCGTCGCCGCCGAGGTCGGCTCGAATGGGCACTTCTCTCCAGTTGTCCGCCACCCGGACGTACCCGGACGGACCGACGTGCCGTCCCGCCTGATCCAGGTCGGCGAACCCGCTCCCCGACGGGGGGCGAGAACTGTGTGTCCGGACAGGGTATGTCGATGAGCTGCGAGTTCGCCACCCTTACGTTTCCGCCGGCTCGGCGGGGATACCCAGGGGCTCGCTCAGCCCTCCCCCGGTAACCGGGCGTGCTACCCGGCGACAGGGGCGACGAACCGGCACGGCACGTCGCGCGGATGCTCGGGATCGAGCGCGTTCAGGACGAAACCCGCGGCCCGTGCCGAACCCGCCACCGCGACGTGGTCGGAATAGTCCTGCTCGCATCCGTCCTGGACGACGATGTTCGTGGTGTCCGGTCCCGGCTCGATCCCGCTCGTGTACGGGACGACGAGTTCGTCGTAGCGGGTGGCGATGTTCGTGTAGTCGATGCCGGGAACGTAGACGCCGCCCGCGCGCATCCGGTCGATGAACGCGGAACCCTGCAACATTTCGGGGCACGCCTCGCAGACGGGGAAACCGGCCGCCACCTCGTCGTCGATGCCGAGCGACCGCATGAACCGCCCGACGCTGACCTGATCGTTTCCGTACGTGCCGTGCCACGGCGGCGCGAGCGACACGATCTTCGCGACCTTGTCTGCACCGCCGAAGAACTTCACGTAGTTGTTCGCCTGCACGGTGCCCTGGGAATGTCCCACCAGGTCGACCTTCGCGGCCCCCGTACTCGACAGCACCTCATCGACGAATGCGGCGATCTGAGCCGTGCCGGTGTCGATCGGGGTCATCCCGCCGATCGCATCGAGCGGCCACGGCAGGTCGGGGAAGTTTCCGTAGGTGAGGGAATACACGCAGTAGCCCTCGTTGGCGAGAAGCGGCGCGTACACCGCCCAGTTGGTCTGGCGTGCGCCACCGGTGCCGTGGACGAGGACCACCGGTTCGGGGTGGGCGTCACTCGGCCGGCAGGACCAGTCGTTCGAACCGGGGGCCGTGCCGCCCGGATTTCCCAATTCGAGCGGCACACCGGCGAGGAAGGAATCCGGAACCGGATAGACCGGCGCCGCGGACGCCACTCCCACCCCGGCCCACATCACGAATGCCAGGAACAGAATCCCTGATACGGACACGAAGCGACGCACAGCTACCCCCGGCCTTACCGATTATCGGATCAGAGCGGGACGGTAACAGCCCAGGTCGCTTCGCGGAGCGAATCAGAGAATTCTGTTCCCAGCTAACTTTCAGTTCGCCTTGTTGTAGGCGTCGATAATTTCGGCGGAGATACGTCCGCGGGCAGAAACCTTTTTGTTGTTCTTGCGCGCCCATTCACGGATCGCGGCACTCTGCTCACGATCGACCGAAACTCGGGACTTGGTGGCCGCAGGAGCCGCCACCGCCTTGCCGCGCTTGCGCGAGCTCACCTTGCGGGCGTGGGAAACCCACACGTCGAGCTGCTCGCGCAATTTCGCCGCATTGTCCGAAGAAAGGTCGATCTCGTACTGAACACCGTCGAGTCCGAACTCGACCGTCTCGTCGGCAGACGCCTCTTGATCGACATCGTCGATCAAGGTGACAGTGACCTTCTTAGCCATGGGATGGAATTCCTCTCGAATGAAGCGACGTCTCATCGTCAACGTGAGCTACGACCCGGAGGTAACCATACCCCGGTTCTTCCGAATAGGAATACGAGGAATGAATCGAATTTATCCGCGCGAATTCACCCTGGTGAATCAACGAGAAGGACGAACAATGGGAAAGAGGATTGTTTCCCGGATTCCCAAACCCGTCAAAGCCATGAGCAGACGATCGATTCCCATTCCGGTACCGGTGGTCGGCGGCATTCCCTGCTCCATTGCGGCGAGGAATTCTTCGTCCAGAACCATCGCCTCGTCGTCTCCGGCCGACGCGAGACGCGCCTGATCGACGAACCGCTCACGCTGGATGACCGGGTCCACCAATTCCGAATAGCCCGTGGCCAACTCGAATCCGCGGATGTACAGATCCCACTTCTCGGTGACCCCCGCCTTGCTGCGGTGGTCTCGGGTCAGCGGAGACGTCTCGACCGGGAAGTCACGGACGAACGTCGGCTCGAACAACTGGTCGCCGCACTGGTGTTCCCACAGTTCCTCGACGAGCTTCCCGTGCCCGTAACCCTTGCCCTTGGGAACCTCGAGGCCCACCTTCTCGGCGAGAGCCAGCAATTCCTCGACCGTCGTATCCGGGGTCACCTCGACACCGATCGCCTGCGACAGCGACGGATACATCTCGAGGGTCTTCCATTCACCGCTGAGGTCGTATTCGGTACCGTCCGCGAGAGTGACGACCTGAGAACCGAAAGCAGCCTGCGCCACCTCCTGTACGAGTTCGCGAATCATGACAGCCGAATCGTCGTACGTGCCGTATGCCTCGTACGTCTCGAGCATCGCGAATTCCGGCGAATGCGTCGAATCGACACCCTCGTTGCGGAAATTCCGGTTGATCTCGAACACCTTCTCGATACCGCCGACGACGCACCGCTTGAGGAACAACTCCGGTGCGATTCGCAGGTAGAGATCGATGTCGAGCGCATTGGAATGGGTGACGAACGGCCGCGCGGCGGCACCACCGTGCAGTGTCTGCAGCATCGGTGTCTCGACCTCGAGGAACCCGCGGCGCTCGAGCGCGTTCCGGAGTTCGCGAACCACCGCCACACGCTTACGCGCATTCTCGCGCGCCTCGGCGCGCACGATCAGATCGGCGTAGCGCTGCCGGACCCGGGACTCCTCGTTCATCTCCTTGTGCGCAACGGGGAGGGGCCGCAGCGACTTGGACGCGATCTGCCACGAATCGGCCATCACGCTCAGCTCGCCGCGGCGAGAGCTGATCACCTCACCGTGCACGAACACGAAGTCGCCGAGATCGACATCCGCCTTCCACGACGCGAGCGCATCCTCACCCACCGCGGCGAGACTGATCATCGCCTGCAGCTGGGTGCCGTCGCCTTCCTGCAGCGTCGCGAAGCACAACTTGCCCGTGTTCCGCACGAAGATCACCCGGCCGACGACACCGACCTGGTCACCGGTGGCCGTGTCGGGCTCGAGTTCCGGGTACTTGGCCCGGATCTCCGCCAGCGAGTGGGTACGCGCCACCGACACCGGGTACGCCTCGCGTCCCTCCGCGAGGATCCGCTCACGCTTCTCCTGGCGGATCCGAAGTTGCTCGGGGGTGTCGTCAACTGGCTGGGCTGCTACTTCACTCACGGGTCACCAGCCTAATCGACAGCCCCGCGTCCCCCTATTCAGAGGTCAGTGAGGTCAGTGAGCCGAGACGGCTCGCCGTCAGTGAGCCGAGACGGTGGCCAGCTCCCGCGCGCAGTGCTGCGTCGCGATGAGCGACCCCAGCAACCCCGCCGCCTTGATCGCCTTGTACCCGCCGACCAGATCGGTCGCCTTGTGCAGCCCCAGCTGCTGCAGTGCCGCCGCGGCGAGGCTCGAGGTGTAGCCCTCGGAGCACACGATGATCCACTCGACGTCGTGGTCCACCGCCAGCGCCAGGTGTGCCGAGCTGGTGGGATCGCACCGCCACTCGAGAACGTTGCGTTCGATGGCGAGCGCACCGGGCAACGTCCCCTCGACAGCCCGCTGCGCCTGCGGCCGGATGTCCACGACGATCGCGCCGCGCGCCACCGCCTCGGGCAGTTCGAACGCGTACATGCGGTCGATGCGGGTGCGGGCCTCTTCGAGCATCTGGTCGATGTTCACTTCGAACCGCCCTCGGGGAGATCGGTGAGCTCGGTACGGGTACGGCGCAGGGTGCCGTGATCGGTGACCTCGTAATAGGACATCGCCGACAACGGCGGCGAGTAGGCGTGCACGCTCAACGTGGGCGTCACCACCCCCGCCCCGGGTGCGTCCGGCGCCCGCACCACGTCGTGAACCCAGCCGAGCGGGAAGGAGGCCTGATCGCCGGCCTCGAGGGTGCGGTGACGTAGTTGGTCACCCGCCCAACGGAACTCGGACAACGCGCCGCTGAGGACCGTGAGCGCGCCGAAAGAGCCTGCGTGGTCGTGCAATTCGGTGTTCCGGTCGGGAACCCAGCTGATCAACCACACGTCGACGTCGTCGTCCGAGTAGAGGCGGGTCGACCAGCGTTCGTCGGTGGGCCAGCTCTGCGGAAGCAGGACGTCGTGGCGGCCGTCGAGGACCTCGGACGCACCCTGATCGGTGATGCGCAGCAGGTCAGCCGGGCGGAGACGGGTGGGTACAGATGCAGAAGAATATGTTGCGAGCACGAGAGAGACTCCCAGAAGTGTGAATTGGTCAAGGCAGCGTTCAGCCTCGACAACACTCCTGAGCACTCGTGCAGAGATTCACGGGGACCATTCTGACATAACTTCTGCGAAGAGGGAACCCGTCACTCGAGCGGGCTGCGGCGAGCCCCTCGACGAGCCTGATTCCGCTCGTACACGAGGCGCAGCCCTTCCAGCGTGAGGTCCGGCTCGTGCTCGTCCACGGTCTCCGTCTCGGGCATGATCAGCGGCGCACGGTCACCGGTCGCGATCACCACCACGTCGGAACCGGAGAATGCGGGCAGTTCCTTGCGCACGCGACGCACCAGCCCGTCGACGAGTCCGGCGAATCCGAACACCGCACCCGACTGCATGCACTCGACGGTGTTCTTGCCGACGACGGATCGGGGCCGCACCAGTTCGACCTTGCGCAACGCCGCCGACTGCGACGCGAGAGCGTCGGACGAGATTTCGAGGCCGGGCGCGATCGCGCCACCGAGGAACTCGCCCTTCGCGGACACGACGTCGACGCACGTGGACGTCCCGAAGTCGACGACGATGCACGGTGCGTCGTAGAGGTGATGCGCCGCAAGACTGTTCACGATCCGGTCTGCGCCCACCTCCTTGGGGTTGTCGACGAGCAGCGGAACACCGGTTCGCACCCCGGGTTCCACCAGCACGTGCGGCACGTGTCCCCAGTACCGCGTGAGCATCACGCGGATCTCCCGCAGCACCGACGGCACCGTCGACAACGCGGACACACCGGTGATCTGATCGGTGTGCCTGCCCAGAAGACCCCGGAAGATGAGGGCCAGCTCATCGGCCGTCATCCTCGCGTCGGTGCGCATCCGCCAGTCCTGCACCAACTTCGAGTGTTCACCGGTACCGGTGAACAGTCCGAGAACAATGTTGGTGTTCCGGACGTCGACGGTGAGGAGCATGGATTACACCAGGCTGGATTCGCGCTCGGCGTCGAGCGTCGACAGCATGCGCGGGGTGATCAGACCGGAGCCCTCCGGAGCGTGGGCCGGGTCGGCGCCGAGTTCGACCGGCTTGTTGGCGGCGTCGACGAACACGACACGCGGCTCGTAGTCGCGCACCTCCTGCTCGTTCATGACGCCGTAGGCGATGAGGATGACGAGGTCGCCGGGCTTGACGAGATGCGCAGCCGCGCCGTTGATTCCGATGACGCCGCTCCCCCGCTCGCCGGCGATGACGTATGTCTCGAGCCGCGCGCCGTTGTCGATGTCGACGATGCACACCTGCTCGCCCTCGAGAAGGTCGGCGGCGTCCATCAGATCCTGGTCGACCGTCACTGAACCCACGTAGTGCAGGTCGGCGTGCGTGACGGTGGCGCGATGGATCTTCGACTTCATCATTGTGCGAAACATGTTCCGGTCCTTACTCTTCTAGCGGGAAAGAAGTTCGTCTGTCGCCGACGCGTCCGACGCCTCGGTGTCACGTTCCAGGAATCCGGTGCCGACGGCGACACCGACGTTGTCGATCAAGCGGGTGGTCCCGACCCGGGCGGCGACGAGCAGCCGGCCGTCGCCCCGCTCGGGGGCGGGGCCGAGATCGACGCCCCGCACTTCGAGGTAGTCGACGTCGACCTCCGGCGTCGACGCCAGCACCTCGCGCGCGGTGGCCAGGATCGCCTCGGCGCCGCCGGCGGCGGCGTGCGCCCCCGCGATCAGTGCCGCGGACAGCGATGTCGCCGCGTTCCGCTGCGCCTCGTCGAGGTAGCGGTTCCGCGAGGACAGCGCGAGTCCGTCGTGCTCACGGACGGTGGGCACACCGAAGATCCGGACGTCGAAGTTCAGGTCGGTCACCATCTGCCGGATCAGCGTCAGCTGCTGGTAGTCCTTCTCACCGAAGTACGCGACGTGCGGCGCGGCGATCTGCAGCAGCTTGGCGACCACGGTCAGCATGCCGGCGAAGTGCGTCGGCCTGGACGCGCCCTCGAGTTCGGCGCCGAGCGGTCCGGGATGGATCGTCGTCCGCGGGCCCGCCGGGTACATGGTGGCCGCGGTGGGAATGAACGCCAGCTCGACTCCGGCCTCACGTAGCAGGTCGAGGTCGGCGTCCAGGGTGCGCGGGTAGGCGTCGAGGTCCTCGCCCGCACCGAACTGCAACGGGTTGACGAAGATCGAGACGATCACCACCGCGCCGGTGAGCTTGGCCTGACGGACCAGCTCCAGGTGGCCCGTGTGCAGGGCACCCATCGTCGGCACGAGCGCGACCTGACGGCCGACACCGCGCAGCGCCTTCGAGACCCGCGTCAGAATCTGCGGGTCGTGGTGCACGGTCAGTTCGCCGCGCTTGTATCCGCCTTGCAGATCGCTCACGGAACTCACCTCCGGTCTTCCAGGATGTCGAGCAGTTCGGTTGACGCGCCGGCGCGTTGCGCCGACCTCAGCGAGAGGGCGCGGTAGCCGGCCGCGATCTGCGGATCGACTTCCTCGAGAACCCGCAGGTGGGTGGCCACCGCCTCGGAGTCGCCCCGCGCGACGGGTCCGGTGAGCGCGGCTGGCCCGCGCCGCAGGGCGTTGTCGAGTGCCGCCGAGAGCAGCGGCTGGAGAACACGTTCGGCTAGACCGTTGGGCTCGTCGCCGATCAGTTCCTGACCGAGCAGTTCCTGGCCTTCGAGCGCGACCCGCAGAGCGGCAACGGCGTCGACGACGAGCGTCACGAGATGATTGCTGCCGTGGGCGAGAGCGGCGTGGTACAGCGGCCGCATGTCCTCGCGGACCCGGACGGGTTCCCCGCCGATCTCGAGGACCAGCGACTGCCCGATCGCGTAGCCGATGTCGTCGGCGGCGGTGACGCCGAAACACGCCGATGCGAGACGCACGGTGTCCTCGTCGTGCCCGGTGAACGTCATTGCCGGGTGGATCGCGAGCGGCACGATGCCCTGCTCGGTGAGGGGATCGAGGATCCCGATGCCGTTCGCGCCGGACGTGTGGGCCACGATGGCGCGGTTCGGCACCGCGCGGGTGGAGGCCAGCCCCGCGATCAGTGACGGCAGTTCGGCGTCGGGGACGGCGAGAATGAGCAGTTCGGAGCGGGCCGCGACCTCCGCCACCGGCAGGACCTCGGTCTCGGGGAGCCGGGTGCGTGCCCGGTGACGTGACGTGTCGGAGACAGCCGAGCAGGCGACGACCACGTGACCTGCCCGCTCCAACGCGGCACCGATAGCTGTACCGACCCGGCCGGCGGAGACGATTCCTACCGTCAATCGCGCAGGCGCAGGGCCATTAGTGATCCCGAAAGAGGTCACCTTCGTCCTCTCGTTCGTTCCAGTCCCGCTCGGCGGGTACCAGACGTTCCAGGCGAGGATAGCCCGGGTCGAGCTCACCCCGCCATGCGCCGGCGGAGTGATATATGCCTCACACCGTGCGGGTTGTCCCGGGCGCGTCCGGCCCTATTCGGCGCGGCGCCGCCGGCCGCCGGAGCCCTGGCCGGACCCCGACGCCGACTGCATGTTGGCCATGATCTCGGCGACGGACAGCCCGTTCGAGTGCGCGCCGGACGGTTCTTCGTCCTCGGACGCCCGTCGGCGTCCCCGGCGCCCCTCGGGTTCCGGTTCCAGCTCGGGCTCGACCTCGACCTCGATCTCGGGTTCGGGCTTCGGCGCGCGTTCGGGCACCACCTCGGCGACGGGCTCCGGTTCCGGCTCGACCTCGATCTCGGGTTCGGCACGGCCGGCGTCGACGGGCTCCACGATCGACGTCTCGGCGGTGACCGGATCGTCGTCCGGATTCGCGAGCGGTTGCGCCTGCTGGGCCGCACCGCTCTGATGCCCGGCCCCGGCGGCGTGACCCGCACCCGGGATGTACAGGCCGGACGCGGCAGGCTGATAGCTGCTGTACGAGCCGCCGGCGAGTTCCTGCACGCGCGTCGAATCCGCACGCAGCGCGATCCGTTCGGTCGGCATCGCGCCGTCGAACAGGGCCTCGAGATTCTTGCGGAGCGAGGAGAGCTCGGCACGCAGCGCGGCGAGTTCCTCGGCGTCGGCGCGCACCTCGCTGCGTACCCGCTTCTCCACGGTGAGTTCGTATTCGCGCCGCGCCGAGATCTCCCGCTCGAGCTGCAACTCGTAGACGGTCTGCAGATCGTTGACCTTCGCCTTGTCGAGCGCCGACTCGCGCCGGTACTTCGTCATGGCGATGGCGCCGACCGTGGCAGCCCAGAGTGCTGCCACCAGGCCCACTCTCAGGAGTTGGACGCTGTCGCTGAAGATCAGGAACAGGGACGCGATCACCGCGAGGGCCAGCAACCCCGCAACGATCATCTGGCTCGCGCTGCGCTTGTTGCGGCGCGCAGACTTGAGGCGACCAGGATTCGTCATGGTGCCAGGGTACTTGGCCCACAAGGGTGCGCCGCGCATCCATCGGACCTGCGGCGATCTTTCATGCCCTAATGTGCCGGCTCGTCGGAGGGGTCGTCGGGGGTGCGGCAGCAGTGTTCCAGCCACAGCGCGGCGCCGACGAGCGCCAATGCGGCGACGAGACCCACCCACGCTCCGGGACTGTCCGAGACTGCGGCCCGGAGCACGGAACGCTGCGGAAGCAGGTACAGCAGGAAGCCGCCCCACACACCGGCCGTCGCGGCACCGACGAGCGCGGATGCCTTGGCCAGCGCAGCCACTCTGGCGGCGGTGATCGGGTGCAGCTGACGGGGGCCGTCGCCCACCTGATGATTGCGGACCCGGGATCGCACCATGAACGCGAGAACGACCTCGATCAGCGCGACCGGGTACAGCGACGCCCCTGCGTACACGGGAATGGGCGGAAACGATCCGTAGAACACGCGGACCAGAATCCAGGTGGCGGCGACGGCGAGTGCGGCCAGGAACAGCAGATCCCAGATGCGGGTGGGTTTCATCGTGCCCGTCGGTTCCGGTTTCATCGCGACCGCCGATTCAGAACCAGTTCCGTCCGGTGCACACCGGCCCGTTCGTCCTCGTCCAGCAGCGCCAGCAGCGCGTCCACCCGGGTGCTCGCCCCGTCGACGGGTAGCACGGCGTCGGGGTCGACATCGAGCCACGGAATCAGGACGAAGGCGCGTTCGTGTGCACGCGGGTGCGGCAGGATCAGATCGGGGTCGTCGCTGCGGACGTCGCCGCAGGTGACGACGTCGACGTCGAGCGTGCGCGGACCCCACCGCTCGGTGCGCACCCGGTCGGCGGCGGTCTCGAGTTCCTGCCCGCGCCGCAGCCAGCCGTAGCCGTCGAGTGCGGAGTCGTCCACCACGAGGACCGCATTGAGGAAGTCCTGCTGCTCGACGCCGCCCCACGGCGCCGTCGAATACACCGCGGAGACGGCCACGACCGAATCACCCAGCCCGTCGACGACGGACTGCAGATGGGCGAGGCTGTCGCCGACGTTCGACCCGATCGACAACACCGCGCGGCTCATGGCCTCGACCTGTGCGCAACCACCGCCACGTCCGCGAAGGTCAGCGGGATCGGCGCGGACGGCTTGTGCAACACCACCTCGGTGCTCCGGACGCGAGGGTCGGCCATCACCCCGTCCGCGATCTCCGCGGCCACGGTCTCGATGAGGTCCCGCGACGGCCCGGCGACGATCGCGGCCGCGCGCTCGGCCAGCCCGCCGTAGTCCAGGGTGTCGGCGAGGTCGTCCGACGCGGCCGCGGCAGCCAGGTCGATCCAGACGGTGATGTCGACGAAGAAGTCCTGACCGTCCCGCTTCTCGTGTTCGAAGACACCGTGGTTGCCACGAACCTTCAAGCCGCGCAACTCGATTCGATCATTCACGTCCGGCTGCACCCTTTGCCCAGGCCTCGGCCACCGCGATGGCGTCGAGGGAAGCCTGCGCGTCGTGCACGCGCACTCCCCACGCGCCGTGCGTCGCGGCGAGCGCCGACACGACCGCGGTCGCGGTCTCCCGGCCCGCCGGTGGTCGGGGTTCACCGTCCGCGTCGGCGAGCAGCGAACCCAGGAACCGTTTGCGGGAAGCACCGATCAGGACGGGAAAACCCAGCTCGTTGAACTCGGGCAGCGCCTTCAGCAGCGCCCAGTTGTGGTCGGCGTTCTTCGCGAAACCGAGACCCGGATCCAGCACGAGCGAAGCAGTGTCCACCCCCGCCTTCACGGCCAGATCCACCTGCGTCATCAGTTCGTCCCGGACCTCACGGACCACGTCTTCGTAATGGGCCGCGGTGCCGCGGTGCACGTAATCGCTCGCCGAACGCCAGTGCATCAGGATCCACGGGACCCCCGCGTCCGCGACGACCGAGGCCATCGCCGCATCCGCACGACCGCCGGCGACGTCGTTGATGATCGACGCGCCCGCCTCGATCGCGGCCTCCGCGACGGACGCCCGCATCGTGTCGACACTGACGCAGATGCCCTCGGCCACCAGGTCAGCGATCACCGGCGCGACCCGCCCGGCCTCGACGTCGGGATCGACCCGCGCCGCGCCCGGCCGGGTGGACTCGCCGCCGACGTCGACGATGTCGACGCCGAGACGCTTCAGGTCGAGACCGCGCTGCAGCGCCGCGTCCCGATCGAGGAAGCGTCCACCGTCGGAAAAGGAATCGGTGGTGACGTTCAGGACACCCATCACCACGGTTCGGCCTGGCGAGGGCAGCTCGATCACGGTCACTTCCGCAGAATAAGGTCCAGAGCCTCGGAACGTGAGGCCGCGCTGGACTGGAGCAGCCCACGCACCGCTGAGGTGGTGGTACTCGCACCGGGCTTGCGGATACCCCGCATCGCCATGCACAGGTGCTCGGCCTCGATGACCACGATGGCGCCACGCGGATCCAGCTTGCGCATCACCGCATCGGCGATCTGGCTGGTCAGACGCTCCTGGACCTGCGGACGCTTGGCATACAGGTCGACGACGCGGGCCAGCTTCGACAGCCCCGTCACCTTGCCCGTCTTGCCGGGGATGTACCCGACGTGGGCGACACCGTGGAACGACACGAGATGATGCTCACAGGTGGAGTACAGCGGGATGTCGCGCACCAGCACCAACTCCTGGTGCCCCTCGTCGAACGTCGTGTTCAACACGGTGTCCGGGTCGGTGTAGAGGCCCGCGAAGACCTCGCGGTACGACCGCGCCACGCGGGAGGGCGTATCCCGGAGTCCGGGACGATCCGGGTCTTCACCGATCGCGATCAGCAGTTCGCGCACCGCCGCCTCGGCACGCGGCTGATCGAACACCCGGCCTGTCTCGAGTGCCACGGGCTCACTACCGAGATGATTCACCGACAACCGAAACTCCTCCAGTACCGGGACCGATCGTCCCGAAGCAACAAGCCTAGTGTCGGGCGGATCAGTTCGATCCGTCCGGTCCTTTCCAGGCCCTCGTCTGCGCGTCGTCGTCCCCGGTACCGCGCTGCTCGTGCGGCGGGTTCCACTGGTTCCCCGGACCCTGGTTACCGGGGTACTGACCCTCCGGATTCTGGTTGCCCGGATCGCGCGGCGGCCAGCCCGGAGCAGACCATCCGGCGGGTGCGCCGTAATCCGGACGCGGCTGCGTCATCCCACCCTGCGGCCGGGTCGGCGCCGGCTGCGAGTAGCCGTTGGCGGGCGCCGGCTGCGGGTACTGCTGCTGCGGCGGAGCCTGCTGCGACTGCTGCTGCGCGAACACCGGTTCGGGCTGCTGGGGCCACGGCTCGCCGCGCTCGACCGCGAGTTCCCGCGGCGTCTTGACCGGCGGCTTGTCGGACGGGGTCCGGTGGCCGAAGTCGTTGAACGCCGTGATCCGGGGGCGCTTCTCCACACTGTGGAAGATCTTCTCGAGGTCCTTGCGGGTGAGGGTCTCACGCTCGAGGAGCTCGGTGGCCAGGATGTCCAGCACGTCCCGGTATTCGTTGAGGATGGCCCACGCCTCGGTGTGCGCGGCCTCGATGAGGTTGCGGACCTCTTCGTCGATCTCGCGCGCGACCTCGTGGGAGTAGTCGGACTGCTGACCCATCGAGCGGCCCAGGAACGGGTCGCCGCCCTCCTGGCCGTACCGCACCGCACCCAGCCTGGCGCTCATGCCGTACTCGGTGACCATCGACCGGGCGATCTTCGTCGCCATGTCGATGTCGGAGGACGCACCGGTGGTCGGCTCGTGGAACACGAGCTCCTCGGCCGCGCGGCCACCCATCGCCATGACGAGCCGGGCGATCATCTCGGACCGCGTCATCAGCCCCTTGTCGTCCTCGGGCACCGTCATCGCGTGACCGCCGGTGCGGCCGCGGGCGAGGATGGTGACCTTGTAGACGGGCTCGATGTCGGGCATCGCCCACGCGGCGAGCGTGTGCCCGCCCTCGTGGTACGCGGTGATCTTCTTCTCGTGCTCGCTGATGATGCGGCTCTTGCGGCGCGGACCACCCACGACACGGTCGACCGACTCCTCGAGCGCGGCCTCCGTGATGACGGTGCCGTTCTCGCGGGCCGTGAGCAGCGCGGCCTCGTTGATGACATTGGCCAGATCGGCACCCGACATTCCGACGGTGCGCTTGGCCAGGCCCTCGAGGTCGGCGTGCTGATCGATCGGCTTGCCCTGCGAGTGAACCTTCAGGATGGCGCGACGACCGGCGAGGTCGGGGGCGCCGACCGGGATCTGCCGGTCGAAGCGGCCCGGACGCAGCAGCGCCGGGTCCAGGATGTCAGGGCGGTTGGTGGCGGCGATGAGGATGACGCCGGTCCGGTCACCGAAACCGTCCATCTCGACCAGCAACTGGTTGAGGGTCTGCTCACGCTCGTCGTGACCGCCACCGAGGCCGGCACCACGCTGGCGTCCGACGGCGTCGATCTCGTCGACGAAGATGATGCAGGGGCTGTTCTGCTTGGCCTGGTCGAACATGTCGCGCACGCGGGACGCGCCCACACCGACGAACATCTCGACGAAGTCGGAACCGGAGATCGTGAAGAATGGGACGCCGGCCTCGCCTGCCACCGCGCGGGCGAGCAGGGTCTTACCGGTTCCGGGCGGCCCGTAGAGCAGCACACCGCGCGGGATCTTCGCTCCCAGCGACTGGTAGCGCATCGGGTTCTGCAGGAAGTCCTTGATCTCGTACAGCTCTTCGACCGCCTCGTCCGCGCCCGCGACGTCGGCGAACGTGGTCTTCGGCATGTCCTTGTTGAGCTGCTTGGCCTTCGATTTGCCGAAGCCCATGACGCCGCCGCGACCGCCACCCTGCATGCGACTCATCACGAAGAAGAAGATGCCCAGCAGGATCACCATCGGCAGGACGAACAGCAGGATGGACGTGAGCCAGCTCTCCTGCGTGACCGTGGTGTTATAGCTGGCCAGGCCCTTGTCGGAGATCTCGTTGAAGATCTGCTCGGACGCCGCCGCCGGATACTTCGCGAGGATCTCGGTCTTGCCGTCGGTCGCGTCGTTGCCGGCCTTCAGCCACAGGCGCACCTGCTGCTCCCGGTCGTCGATCTGCGCCTTGTCGACGTTGTTCGCGTCGAGCTGCGCGATCGCCACGGAGGTGTCGACACCCTTGAATCCGCGCGTGTCGTTGCCGAAGTAGCTGAAGGCATAGATCACCAGCAGGATGCCGGCAACGATCGCCAGGTTTCGAAACACAGTCTTACGGTTCATACAGGTCGGCCGAGATGGCCGGTCCTTTCGAGAGTGCGGGTCTTCCGGGTGCGCCTTCCGGCTGCCAACCGGACAAACCAGGTTACCGCGAAGGCACCCCGGCGACTCCAGGTAGCAGCCAACCGCCGTTGAAGCGGTCTCTTTTCCTTCAACGCACGCGGTGGCGCATCGGTTCCCTCGGACTCGATCCGAGTCTCGATGTGGGCCAGTTCACCGTGCGGGTGCGACCCTCGGCCAGCCGCCGCCCACCCGCTCGATGTGAGCGGCCAGGGCCAGGATTCTGGCCTCGCCACCGGGCGGCGCCGCGATCTGCACGGCCAGCGGGGTGCCCGAATGAGAGTGCGTGCCGACGGGGACACTCGCCGCCGGCCAGCCGACGAGATTCCACAGCGCGCTGAGCGGGGCGTACCGTACGTTGGCCACGATGTTCGACAGCCACGACCGCTCGCTCCACGTCGTCGCAGCGAGCGGCGGCTGCGCGAGAGCGGGCGTGATCACCACGTCGTAGTTCTCGAAGAATTCGCGCAGCGACTCTTCGAGCCTGCTCACCTGCTCCGGACGGACGAACCGGCCCAGCGCTCGGCCCAGCGCGACGTGCCGCCGGGTCCGCGGCTGAAGTTGCCGCCGATCGAGTCCTCTCGCGTCGGCGGCCGTTCCGGCGGTCCAGCGGGCGAGCACGGGGAGCAGGTTGACCGGGTACGGCAACGTCGCAGGCTCGACGTCGTGTCCCGAACCGGTTAGTTCCGTTCCCGCGCGCACCGCCGCGTCCCGCCACTGCGGGTCCACCGTGGCCAGGAATGTCGGCGACCCTGCCGCCACGGCGATGCGCAGTGGCTCCGATGCGCCGATCCGCGCGAGTTCGGGACGGTCGGCGAGCACGGACAGCATGAGGGCGGCGTCGTCGACGGTCGTGGCGATGGGTCCGTTCTCGGCCATGCCGAACCAGGAGGTGGCCCCGAGTTCGGACGGCACGACACCCCTGCCCGGTTTGATGCCGAACACCCCGCAGTTCGCGGAGGGGATGCGGATCGAACCCAGACCGTCGGTCCCGTGAGCCAGGGGCACCATCCCCGCGGCGACGGCGGCGGCCGCTCCCCCGGACGAGCCCCCGCAGGTCCGGGACGGATTCCACGGGTTGCGGGTGATGTGGCCGGGAGCGTCGGTGGTTCCCCACACCGCGAGTTCGGGGAGGGTCGTCAGGCCCACCACCACCGCTCCCGCCGCCCGCAGTCGCGCGACGACCGGGTGGTCGGAAACCTTCGGTTCGGCGCTGGTCGCGCCCGATCCCTCACGCATCGGCAGTCCGGCCACGGGGATGACGTCCTTGATCGCGACGGGCACTCCTGCCAGCGGAAGTGTGGACAGATCCGGTCGGTGGGAGAGGGCGAGCGCGTCGGCTCGGGCCTGTTCGGCAAGGACGGTGACGAAGGCCTGGATCTTCGGATCACGCTCTTCGATGGCGGCGAGCGCGGCCTCGACGTGCTCCATCGGGCTCGAGACGCCCGAGCGAACCTGCTCGGCGACGACGACGGCTGAGGTGAACGGGGACTCCCCCATCACCCGAGTATATGGTGAAGGGAAGCAGTCATTTCGAGTATTCGTGCTGGATACGGTAGGTCTGCGGGGTTACCATTCGCTTGTCCCTGGATGGGACTCTTCACACCGCTCCAGACAACCTCGATGTGCCCAGAGAACCCGCCCAGTAGAACCCTCGATGTGCAATGACCAGAGGAAACGGGTCGGGCAGAGACGGATCGGCCGCTGGATCGGACTCTGCCGAACGGACCGTCGGAGTCACGAACTCCGAACACGAGAGCAGCGAAGCGACGGTCGCGGCCGGCCCGTCGACGGTCGTTGCTGAGCAAACCGTGTCCGCACGGACGATGACCTCCGAGCACACCGCGCCCGCCGAACAAACCGCCGCAGCCGAACAGACCGCCGCGGCCGAACGAACGGCGCCCGCCGAACAGACCGCTGACGCCGACCGGACCGCGGAGGCCGGTCCGACGGTGACTGCCCGGCAACCAGACACGCTCATCACGACGCCGCCGAGCAACGCGGCTCTCGACGACGTGGAGGTCGGGCAGCAGGTCGACGATTTCGATCTGCTGATGAGTCTGGGCAGCGGCGCGTTCGGCCGGGTGTTTCTGGCACGCCAGCGGTCGATGCAGCGACTCGTCGCGGTGAAGATCTCGCACGACAAGGGGAACGAGCCGCAGACCCTCGCAAAACTCGACCACAACTACATCGTCCGCGTGTTCGACCAGCGGTTGCTCGAGGACCGCCAGCTGCGCCTGCTCTACATGCAGTACCTGCCGGGCGGCACCCTGCTGCGGGTGCTGCGCCGCGTCCGCGTCACGCCGGAACGGGACCGCACGGGCAGCCTTCTGCTGGATGTGGTCGACGAGGAGATGCGGGAGAAGGGCGAGATCAGGCCCACCGACTCCAGCGTGCGGGACGAGATCGCATCGCTCACCTGGCCGGAGACGATCGCATGGTTGGGGCGTCGACTGGCCGACGCCCTGGACTACGCCGGCAAGCGCGGCGTCCTGCACCGCGACATCAAGCCTGCCAACATCCTGCTGACGGCGGAGGGTGTGCCGAAGCTGGCGGATTTCAACATCAGTTTCAGCGACAGCGTCACCGGGGCATCCCCGCTCGCCTACTTCGGTGGGTCTCTGGCCTACATGTCCCCCGAACAACTCGAGGCGTGCCACCGCGAAATGCCGGGGACGGCAGCGGACCTCGACACCCGGAGCGACATCTTCGCGCTGGGCGTGATGCTGTGGGAGCTGATGTGCGGGCGGCGCCCGTTCGAGGACGAGGAAGTCTCGAGCGAGTCGCTCGTGGCACTCGAAGCGATGATGGACCGTCGCAGCCGCGACATCGACCCGGAATTTCTCGACCAGTTGCCCCACGACTGTCCCCCGTCGCTGCGACGGGTGCTCCTGACATGCTTGGCTCCGAAGCCTGAGGACCGGTGGTCGTCGGGTGCCGAACTGGCCCAGCAGTTCGACCTGTGCCTCAATCCCCGGGCCCGCGACCTCGTCGATCCGCCGCCGAACAGTTGGCGCATGCGGCTGCGGCGCTTCGCGCTTCCGATTCTGGTGTTCGGCATCGCGGTGCCGAATGCTCTCGCCGGTGCCTACAACTACCACCACAACAAGATGCTGATCATCAGCAACCTGACGCCGGAGGCCCAGCACTCGTTCGAGGGAATCCAGTTGGTGATCAATTCGATCGCGTTCCCGTTGGGCGCGATCATGCTGCTCTACTGGTGCCGATACCCGCTGCTCGTGCCGCGGGGTCTGCGTAAGGGGAAGTCGTACGACCGCCAGACGCTGGCCCGGGCCCGCACCGACACGTTGCTGCTCGGCGACCGGGTCGTGCTCGTGGTGTTCGGGTTGTGGGTCATCGCGGGCATCGCCTATCCGATTTCCCTGCAGCTCGCGGCGGGGAACGTGCCGCCGGGGGCGTACGTGCACTTCATCGCGTCACTCATCGTGTGCGGTGCCGTGTCGGTGGCGTACCCGTTCTTCGTGGTCGCGTTCTTCGCGGTGCGCTGCATCTACCCCACCCTGCTGCCGCAGGACATCGCCAGCAGCGCCGACGCGCACAAGCTTCGGGGTCTCGACCGCCGGAGCACGCTGTACCTGGCCGTCGCGGCGTCGGTTCCGCTGGCCGGTGTGGCCGGAGTGACGTTCCTGTCACCCGACGAGATCACCTTGGTGATCATCGCGGTCCGCATCCTGTGCGTCGGCGGCATCTTCGCGTTCGTCGGCGTGTACTGGCTGTTCCGGCAGTTGGAGCAGGACCTGCGGGCACTGGAGCTCGCCGTGTCCCATGACCCCGTCCGGTGACTGTCGAGCTCAGCCGCCGTAGACGGACGGCTCGAGCGTTCCGATGTAGGGCAGGTCGCGGTAGCGCTCGGCGTAGTCGAGGCCGTAGCCGACGACGAATTCGTTGGGAATGTCGAAGCCGACGTTGGCGACGTTGATGTCGACCTTGATGGCGTCGGGCTTGCGCAGCAGCGTGACGACCTCGAGCGACGCCGGGTTACGCGTCGACAGGTTGCGCATCAGCCAGGACAGCGTGAGACCGGAGTCGATAATGTCCTCGACTATCAGCACGTGGCGGCCGGCGATGTCCTTGTCGAGGTCCTTGAGGATCCGCACGACGCCGGAGGACGACGTGGAGGAGCCGTAGGAGCTGACGGCCATGAACTCCATCTGGGTGGGGATGGGGAGGGCCCGCGCGAAGTCGGTCATGAAGAAGATGGCGCCCTTGAGGACACCCACCAGGAGCAAATCCCCTTCCGGGGCGCCCACCGGGTAGCGCTTGGCGATTTCCTCGGCCAGTTCGACGGTCCGTCGACGAATCTCGTCCTCGGAGATCAGTACCGATGCGATGTCGCCTTCGTACACGCGATCAAACCCTTCGTTGGTCGTCCAATCCGACGTTCAGCCTGCCACGTCGTCGGCGGACCACCAACCTCGCGTCCGGTGTTCCGCCCCCGATCGCCACCTGTCCCTGCCCGCGCCACCGCGCGACGAGGTCGTCCACGGCCCGTAACTGGGTGTCTCCGAGCCCGCGCGCACCCGCTGAGAGAAGCCAGCTGCGCAGTACCCGCCGGCGCACGGGTGGAGCCGACGACGCGAGGAGTTCCGCGTCGATCTCCCCGTCCACCAGGACTTTCGCCGCGATGTCGGCGGCCGCCGCGTCGAGCACGGCGCCCTCCTCCCGCAGGTGCTCCCCCGTGCGGGCCAGGGCCCCGGCCACACCGCCGCCCAGGACGTCCTCGAGCAGCGGCAGCACCTCGGTGCGCAACCGCACCCGCACGAAGTCGGGCGACGAGTTGTGCGGATCCTCGTGCGGGGCGAGGCCGAGTTCCGCGCAGGCCTGCCGGGTCACCGCGCGTCGCACGTCCAGCAGCGGTCGCCCCCACGGGCTGTCGTAGGCGCTCATCCCCCAGATGGACCGGCCACCGGAACCGCGCGACAGGCCCAGCAACACCGTCTCGGCCTGGTCGTCGAGGGTGTGGCCCAGCAGCACCGGACGGGTTCCGCGCGCGGCGTCGAGCGCGCGGTACCGGGCCTGCCGGGCGGCCGCCTCGAGCCCGCCGGACCCCGTCACGTCGACGGGGAGCACCTCGGCGGACGTGCAGCCGAGGGCACGCGCACGCGCTGACGCCTCCTCGGCCACGTCGGCCGACCCCGGCTGCAGCCGGTGATCGACGACCAGGGCACGGACCGAACGCGCCTCGGCCACAGCGGCCGCCGTCAGCGCCAGCGAGTCGGCGCCCCCCGACAGTCCGACCGCGACGTCACCGTCCGGGGCGTGCCCGGCGATCCAGCGCCGCACGGCGTGACGAACCTCGAGGATCGCCGGCTCCTCGGGAAGCAGCATCGCCCGGCTCAGCCCTTCTCGAATCAGCCCAGAACCCGGGACACCCAGGCGTCGGGCCGGTCGATCTCCGCGAGCCGGGGCAGGGTGTCGGGGCCGGTCCACACGACGTTGAACCGGTCCATCCCGACCTTGTCCACGACGGCGTCGACGAACGCCTTACCGCGCACGTACTGCGCCATTTTGGCGTCCATCCCGAGCAGCGCCCGGATGAGGCGTTGCACCGGGTTGCTCTTGCGGCGGCGCCGCTGGTCGAACGCGGCCCGGATGGCGGCCACCGACGGCACGACCGCGGGGCCGACCGCGTCCATCACGTGGTCCGCATGCCCCTCGAGGAGGGTGCCGAGCACCAGCAGGCGGTCGAGTGCCTCACGCTGCGGCTCGGCCTGGGTCGCGCGCAGCAGTCCGACGATGCCGCCCGGTGCGCCCGACTCGTCCGGCTCGGTGCGCCCGCGGTCGCGCAGCGCGGAGGACAACCGGCCGACCATGTCGGTGACGGACTCGTCGTCTGCGGATCCGAGTGTCTCCACCGACTGCTGCATGTACCCGGTGAGCCACGGCGAAGACGAGAACTGCACGCGGTGCGTCACCTCGTGCAGGCACACCCACAGCCGGAAGTCGCTGGGCCGCACCCGCAGCGTCCGCTCGACGGACACCACGTTGGGCGCCACCAGCAGCAGGGTTCCGTTGTCACCGGTGAACGGGTCGTACTGGCCGAGGATCGCCGACGACAGGTACGCGAGCATCGCCCCGGCCTGGATGCCGGCCGGTTTGCCGAGCAGCAGTCCGGGTGCGGCGTCGCCGCCCGTGAGTTGCGACATCGAGTGCGCGGCGGCGTGGATCCAGCCGGCCCGGTCGAGGATCTGCGCGGTCGGCACCGGCAGTCCGTCGGCGAGGCCCGTCACTTCCCGGACGGGCAGTTCGGCGCGCATCGACGCGTCGGCCAGTTCCGCGACCACGGTTTCGGCCGTATAACGCGACGTCGCGGGCCCGCTGCGCGCCAGTTTCACCCCCGTCCTGGCCGCAAGGTTCCAGTCGACGGCACCGCGGAACGCATTTCCCTCGGCGGCCATTACTGGCACCCGCACGTGCGGAGCGCGGCCGCCAGCGCGTCGAGGGCGGGACGACTGACCTCCGGCGGACGGTCGTTGGACATCAGCGCGAATGTGAGCACCCGCCCGTTCTGATCCACCACGTACCCGGCCAGGGCGCTGGCCGTGGACAGGGTGCCGGTCTTCGCCCGCACCCATCCGGCACCGGTGCGGTTCCCGGACGCGTACCGGTCCGACAGGCTGCCCGTGGCGCCGGCCACGGGCAGGTAGTCGAGCATCGGCCGCAGAGCGGGCTTGCCGTCCCCCGCGGCGGCCGTGAGGACCTGGTCGAGCAGTTGCGGCGCGATGCGGTCGTCGACGGACAATCCGCTCGCGTCGTGCAGTGTGAGCCCCGACAGCTCGAATCCGGCGGCGGACAGTGTCTGACCGATGGTCGCCACGGCGCCCGTGAACGATGCTTCTGCGCCGGCATTCATGGCAACCTCCCGCCCGATCGCTTCGGCAAGCACATTGTCCGAGTGTTCCATCATCTGCTGCAAACGGTCGCGCAGCGGCGCCGACTGCACACTCGCGACGGTGGCCGCACCGGGCGCCGCGACGCCCGACGTGACCGCCGACGGGTCGACGCCGAGCGCACCGGCGAGCGTTCGCCCGGCGTCCAGGGCGGGCGTCGAACTACGCGGCGACTCGTCGACCAGCGGATCGGCCCGTCCGCCGTCGATCATGATCGGTTCGGTGGGGGTGATGAATCCGGCGCCGACGTCGGTCGGGAACCACCCCTGCGCCATGGTGTCGCCCGAGTAGATGCTGGTGTCGACGACGATGCTCGTCGCCTGGATGCCCGCGTTCCGAATCTGATCGACCAGTTGCGAGATGTGTGCGGCACCCGGGTAGTAGCCGTTCTCCCCGACCGGCTTCGCGGTGAGAGTGGGATCACCACCCGCGACGAGGACGATCTCGCCGAGAGCCGCCCCCTGCACCACCTTCGTCGTCACGCGACGGTCGGACGGTAGCGCCAGCAGCGCGGATCCCGCGGTGAGGACCTTGGTGGTCGACGCCGGGGTCATCGGGGTCTGCGGGTTGACGCTCCACAGCACCTGACCGGTGACCGCGTCGGCCACGGTTCCGCTGAACTTGCCCAGATCGGGGTTGGCGGCGGCCGGACCGACCGCCGCGGCGATTCCCTGCGCCGTCGGCATGGGTGCGTCGTCCGGGACCGGCGTGACCTGCGGGGCCGCGGTGATCGGCGCCGGTTCGGGGGCGATCGTCAGCTCACCGCGGCCCGCCGACGCGTTGTGCGCAGTCACCGCGACCACCAGAACAGCCGCCATCGCGAGCACCACGACGACGACCGACGCGAACAGAATTCGCATGTTCCGACGGTGGCGTCCCGCCAACGAGCCCATCTTCTTCTTTCCCTGGCCCGGCAACGCGCCTCCGTCTTCACTGTGATTCGTGGGTGGTCAGACAACCAACCTTATCCTCGACCCGATATCCTCTCCCCGAATCATCATCGACACGACAGCGAGGAATCGGCGTGGAGTTCGACGTCACCATCGAGATCCCCAAGGGTCAGCGAAACAAGTACGAGGTCGACCACGTGACCGGTCGCGTGAAGCTGGACCGCTACCTCTACACCGCGTTCGGCTACCCGGCCGACTACGGCTTCATCGAGAACACCCTCGGCGAGGACGGCGACCCGCTGGACGCGCTGGTCCTGCTCCCCGAGTCCGTGTTCCCCGGCGTCATCGTCGAGGCACGTCCCGTCGGCATGTTCAAGATGGTCGACGAGGCCGGCGGCGACGACAAGGTGCTGTGCGTTCCCGCCGGCGACCCGCGCTGGGACCACATCCAGGACATCGGCGACGTCCCGCAGTTCGAGCTGGACGCCATCAAGCACTTCTTCGTCCACTACAAGGACCTGGAGCCGGGCAAGCACGTCGAGGCCGCCGACTGGGTCGGGCTGGCCGAGGCGAAGGCCGAGGTCGAGGCTTCGTTGAAGCGTCTGAAGGACAACGGCGGGCACTGAGCCGGCGGCGAATCATCTGGTACTGAGCCGGCGGCGAATCATCTGGCACTGAGCCGGCGGCGAATCATCAGGCACTGAGCCTCCCGACGTTCAGGGTAACGGCGTCCATCCCCGCGGGGAGGGCGCCGTTGTCGTGTCAGGCCTCCGCTTCTCCCCGCGCCGCGGCCTGGAGTCCGGACTCGCTGCGGAGCGGGACCTCCTTCCAGAGCACGGTGAGGACGAAGGCGACGACGGCGAGCATCGACACGGTGAGGAAGACGGATCCGATCGCGTCGGCGAATCCTTCCTTGAACGGCAGGGCCAGGACGTCGTCGAGTGTGCCGATCACCGAACTGTCGGTGAGGACCCCGCTGACCCCGGCGTGGTCGGGGCTGAGCATGCCTTGGCCCATGGCGGCTTCGGCGGGGTCGTTGCTCTGGGCTGCGGCCACCACGGCTCGACGGAACTCGGGTGTGCCGGCCGCCGCCGTGACGCGTTCACCGATGGCCGGGGTGAGGCGGGAGAAAAGGATCGACAGGAAGATCGCGACGCCGGCGGTTCCGCCGATCTGCCGGAAGAACGTGGCCGCTCCGGTCGACACGCCCATGTCCTGCGGGGGCAGCGCATTCTGGATGGCGAGGGTCAGCGGCTGCATCAGATTTCCGAGTCCGAGCCCGAGGATGAGCATGAACGCCATGACGACGGGCATGGGCGTGTCGGCGGCCACGGTGTGCAGCAGGAATGCGCCGATCACGATGAGGGCGGTCCCCAGGATGGGGAAGTACCGGTAGTGCCCGGTGCGCGAGATCATCTGACCGCTGACCACCGATCCGGCCATCAGCCCGAGGACCATCGGCAGGATCTGGAACCCGGCGAGGGTGGGACTCGAGCCCTTCACCACTTGCAGGTACTGGGGCAGGAGGGTGATGCCGCCGAACATGACGGCACCGACGACGAGACTGATCACGACGCCGAGCGCGAACGTGCTGTTGCGGAAGAACCGCATCGGGATGAGTGCGGCGTCCTTCATCGCCAGTTCCACCAGGATGAAGGCGAGCACCCCGATCACGCCGATGATGTAGCACGCCAACGACTTCGGGCTGTCCCATCCCCAGCTGTGACCCTGTTCGGCGACCACCAGCAACGGCACCACACCGATCGCGAGAGCGAGGGCGCCCCACCAGTCGATCCGCCGATCTCCGCTCGGGCGTTTCGGTAGATGCAGAACCCGGGAGACGACCGTGAGCGCGACCAGCCCGACCGGCACGTTGACGAGGAAAACCCAACGCCAGCCGTCGATTCCGAGGATCACGTCCTGCCCCGCGAACACGCCACCGAGGACGGGACCGAGAACGCTGGACGTCCCGAACACCGCGAGGAAGTACCCCTGGTACTTGGCCCGCTCGCGGGGGGAGACGATGTCGCCGATGATGGTGAGCGCCAACGAGAACAGGCCGCCCGCGCCGAGTCCCTGGATTGCGCGGAACGCGGCGAGGACGTACATCGACGTCGAGAACGTGCACAGCACCGACCCGATCACGAACACCGAGATCGCGAACATGAAGAACGGCTTGCGGCCGTAGATGTCGGACAGCTTGCCGTAGAGCGGCGTCGCCAGTGTGGCGGTGACGAGGTACGCGGTGGTAGCCCACGCCTGCAGCGAGTACCCGTCGAGGTCGTCGGCGATGGTGCGGATCGCCGTGGCCACGATCGTCTGGTCGAGCGCGGCGAGGAACATGCCGAGCATCAACCCGCTGAGTACAGCCAGGATCTGCCGGTGGGTGTATGCCACCGGCATTTCGACCGAATTTGCCACTGTGTCCTCGCTGCACTGGTCGTTTACTTGTAGTCGGCAAGTATGAGAGCGCAGCGAGGATTCGGGCAACTGTTGGACTGGGCTTTACCTGCGGATAGGCGTCGCAGCGCTCGGACTACTCGCCCTTGAATTCGGGCGTGCGCTTCTCGAAGACGGCCGTGATCGCCTCGGTCAGGTCCTGCGACGGCAGGAACGCGGCATTCCACGCGGCGACGTAGCGCAGGCTGTCGTCGACGGCGGCCGCGCGGGAGTGGTCGAGGACGTCCTTGATGCCGTGCACGACGAGCGGCGGATTCGCGGCGATCTCGGCGGCGGTCTCGTGCGCGGCGGCGAGGACGGCGTCGGCGTCCGCGTAGACGTCGTTGACGAGACCGATCTTCTCGGCGCGCCCGGAGTCGATGTCCTTGCCGGTCAGGGCGAGTTCCCGCAGATGGCCGTCGCCGATGATCGCAGGCAGTCGCGCGAAGCTGCCCATGTCGGCCACGATCGCGACCTTGACCTCACGGATGCTGAACTTCGCGTCGGCACTGGCGTAGCGGACGTCGCACGCGGAGGTCAGGTCGACGCCGCCGCCGATGCACCAGCCCTGGATGGCCGCGATCACCGGCTTGCGGCAGTCGGCGACCGCGTTGATGCCCGACTGCATCCGCTTGATCATGTCGTGGAACGCGGTACGAGGCCCGGCCTGCGCCTTGTCCGCGAGGACGGAGCCGAAGCTGCCGCTCATGGCGGGCAGATCCAGACCGAAGGAGAAGTTCTTGCCCGAGCCGGCGATCACCACGGCGCGCACGTCCGGATCCGAGTCGAGTTCACCGAAGATCTCGGGGAGCTCGCTCCAGAAATCCGGGCCCATCGCGTTGCCTTTTCCGGGTCCGATGAGCGTCACCTGCGCGACGTGATCCTTGCGCTCGACGGTGAACGCATTCCAGGTCTTCTGTTCGGTCATTACTCAAGAGTAACCACCGCTCGCGGAGGCCAGGCGAAATACCCTGGAGGTCTCTGCACCGTCGTGCGAACGGACAGCTCGATGACTCACCGGACGGCCCCGAACGGCAATGCGGTAGTCGTCGGTGCCGGAATGGGAGGACTCCTGGCAGCGGCCGCTCTCGCCGATGCCTACCGGACCGTCGTCGTCCTCGAGCGCGACGTCCTGCCCGAGACGGCCACCCCACGCCGGTGCGTGCCGCAGGCCCGGCACGTGCACGCCCTTCTCGCCGGCGGGCAGTCCGCGATGGAGGACCTCATGCCGGGTTTCGTGGCCGAACTCCTCGCCCTCGGCGCCACCGGGGGTGACGCACTCGGCGACATCCGATGGATCGTCGATGGGCACCGAATGGCACGCGAGACCAGCGGGGTTCCCGGGATTCTCGCGAGCCGGGCGCTCGTCGAGTGGCAGGTGCGCCGGCGGGTGCGGGCCTTGCCGAACGTGCGGATCCTGGACCGATCCGACGTCACGGGTCTCACCGCCGAGAGCGCGAGAGTGACCGGCGTGACCGTGCAGCACCGGGGCGGCGTCCCGCCGGAGGTCGCCCCGGCCGATCTCGTCGTGGACTCGTCCGGCCGGAGTTCACAGAGCGTCGCCCGGCTCGGGGAGCTGGGGTTCGCGCCCCCGTCCGAGTCGCAGGTGGCCGTCGACGTCACGTACGCGACGAGGCACTTCCGGCTCGACCCACCACACCTGGACGGGGATTCCGGCATCGGGATGGCACCGGGACCGACGCATCCACGCAGCGGATTCATGGGTGTTCAGGAGGACGGCACCTGGATCGTCACCCTTGCCGGGTACAGGGACGATGTGCCGCCGCTGGACCCGGGCGGGTTCCTCGACTTCGTGAAGTCGTTCCCCGCCCCGGACATGTACGACGCGCTGCGCACGGCCGAACCGGTGGACGACGGCGTGCGCTACCGGATCCCGACGACCGTCCGCCGGCACTATTCTGCGGACGATCTGCCGTCGAACTATCTGCCGTTCGCGGACGCGATCTGCTCGTTCAACCCCATCTACGGCCAGGGCATGAGCGTCGCCGCGGTGGAGGCGACGATCCTGCGGGACTGCCTGCGATCGGGAAGGACGCATCTCGCTCGCCGGTTCCTCCGCGGGGCGAACCGGTGTATCGATGCCGCGTGGACGCTCACCGTCGACAACGATCTCCGGATTCCGGCCGTGCCCGGACGGCGGTCGACGCGGGTCCGGTTGGTCAATGCGTACACGTCCCGGCTCGATCGGGCGGCGTCCGTCGACCCGGCGGTCGGGTCCGCGTTCCTCCGGGTGACGCATCTTCTCGACCGTCCTGGGACACTCCTGCGCCCGGCGACAGTGCTGCGGGTTCTGCTCGCCTCCCGCTGACGGGCGACCGCGAGATTACCTGTATGTTGACGTCACAGATACCCTAAGGATCTGCGCCGCCACGAGAGGAAATCCGTGCTCGACATCGTCTGGAACCCGACGCTGAACACGCTGACCCGCAACGCCTGGCGACTGTCCTTCGGCGGCGGAATCGCGCCGGTCCAGCGAACCCCGTCGACGCGCATCCACGAGGCGCCCCATCAGGACCTGTCCCGGTTCGACACCAACGGGACCGACGGTGGCCAGCCCGTCCTTCTCGTGCCCCCGCTCGCGGCGCCCGCGCACTGCTTCGACCTCCGGCCGGGCCAGAGCCTGGCCGCGCACCTGGTCGGTTCGGGCAAAGCGGTGTATCTCGTCGACTACGGCTCGATGGGCTACTCCGACCGCGGCCTCGGGTTCGAGGACTGGATCGACGACTTCATCCCGGCGGCCGTCGACCGGGTGTCCCGGCTCCACGACGGCGCACCCGTCGACCTGATCGGCTGGAGTCTCGGGGGAACGATGTCACTGCTGACCGCCGCGGGCCGGAACTATCTGCCGATCGGCTCGGTGACGGCGATCGGCACACCGATCGACTACGAGTCGGTGACCATGATCGCGCCGCTGCGAATCGTCGGCCGGTTCACCGGCGATCGCCCCCTCACCACCGCGACGCGGGCGATGGGCGGCCTGCCCGCTCCGCTGGTCCAGGCGAGCTACCGCTTCACCGCGCTTCAGCGCGAGCTCACCAAGCCGTGGTTCATCGCCAGGAACCTGCACGACACCGAGACGCTCGCGCGCATGGAGTCCATCGACCGGTTCATGGCCGACATGCCGGGTTATCCGGCCCGGTTCTTCCGCCAGGTCTGCACCCAGCTGATCCTCGGGAACGCGCTCGCCGCGGGGAGTTTCGAGACCCGGAACGGCGCGATCACGCTGGCCGATCTCGCGGTGCCGGTTCTCGCAATCGGAGGCACCGAGGACGTCATCGCCCCGATCGCGTCGGTGCGTGCGGCGACGGACGTGTTCACCGGTTCTCCGTCGGTGCGGTTCGAGTCCGCGCCAGGCAGCCACCTGGGTCTCGTCGCGGGACCGAAGGCCAAGGACTCGACCTGGGCGCACATCGACGAGTTCCTCGACGGCGTTCAGGCCCCGGCGCGGGCGACGGCCCCGGCGAACAGCGCAGTGACGGCCGCTCCCATCGTCGGCTGATCCACTTCCTCCGGATCGACGGAGTGCTCGAGGACCAGTCCCGAGATGAGGGCCATCAGCGAGATGGCGGTGGTGCGGACGTCGAAGGCGTCGTCCACCCCCCACTCCCGCGCCCGCTCACCGATCAATTCGACGAGCTTGCCCCGCAACTGCCGCCGCTCCCGCAGGTAGGCCTGCGCGATCTGCGGGTCCCGGGCGGCGAGCACGCCGAACTCGAGTACCAGCAGCGACCATCCCGGCTCGCGCACCATCCACGACGCGATGGCCTCGCCGCCTCTGCCCGCGGCGTCCGACGGGTTCATTCCGGCGATCTCGGAGAGCACCCGTCCCGCGAGTTCTAGTGAGCGCGCCGCGAAGAGTTCGGCGAACAGGTCCTGCTTCGATTCGAAGTTCGAGTAGACCGCACCCTTGGTGAACCCGGCCCTGCGCGCGACTTCGGCGAGCCTGGCCGCGCTGAAACCACGTTCTGCGAATTCCTCCGCCGCGGCGTCGAGGAGGCGTTGACGCACGACGTCACGACCGGGACGCGTCGCCGGCGTCCATTCGGTGTGACGACTGTCCGGTTGACGATCGTCAGTCACGATACCTAGGGTATTCAATACCCGCGGTATCGACAAGGATCGAGGACGTCCGATGACCATGACCGACAGCGACACCACCAGCCGCACCCCCGCGCACCACGACAGTCCGGTGTCCCGATACGGCGCACCCAAGGTGATGGTCGCGCTGGTCTTCGGGGTCCTCCTCCTTCAGCTCGGCTTCATCCTCAGCTACGTGGCCGCGTTCCATCAGCCCACCCCGCGTGACATCGAGATCGCCGTCGTCGCGTCGGAGGGAGTGCCTGCCGGTACGGACCAGCAGGTCGCCGACCGGCTCGATGCGATCGACGGCGGCCCGCTCCGGGCACGTGTCGTCTCGGATACCGCGGAAGCCCGGCGACTCCTCCACGAGCGCGAGATCCAGGGCGCGTTCGTCGTGAATTCGGCCGGGCCCGACACTCTGATCACGGCGAGCGCCGGTGGCAGCTCCATCTCCAGCGCGCTCGAATCGGTGTTCGCCCAGGTGGAGAACAGTCAGGGTCGCCAGTTCACCGTCCGCGACGAGATTCCCGTCGGCGTGCACGACAACCGCGGACTGTCCGGTTTCTACCTGGCGGTCGGGTGGGTGGTCGGCGGCTATCTCCTCGCGGCAGCGATCGGGCTCTTCATCGGCGCGCCGCGGACCCTGCGTCAGGCCGCCGCGCACACCGCAGTCCTCTTCGGTTACGCCGTGGTCTCGGGTGCCCTCGGCGCCCTGATCACCACTCATGTGCTCGGCACGTTCGCCGGCCACTGGTTCCCGCTGTGGCTTCTCGGCACCGGTGTCGTCTTCGGCACCGCCCTGTTCACCCTCGGACTGCGCGCCGCGGTCGGCGTCCTGGCGGTGCCCCTCGCGATCGCCGTCTTCGTGATTCTGGGCAATCCCAGCGCCGGCGGGGCGTTCGGTTCCCACGTCATCCCCGCCTTCTACTCGGCCATCGGACGCTGGATCACCCCCGGCGCCGGTACCGAGGGAATCCGCAGCATCGTGTACTTCGACGGCGTGGGGCTGGGGCAGCCGGCTCTCGCGCTCGCGCTGTACTCCGTGATCGGTCTCGGACTGCTCTTCGGGTTCACCGCGCGAGGTCTCCGGAAGGCGGAATCGACTACGCCCCGTTCCGATGTCGTGTCGGACGACGCTTCTTGATGTCGTTCCGGAGGAATGGACCTACTCTTGGTTCATGCCGACGCCCCTGCACCCCCACGCCGCGCATGTCGCCGAGACTCTGATCGCGCGAGGGCACCATGGGGTGATCGTGACCCAGCCCGACTCCACCCACTCCGCGGCCGAGGCAGCGGAGTCCCTGGGGGTCGATATCGGGTCCATCACCAAGTCGCTGGTGTTCCTCCTCGACGACGACCCGATCCTGCTCCTCGTGTCGGGGGCGCACGAGGTGGATCTGGCGAACACCGGCAAACGTCTGCAGGGAAATCTGACCCAGGCGCCTCTCGACATGGTGCGGATCGCCACCGGCCAGCCGATCGGCGGTATCGCCCCGCTCGGCCATCCCACGAATCTCCCGACCTACGTCGACAACGCCTTGTCGGAGTACGCGGAACTGTGGGCGGCCGCCGGGCACCCGGACACCGTCTTCCGCACGTCGTTCTCGGAGTTGGTGCGGATCACCGCCGGCCTGGCGATCGACGTCGACTGAATCCCCGGCCGGCCGCGCCCCTATAGTTGACGGCACATCTCGTGAACGCGAGTGACCCACACGGGCCGACCCGGAGAATGATGTGTCCGACAGAGCCGAGAACGCCGATACCGTCGATGGTTCGCGTCTCCCCCGCGACCCCGCACCCGCGCCCGGAATCAGCGCGGACGACTACCGCGCAGCCTTGCGTCGTCACCCGGCGGGCGTCACCATCGTGACCCTCGACGCGGGATCCGGCCCCGTCGGCTTCACCGCATCCTCGTTTTCGTCCGTGTCCCTGGATCCGCCGCTGGTGTCGTTCAACATCGCGAACACCTCGTCGAGCATCGAGGCGCTGCACTCAGCGGATTCGCTGGTGATCCACCTTCTCGGGGAGCACCAGCAGCACCTGGCCCAGCGGTTCTCGCGCAGCGCCGACCAGCGGTTCTCCGACGAGTCGCTCTGGGCGCGGCTCGACACCAACGAACCGGTCCTCCACGGAACTCCCAGCTGGTTGCGAGTCGTCGTGGACCAGTTGATTCCCGTCGGCGATCACACCCTCGTGATCGGCCTCGTCACTCGCGTCCATGCCGACGCGGACGACGATTCTGCGTCCGCGCCCCTGCTCTACCACGAGGGCAGGTACTACCGGCCCACTCCGCTGGGTTCAGCGAAGAACGGCAACTGACCGGCTCAGGAGGCCAGCACCCGCTCGCGGCTGGGCAGGTCGAAGCGGCGCAGCGCTTCGTCGACGGCGTCGGCCGAGGTGACGAGGCCTCGCTCCTCCAGCCACGGAAGGGTGCCGTCGACGAGTTGTTCCAGAACCCTGGGCAGCGACAGCGGCAGCAGCGTCACTCCGTCGGCGACACCGGCCGCCTGGATGTCGGCGATGAGCCCGGCGAGCCCGGCCGGAGTTCCGATGTACTGCAAGGACACTGGCACACGCGGGGTCTCCAGCGCACTGTCGAGGAGCGCCAGCTCCTTGCGCGCGGCACGGGCCTCGGCGGCGATGAGCACCTCGAGGTCCACCAGCACGGTGACGCTGTCGGGGTCACGGCCGTCCGCGACGATTTCGGCGCGGATCCGTGCGCGTTCCTGCTGCGCCTCACGCAGATCGGAGGCCCGGATCCGGACGACGTTCGGCGGGAACGACGTGAGGTCGAGCTGATCCGTCGAGGCGGCGGTCAGGTCCACCCAGTAGTCGGCACCGTTGATCGGGCGGGTGCCGGCGGCGCCCTCGGCCGCCGGGTGGTGGCCCGATCCGGTCAGCTCGACGGCGACGCGAAGGGGACGGGAAACGAAGGCATTGTCTCGAGACATTGGGGTTCCTCGGGAATGACGTGTGAATGAAACGGAGCTGGAAGAACGGTCAGCTCGAACACATACCCGAGGCGGTTCGGCACAGATCGACATGCCGACGGCACCAGTGAGCAATCATTGTGCTCCCAGCCTGCGATGCCATGCGCTCATACTAGCGCGTCCCGCGAAAAACGGGTCTCCGGCACCGGATTCCACTGGCCGCTCTCCTTGGCGTAGGCCCAGTTTCGGCATCCCGCCACCAGGGCGTGCACGGCCTCGACCAGCCGGTCCACGTTTTCGGAGCAGCTGCCGAGCCCGACACTCACCCGGACGGCACCGTCAGGCCGGCCGAGGCGCCCGAGCAGCGGATGGGCGCAGAAGCGTCCGTCACGAACCCCGATGCCGTGTTCGGCGGACAGGTAGGCGGCGATCTCCCCCGGCTCGAAGCCGTCGATCGTGAACGTCACGATCCCGACCGTGTCGGGGGCATCCGACCACAGGCGCAGGAACTCCAGGCCGTCGACGGAGCCGAGTCCGTCCAGGAGCCGGGCGGTGAGGGCCGACTCGTGTTCGGCCACGGCTCCGAAGTCCAGCTCGGACAGCGCGTCGCACGCGGCGGCGAGGGCTGCCGCACCGAGCACGTTGGGGCTGCCGGCCTCGTGCCGGGCAGGGGCGGGCGCCCACTGGGTGGATTCGACGGTCACGTTTCGTACCGCTCCGCCGCCCGCGAGGTAGGGATCGGCGGCGTCGAGCCAGTCCCGGCGGCCCACCAGCACTCCGGCGCCGAAGGGGGCGTACAGCTTGTGCCCGGAGAACGCGAGGTAGTCGACACCGCACTCTGCGAGGTCGATGCGGCGATGCGGTGCGAGTTGCGCGGCATCGACGAGAATCCGTGCGCCGCAACGATGTGCCACGTCGGCGAGGACTGCGATCGGCAGCACCTCACCGGTGACGTTGGACGCACCGGTCACCGCGAGCAGTGCGGTGGGCTTGGAGCACAGTTCGGCGACGAGGAGCCGCACGGTCTCGGCCAGCGTGTCCGCCGCCCTCACGACGCGAGAGTTCTTCCAGGGCAGCAGATTCGCGTGGTGCTCGATGTCGAGGACGACGGTGCTGCCGGGGACGCAGCCGGCGAGCAGATTCAGCGAGTCGGTCGTGTTCCGGGTGAACACCACCACCTGGTCGTCGTCCGCACCGACGAACCGGGCAACCGAGTCGCGGGCCTTCTCGTAGCAGTCGGTCGAGATCCGCGACGCGTAGCCGGCGCCGCGGTGCACGCTCGAATAGGTGGGCAGCAGGGCCCCGATGCGGTCGGTCACCTGCGCCAACGCCGGCGCACTGGCCGCGTAGTCGAAGTTGACGTAGGCGCAGTCGCCACCCTGAACCAGCGGAACCCGCAGGTCGGAGCCCGAAACCTGGGCCAGCGGGGCAACACACACGTCAGCGGTCAATACAGCAGTCATCACGACATCCCTCGTAGTCAGGGACTCGTCGCAGGGTCGGTGCCCTCTCGGAGTCCGCGCTTGCCGGGTTCGGTGTGAACCTCAGCCTGGTCGTCACCCGGAGCACCCCGCCGCGGTGGAGGGTTGCCGACCAGCTAGCCGGGGCTTGACGCTGGTACTCGTGACCTGTTTCGAAGATTGCAGGATCGGCGCGCCGTTGTCAACCCGAAACCCGCAAGGGCCCGGTATCCGGCCCCAGATCTCGCGTCAGTGGGGTGTCACCCCGAGGAGCGGGGCGAGCTGATTCGCAATCGGGTTGAGGTCCAGTCTTTTCGGGTCCTTCTTGGGTTCGGAGTCCCACGGCTGCACGGTGGCGGGGTCTCCGAACACGATCCGGTTCGCACTGCGGACACCGGTGAGACTGCCCTGCGGAGCGTCACAGGACGCCGCGGTGTTCTGTGGGAAGTCCTGCTGCGTGTCGTCGAAGTTCGGGTCCTTCCGCTTCATCTCGGCGAGGATCGCCTGGGTGCCCTCGTAACCGACGGTGCACGACGGGGGGTTGTTCGTCTCGGCCACCAGGCCGAGGTGGACGGTCCCGTCGTCGGGCGCGATGGTCGACGACGCCGCCGCCACCCCCGGCAGATACACGAACAGCGTCTGCAGGGCGGCGGCCTGCAGACGGATCGCCTTCGCGGCGGCGGACAGGGTGGCGAGGTTCGCGGTGGTTCCCGGTCCGATCTCCGAGACGAGCTGTCCCAGTTGCCCACTCGCAGAGTTTCCGTTGTCGATCAGCTGCCGCACATCCGGATCGCTGGTGCGCAGCCGATCCGCGAGCGAGTCCAGGTCCGCGCTGAAATTCTCGATCGCCGAGGACTGTTCGGACTGCGTGTTCAGCACAGTCCGACTGTCGCGCACCAAATCCACCGTGCGATCGAGTGATTCGGTGCCCGACGCCGACAGCCCGGACAACGAGTCGGCCAGCGACTGGAGGTCCTGACCCTTACCGTCGAATGCCGCACCGAGTTCCGTCACTACCGTCTGGAGCGCATCGATCGGCACCGATTGCGTCAATCCCTGCGTGCTGGCAAGCAATTCTTCGACGGGTACGGGTGTCTCGGCATCGGCCGCGGCGATGCGGGATCCGTTCGCCAGGAACGGCCCGCGGTCGGTGTCGGGCCGGAGGTCGACGTACTGCTCGCCGATCGCCGACCTGTTCGCCACAACGGCTTTCGCGGACGCGGGAACGTCGGGCGCATTCTTTTCGATCTTCAATTCGACGACGACGCCGTCCGCGGTCAGGTACATGTTTCCGACGCGCCCCACCGGCACGCCGCGGTACGTCACTTCCGCGTTGGTGAAGACGCCACCCGACGTCTCCAACTCGAGGTTCACGGTGTATTCGCCGAACCCGAGGAGGTTGTCGAGGCGCACGTAGTTGGCACCGACGTAGACGAGTCCCGCCAGGGCCACGAGGACGAAGCCGATCAGCTGCCACCGGACGAGCGGCGACCTCACTGCTTGCCCTCGGCACCGGGTCGACCGAACGCCGTTCCCGGTGCGATGAGCCTGCGCGGGCTCGCGAGACGGCGGCTGAACTCGGCGGTAGTCACGGGCACTCCGATGGGTGAGAGATACATGAAACAATGGGTCACACATATATCTGGTCCGGGGCCCGTAGCAGCGCAAACTCCTCACCACCCGAGGTGGTGGACATCACTCGACGGTCTTGACTGAATTTTCAGTTTGGAATAGGTTCGGTACTCAACAGGACGTGATGCCGGTCACCTCCGCCGCAGAAGTGAGGTCCGCAGTGTCCACGAATCTCGACCCGACAACGCCTCTCGACGACCCCGCTCCCTCCCCGCCCGAGGACCGATTCGGGCACGTCGAAACGATCGGCGTGGAGTACATCCCCGAATCCGAGCGTGATTCGCGACCGCTCAACATGCTCGCGGTGTTCTTCGGCGGCAATCTGGCGTTCTCGGTGATCGTGTTCGGCTGGCTCCCCATCACGTTCGGTCTCGGCTTCGGCAGCGCGATCGCCGCCAGCGCCGTCGGCATCGGACTCGGCACGCTCCTCATCGGTCCGCTGTCGCTCCTCGGCCCGCGCACCGGCACGAACAACACCGTGTCGAGTGGTGCGCACTTCGGAGTCAGCGGGCGGATGATCGGCTCCGGCCTCACCCTCCTGTTCGCCCTCGCGTATGCCGCGATCGCGGTCTGGACCTCGGGTGATGCGCTGATCGCCGCCGCGCACCGACTGCTCGGCACCCCGATCGACAACGGCATGCTCGCCCTCGGTTACGGCATCATCGCCGCCGAGATCGTGGCCGTCGCGCTGTTCGGTCACGGCACGGTGGTCGCGCTCCAGAAGTTCGTGCTGCCCGTCGTCGCGGTCCTGCTCCTACTCGGAGTGTTCGCGTTCGGCGGGCGCTTCGACGGCGGGGCCGGAGGCGGCGACTATCTGCTCGGCGGGTTCTGGCCCACCTGGATCCTGGCCGTGGTCCTGGCCGTCGGCGGCCCGCTGTCGTACGCCCCCACGCTGGGCGACTACAGCAGGCGGATCTCCCGGGTGCGGTTCAGCGACCGTTCGATCGTCGCGGCCACCATGGCCGGCATCTTCTTCGGACTGTTCCTGACCGCGGCGTTCGGGTCGTTCACCGCCTCGACGTTCACCACGCTCAGCGACTCGTACGTCGCCGACCTGGTCGCGGAGGCACCCGGCTGGTACGTGCTGCCGATCGTCCTCGTCGCCCTCGCGGGTGGCCTCGGCCAGGGCGTCCTCAACGTCTACGCCAGCGGGCTCGACCTGGAGGCGCTGATCCCCCGGTTGCGACGCGTCCACACCACCCTGATCACGTCTGCGCTCGCCGTGGCACTGCTCTACATCGGTGTTTTCGTCGTCGACGCCGTCGATTCCATCACCGCGATGACCCTGGTGCTCAACGGTTTCGCGGCACCGTGGGTGGCGATCAACGTGGTCGGCTTCCTGGTGGCGAGGCGCGGGGAGTACGACCCCGTCGATCTTCAGGTCTTCAACCTGGGCCGGAAGGGCGGGCGGTACTGGTTCACCCGCGGCTGGAATCTGCGCGCCGTCGTCCCCTGGGCAGCCGGATCGGTGTTCGGCGTTCTCGCCGTCGACACGTCGCTGTACTCCGGCCCCCTTGCCGACCTCGCGCACGGTGTCGATGTCAGTCTTGTCGGATCGTCGGCCATCGCCGTGGCCGGCTACCTCGTCGCGCTGCGACTGTGGCCCGAACATGTGGCCCCGGTCGAGGCGCCGACGTCCTAGGACGACACGAACCGAAGGGAGATTCACCGATGAGCGAGCGACGAGATGCGATTCTGAAGGCCAGCGCCACGGCCATCGCACAACGAGGCATCCGCGGACTGCGGGTCAACGATGTCGCGGAAGTCGCCGGCGTGTCGCCGGGCCTCCTGTACTACCACTTCAAGGATCGCATCGGCCTCCTCGAAGCGGCCCTGAACTACATCAACGACCGCGCCCGCGCCTACCGCAGCGAGGGGGAGGGATCGAGCGACTCCGCCCGCGACCGGCTCACCCGCTCCCTCCTCGGGGAGATCCAGGACCGCCCCGAGGTGGTGGAGAACTCGTTGGCCTGGAACGAATTACGCGCCGCCGCGGTATACGAGGAGGCACTGCGGGAACCGCTCGCCCGCACCACCGCGGCCTGGGTCGCCGAGATCGCCGACGCGATCGGGCAGGCGCAGGCCACCGGCGAGATCTCCCCCTCGCTCGACCCCCGGCGCACCGCGGTCACGATGACCGCCCTCGTCGAGGGACTGTCCGGGCGGTGGCTCTGCAAGGAGATCACCACCGAGGACGCCCACTCCCACCTGCTCGGCGCGATCGACGTCGTGATGTCCGAGTCCCCCCACCGCACCACCGAGACCCCCGCCCCATCCAGACCGAAGGAACAACGATGACCATTCGCACGATCACCGCACTGCCGGCGCCCTCCTCCCCGGCACGCTCCGCAGCATCCGCGCGCACTCCGCTGCGGGTCGGGTTGGTGCAGCACCGCTGGCAGGCCGATGCAGACGCACTGCGCACCGGGTTGACCGACGCGATCGGCGCGGCGGCAGCACTCGGCGCGGCGGTGGTGTTCCTGCCGGAACTCACGCTGTCGAAGTACCCGGCCGACGTCCGCGCAACCGGTACACCCGGTCGCGACGCCGAGGACCTGACGTCCGGACCCACCTACCAATTCGCGGCCGCCGCCGCTGCCCGTCACCAGGTCTGCGTCCACGCCTCGCTCTACGAGAAGGCCGACGGTCCGGACGGTCTCGGTTTCAACACCGCCATCCTCGTGGCCCCGTCCGGGGAACTGCTCTCCCGGACACGCAAGCTGCACATCCCCGTCAGCGCCGGCTACTACGAGGACACCTACTTCCGCGGCGGTCCCGCCGACGACGCCTACCCCGTCTACCGGCCGGCCGAACTGGGCGGCGCCGCCATCGGGCTACCGACCTGCTGGGACGAGTGGTTCCCCGAGGTGTCCCGGATGTACTCGCTCGGCGGCGCGGAAATCCTGGTCTACCCCACCGCGATCGGGTCGGAACCGAGCTTCCCCGCGTTCGACACGCAACCGATCTGGCAGCACGTGATCGTCGGAAACGGCATCGCCAGTGGCACATTCATGGTCGTCCCGAACCGCTGCGGCAACGAGGGCGGCATCGACTTCTACGGCTCCTCGTTCATCTCCGACCCGTACGGCCGTGTGCTGGTGTCCGCGCCCCGCGACGAAGAGGCGGTCCTGCTGGCCGATCTCGACCTGGATCAGCGCAAGGACTGGCTCGATCTCTTCCCGTTCCTGACCACCCGCAGGCCCGACACGTACGCCCGGCTCAGGGACGCCGTCGACCACGAACACCCCTACGGACTTCCGACGACGGTCGCCGCCGCGGAGACCCGGTCATGACCTGGCGGATGCCCAGCGAGACGGAACCGCAGGAGCGGGTGTGGATGGCGTTCCCGCCCCTCGGGGCGTCGATGACCGCAACCGCAGCCGACGCCCACGAGGCGCGAACCGCGTGGACGGCCGTCGCCCACACGATCGCCGAATTCGAACCGGTCACGATGGTCGTCGATCCGGCAGACCGGAACACCGCGCGGCAGTACCTGTCCTCGGACGTCGACGTGGTCGAGGCTCCCCTCGACGACGCCTGGATGCGCGACATCGGTCCCACGTTCGTCCTGGACGACGAGGACCGCCTCGGTGCCGTGGACTGGACGTTCAACGGCTGGGGACAGCAGGACTGGGCAAGCTGGGACCACGACCGGTCGATCGGCGCGGCCGTCACGGCGTGGTCCGGGGCCCGGCCGGTGCCGTCGTCGATGGTCAACGAGGGTGGCGGAATTCAGGTGGACGGGCGCGGAACCGTACTCGTCACCGAGACCGTGCAACTCGACCCGTTGCGCAACCCGGAACTGGATGCGGCGGGCGTCGAGGCCGAACTCGCGCGCACGATCGGCGCCGAGCACGTCGTATGGCTTCCTCGCGGACTGACGCGGGACTCCGAGAAGTTCGGCACCAGGGGACACGTCGACATCGTCGCGGCGCTGCCTGCGCCCGGGGTGGCTCTGCTGCACTCCCAGCGCGACCGATCCCACCCCGATCACGAGGTCACCGACGAGATCCAGAAGGTGCTGGCCGACAGCCGCGACCGGTCCGGTGCGCCGTGGACGATCGTCGAGGTGCCTGCCCCGACGGTCCTGCGCGACGACGAGGGCTGGGTCGACTACAGCTACATCAACCATCTCGTCGTCAACGGCGGCGTCATCGCGTGCGGCTTCGACGACCCCCACGATTCCCTCGCCCGCGACATCCTGTCCAGTGTCTACCCCGGCCGCCGCGTCGTCACGGTGGATGCGCGGCAGATCTTCGCCCGGGGCGGCGGCATCCACTGCATCACCCAGCACCAGCCGCGCGGGCGGATCTAGGAGGCACTGTTCGCCGGGTCCACTTCCGCGAGCCTCCTCGCGAGGAAACGGCGGGTCGGTTCGTTCGCCGCCAGCCCGATCGCGGCGCGGTACTCCACCGTCGACTCGGCGGTCCGGCCTGCTCTGCGCAGCAGATCGGCACGGGTGGCGTGCAGGGTGTGCGTCCGCGCCAGCCTCGGGTTGCCGGCGAGCGCGTCCAACTCTGCGAGACCGGCGTCGGGGCCGTCTCGGAATCCCACCGCGACAGCGCGGTTGAGGCGGACTGCGGGCGAGTCACCGTACGTGCCGAGTTCGTCGTATCCGGCGACGACGGCGTCCCAATCGGTGGCCGCCCAGTTCGGTGCGGTCGCGTGGGCGGACGCGATCGCGGCCTGCGCGCCGTAGGGTCCGCCTCCCCTGCGCCGCGCGGCCCGCAGGCAGACGACGCCTTCGGCGATCTTCGTCCGGTCCCATCGCCGACGGTCCTGGTCCTCGAGGGAGACGAGATCGCCGGCGTCGTCGGTGCGCTGGGCGCGCCTGCTGTCGTGGAACAGCATGAGCGCCATCAGCGCCCACGCCTCCCCCTCGTCCGGCATCAGCTCGCACAGCAGCCTGCCGAGCCGCAGCGCCTCGTCGCAGAGTTCGTCCCGGATCGCGGTGTCGCCGGCCGTGGCCGAGTAACCCTCGGTGAACACCAGGTAGATGCAGGCGAGCACCTGCGGGGTGCGCTCGGGCAGCAGATGGTCGGGCGGGACCCGGAACGGGATACCGGCTGTCCGGATCTTCGACTTGGCGCGGGTCAGTCGCTGGGACACGGTCGGTTCCGGGGCGAGAAGCAACCGGGCGATCTCCGCGGGCCGCAGTCCGGCCACCAGCCGGAGAGTCAACGCGACCTGCGACTCCGGGGACAGCGCGGGGTGGCAGCACGTGAACATGAGCCGCAACTGGTCGTCACGCACCGGCCACACCTCTTCCAGGTCCGGAGGCGGAACGAGCCGCGCCGCGTCGTGCTCCTTGTCGCCGCGCAACGACTCCCGGCGCAACCGGTCCAGCGCCCGGTTGCGGGCAACGGTCGTGATCCAGGCTCCCGGGTTCCGCGGCAGACCCGAATCCGGCCAGCTGCGGATCGCCTCGGCGAACGCGTCCTGCACCGCATCTTCCGCGAGGGACAGGTCGCCGACCATCCGTGCCACGGTGGCCAGCGCCCGACCGGACTCGTCCCGGAAGACGCGGCTCAGCGTGTCGCCGTCCATTACTCGGCGTAGCCGACGATCTGCCGGAGTTCGATGCAGCCTTTCGGCGTCACCGGGATCTTCGCCGACAACGCGATCGCACTCTCCCGGTCGTCGGCAGCCAGCACGTACAGACCGTTCGCGACCTCGGCTGTCTCGGCGAAGGGGCCGTCGGTGAGCAGAAGTTCCCCGTCGCGAACGCGGATCGTCGTCGCGGAGTCCGGCGGATAGAGGGCTCCGCCGCCACGCACCGCGGCCCCGGCGAGCCGACCGAACTTCTCGTGCTCGGCCATTCCCTCGTCCCACTGGGGTGTGCCCGGCGCCACCGCCGCCGCCACCGGTTCGCGGAGCAGCGCCATCCAGCAACCTTTCTGATCGGTCACGGGCATCCACTCGAACATCGGCCACAACTCGATGATCGCCTCGGGGATGTGCCGCGCGACAGTGAGCACCTCGTCCAGGTCCGGTCCCTCGAGGACGTAGAAACCGCCGACCACCTCCGCGGTCTCCGCGAACGGACCGTCCGTGATCAGCGCGCGGCCGTCCTCGTTCCGGATGGTCGCCGCCTCCGCGCTCGGATACAGCGCACCACCTCCGACGATCGCGGAGCCCGCACTCTCCGTGAACGCCTCGTGGCGCGCAACGGCCACCGCGAACTCCGGACTGTCCGGTGCCCATTCGGTGGCGTTCTTCTCGTCCGCCAGCAATGCCAGGTAGTACATGAGGTCATCCTTCCTCGAAAAGAAGGAACTCGGGTGCTCCTTCTGACCAGACGACGAAGAAGTCGGAGGAACTTCGACATGTGCGGCGCGAAACATGCGAACTGCGGGTGAAGAATGGTCGAAGAAGCCCTACGCACCACCAACTGTTCACCATCTGGTCACTTGATCGTGAGATAACGAGCCGTACGCACCACCACCGCTCAGAGAAGGAATCCTGGATTGTCTCTCCAGTCGCCGACGGATTCGGACCTGTCGCTCCGTATACCCCGGGAATTCCTCCGCCGCGAATTCGCGCCGGCGCCGCGCACCCTCGTCGACATCCTGGTCGCCACTGCCGAGGCGAACCCCGAAGCCCCGGCGGTCGACGACGGTACGACGTCGCTGACGTACCGCGAACTGCTCGAGGAGATCCGGCAGACCGCCGAGGTCCTCGCCGAATCGGGCGTCGGGGCCGGCGATCGTGTCGGTATCCGCATGCCCTCGGGGTCCTGCTCGTTGTATGTCGCGATCCTGGCGACGCTCGCCGTCGGCGCCGCGTACGTACCGGTCGACGCGGACGACCCCGAGGAACGCGCCGAACTCGTGTTCGGTGAGGCGCAGGTGCGGTGCGTGGTGACCGGCACGGGCATCTCCTCGGGCACCGCCCCGGAGAGGGAAGAGTCGCCGAGCGCCCGTCCGCCGACCGTCGACGACGACGCCTGGATCATCTTCACCTCCGGGTCCACCGGCACCCCCAAGGGCGTGGCCGTGAACCATCGCAACGCAGCGGCCTTCGTGGACGCCGAGGCCCGGATGTTCCTGCAGGAAGACCCGATCCGGCCCGGAGACCGGGTGCTGGCCGGACTGTCGGTGGCGTTCGACGCGTCCTGCGAGGAGATGTGGCTCGCGTGGCGTCACGGTGCCTGCCTCGTTCCCGCGCCCCGGTCCCTGGTACGCAGCGGTATGGACCTCGGACCGTGGCTCGTCGCACGCGACGTCAGCATCGTCTCGACTGTGCCGACCCTGGCGTCGCTGTGGCCTGCCGAAGCGCTCGAGGCGGTGCGACTGCTGATCTTCGGCGGCGAGGCCTGCCCACCCGAACTGGCGGAGCGGCTCGCCGTCGACGGGCGCGAGGTGTGGAACACGTACGGGCCCACCGAAGCGACGGTCGTGGCCTGCGGCGCGCTGATGGACGGCAAGAGTCCGGTCAGCATCGGCCTCCCGCTGGACGGCTGGGATCTCGCAGTGGTCGACGCGGCCGGGGAACCCGTGCCCGAGGGCGAGGTGGGCGAACTGGTGATCGGCGGTGTCGGCCTGGCCCGGTACCTCGACCCGGCGAAGGACGCCGAGAAGTACGCCCCGATGCCGACGCTCGGCTGGGATCGCGCCTACCGCAGCGGCGACCTCGTCCGCCTGGACCGCAGCGGACTCCTCTTCCAGGGTCGCGCGGACGATCAGGTGAAACTCGGTGGCAGGCGGATCGAACTGGGCGAGGTAGACAACGCCCTGCAGAACCTTCCCGGCGTCGGCGGCGCGGCCGCGGCCGTACGCAGGACCGGTGCCGGTCACCAGGTCCTCGTCGGCTACCTGGCCAGTACCAACCCCGACTTCGACCTCAAGGCGGCGCACGCCGCGCTCACCGGGCAACTCCCCGCGGCGCTGGTCCCGCGGCTGGTGCTGGTCGACGAACTCCCCACCCGAACGTCGGGGAAGGTCGACCGCAACGCACTCCCCTGGCCTCCGCCGGGTGTCGACGACGCCGCGGAGAAATTGGGTCTCGAGGGCACGCAGGCGTGGGTCGCCGGGTTGTGGACGTCGATTCTCGGCGCCGAGATCACGGGGTCCGACGACGACTTCTTCGAACTCGGCGGCGGATCGCTGTCCGCCGCCCAGCTGGTCACGGCGCTGCGCGAACGGTTCCCCGAGGTGACGGTCGCCCAGCTCTACGACCATCCACGGCTCGGTTCACTCGCCGAATACCTCGACGAGCTGGCGCCGATCGACGCCGCCGAACCCCGCGAGGTCACCCCGACTCCGCGGCGAAGCCAGCTCGCGCAGATCGCGGCGACCGTTCCGCTCACCACCCTCACCGGCCTGCAGTGGGTCACGTGGCTGGCGATCGCGAACAACGCCTTCTCGTGGTTCGCGGCCGTGCCGTGGGCGCCGACGGTGTCGTGGTTGTGGATTCTGCTCGCCTTCTTCGCGTTCATCAGCCCGGTCGGCCGGATGGCGATCTCGGTGATCGGCTCACGGATCCTGCTGCGCGGACTCGAGCCGGGAACGTATCCCCGAGGGGGCAGCGAACACGTGCGACTGTGGGTGGCACTGCGCCTCACCGAGGCCAGCGGCGCCGCGAACCTGTCCGGCGCCCCGTGGATGCTCTACTACGCGCGGGCGCTCGGCGCCACGGTCGGCAAGGGTGTGGACCTGCACACGCTGCCACCGGTCACCGGCATGCTCGAACTCGGCGAAGGCTGCTCGGTCGAACCCGAGGTCGATCTGTCCGGGCACTGGGTCGACGGCGACGTCGTCCACATCGGCGAGATCAAAATCGGTCCCGGCGCCTCGGTGGGCGCGCGGTCGACACTGCTGCCCGGCGCCACCATCGGGCGTAACGCCGAAGTCGAGGCCGGTTCCGCCGTGTTCGGACGGGTCAAGGCCAATCAGCACTGGGCCGGTTCGCCCGCGGTCAAGGTGGGCAAGGCCGTCCACCCGTGGCCGGAGGAGACGCCGCGGCGCGCGTCGTACTGGGTTCCCGTGTTCGGTGTGACGTCGATGCTCATCGCCGGGCTGCCGATCTTCGCGCTCGTCGCCGGAATCGTGGTGATCGGGTGGTGGATCCGCAGCGCAGGCACGCTCGGGTCCGCAGTACTCCAGTCCGTGGTGATCCTGCCCGTCGCGACGCTCGTCAGCCTCGCCGTGTTCGCCGTCCTGACGGTCGTGTCCGTTCGGCTGCTGTCCATCGGACTGCATGAGGGGTATCACCCGGTGCGCAGTCGCATCGGCTGGCAGGTGTGGGCCACCGAACGACTGATGGACTCCGCCCGCACCTTCCTGTTCCCGCTGTACGCGAGCCTGCTGACGCCGGGATGGCTGCGGTTGCTCGGCGCCCGGATCGGCAAGAACGTGGAAGCGTCGACCGTCCTCATGCTGCCGAAGTTCACCACCGTGGCCGACGGCGCGTTTCTCGCCGACGACACGATGATCGCGAGCTACGGACTCGGCGGCGGCTGGATGCACATCGAACACGCGAAGATCGGCAAGCGCGCCTTCCTCGGCAACTCCGGGATGACCGGTCCCGGTCGGCGGGTTCCCAAGAACGGACTCGTCGCGGTGCTCTCGGCCACTCCGTCGAAGGCGAAATCCGGTTCCTCCTGGCTGGGCAGTCCCCCGGTCCGCCTCCGCCGTGCGCCCGGCGACACCGACGCGAGCCGCACGTTCCGTCCGCCGTTCCGGCTCAAGGTCGCTCGCGCCGTCGTCGAAACGTGCCGCCTCATTCCGGTGATCGTGACGTTCGGGATCGGCCTCGGCGTGTTGTTCGCGCTGGAGGTGATGACCGACCTCGTCGGTTTCTGGCTCGCGGCGCTCACCAGCGGGATCGTCCTCCTCGTCGCGGGTGCGGTCGCCGGGCTGATCTCCGTGATCGCGAAATGGCTGGTGGTGGGACGGATCGGGAAGATCGAGCATCCGCTGTGGAGTTCGTTCGTGTGGCGGAACGAGGTGTCGGACGCTTTCGTGGAGACCGTCGCCGCGCCCTGGTTCGCGCGCGCCGCCACCGGCACCGCCGTACTCAACGTGTGGTTGCGGGGCCTCGGCGCCACCATCGGCAAGGGTGTGTGGTGTGAAACCTACTGGCTCCCCGAGGCCGATCTCGTGACGCTGGGCGACGGCGCGACCGTGGAACGGGGGTGCGTCGTGCAGACTCACCTGTTCCATGATCGGATCATGTCCATGGACACCGTCATCCTCGGAGCCGGCGCCACCCTCGGCCCGCACTGTGTCGCGCTGCCCGCCGCCCGGATCGGCGAAGGCGCCACGGTCGGTCCGGCCTCCCTCGTCATGCGCGGCGACACGGTGCCGCCGTCCACGCGGTGGCAGGGCAACCCGATCGCCCCGTGGCCGGGCACGTGAAGCCCGGCAAGGGGATCGACGAACCGGTCGATCCGTACCTCCCCCAGAACGGCAACCGCGGATACCGGGTGTCGCGGTACGACCTCGAACTCGCGTACAAGGTCCACAGCAACCGCTTGGCAGGAAAGGCCACGATCACCGCGGTGACCACCGAGGCACGGTCCCGGTTCGCCCTGGACCTGGCGTCCAACCTGCACGTGACGAAGGTCGCGGCCAACGGTTCCCGCAACACGAAGTGGCTGCACCGGAACGGCAAGCTGATCATCACGCCCGCCCAGAAGATCCCGGCGGGTGGCGCCCTGGTGCTCACCGTTCAATACGGGGGTTCCCCGAAACCGATCCGCAGCATGTGGGGCGAGGTCGGCTGGGAGGAACTGTCGGAAGGAGCGCTCGTCGCGAGCCAGCCCAACGGGGCGGCGTCCTGGTTTCCCTGCGACGACCATCCGAGTTCGAAGGCTAGTTACCGCATCGCGATCACCACCGATTCGCCGTACTACACCGTGGCCAACGGGGCCCTGGTCGGCAAGCAGACCCGGGCCAGTCAAACGACGTGGGTCTACGAGCAGACCGAGCCGATGCCGAGTTACCTGGCCACCATCCAGATCGGACCGTACGAACGCCGCAGCTTCGCGTCGGGGAGTGTTCCGATGTTCGCCGTCCACCCGCCGCGACTGCGTGCGTCGTTCGACGTGGACTTCGGCCGCCAGCCTCAGATGATGGACGTGTTCGGCCGGTTGTTCGGCCCCTACCCGTTCGCCGACTACACGGTGGTCGTGACCGACGACGAGTTGGAGATCCCGCTCGAGGCGCAGGGGCTGTCGATCTTCGGCGCCAACCATTGCACCGGGCGGCGCTGGTCCGAACGACTGGTGGCGCACGAACTCGCCCACCAGTGGTTCGGCAACAGCCTGACGCTCGGCCAGTGGCGGGACATCTGGTTGCACGAGGGATTCGCCTGTTACGCGGAGTGGATCTGGTCGGAGAACTCCGGTGGGCCGTCGGCGCACCGACTCGCAGTCCAGGCGCATCAGGGCTTGGCCCGGAAACCGCAGGATCTGGTGATCGCCGATCCGGGACCGCAGTTGATGTTCGACGACCGCGTCTACAAGCGCGGCGCTCTCACACTTCACGCATTACGACGCCGGCTCGGCGACGACAAGTTCTTCGCGTTGCTGCGGCAGTGGACGCTGGTCCATCGCCACTCCACGGTCACGAGTGAGCAGTTCACCGACCTGGCAACCCACTACACCGACGAACCACTGCGCCGGCTGTGGGATTCCTGGCTCGGGGAGAAGACGCTGCCACCGATGTGATCTGCCGTCACCTCCGAGTTCGGGAGGTACGACCGCCACTTGGTGAGTGCCAGCGCGAGGCATCCCGCGGCCGCGACCGCGCCGAAGACGAACATTCTCGGATACGTCACCGCCGGGAACGTCTCGGACAGGTATGCCATCACGACGGGCGTCCCGAATCCCAGATACGTCAGCGAGTAGAAGACCGCGGTGAGTCCGGCGAGGTCGTCCGGTCCCGCGATCCGCTGGATCTCCTGCAGTCCCGACACCATGGCCATGCCGTATCCGCAGCCGAGCACGACGGCGGCGACGAGCGCGAGCGGAACGGTCAGCGCGGACGCCGCGACGACGGCCGCGACCATTCCGGCGAGGACGAAGACGAGCGACACCACGACGGCGCGCGCGTTGCGGGGCGTGTCGATCTTGCGACCGAGTGCCTGGATGGCGAAGCCCGCCCCGAGGCCGACCATGCACATGAGCGCGGAGAACGCGAGAGGCAGCCCACCGGTGTGGCCGGACATCAGCGACGGCAGCACCGCGTAGGCGGCGGCCGCCGTCCCGAACACCCACGGTGCGAGCGGCGCGATCACGAAGAGAAACCGCTTGTGGGAGGCGGACGGGATCGCGAGGTCGCGGACGAGGGAGACTCGTTCGGACACGGGCTGGGCCGTGCGGGTCTCGGGGGCCCGCCACAGCGCGACCGCAGCAGCGATGGCGATCGCGCCGTGCACGGCGTAGGACAGCACGCTCGGCAGCGGCGCCCACTGGGCGAGAACACCGGCGACGCCCGCGCCGAGACCGAATCCGCCGGTCAGGCTCATCGCTGCCCGGCGTGCGCCGGCGCCGTCGGTGGCGGCGGGATCCCACGGCGCGGTCGACAGTTCCTTCACCCAGCTGCCGCCGACGGCCATGCCGAGCCCGAGCGCGACGCCGCACAGGATGCGTCCCACGATCAGCAGGGCCGCCGAGTCGGAGCCGAACGCGAGCAGCATCGACCCGACGATCGTCAGAACGGGGGCGGGCAGCAGGATCGGACGCCGCCCGAGGCGGTCGGACAACGGCCCGCCGAGCAGCAGTGCGGGGACGATCCCCAGCACGTACGCGAACAGGAACAGGTCGACGGTCACCGCCGAGAAGCCGTGGTCCGTGCGGTACATCCCGAGCAGCGGGGTGAATTCGTTGCCGCCCCACGCCACCGCGAACATCGTCGCGGCCACCAGCATCCAGTGCCGCGGCGACGACACCGGCTCGACGGCAGTGTCCGCGGGGTTGTCCCGGACGACGGTCATCGCGCGACTCCTCTCGGATTGAGTGCGTGGACCTGCCGCATGTGGACGAGCACCGCGGCGTCGAACCCGGCGGCGTCACCCGCTTCGACGAGCTCGGTCAAGTTCTCGTGGTCGGCGATGATCCGGGGCAGTTGGCCCGGATCGCGGGTGATCGAGTGGGCCGTCATCCGGCGCTGCCGTTCACGGATGCTGGAGTAGAACGTTGCGAGCAGCGGGTTCTCCCCGGCCTCGACGATCATCCGATGGAAGTCGGCGTCCGCGGCGCTGAACGCGGCGACGTCACCTCGCTCCGCGATCTCCTGCTGCTCCACGAGGTTCTCGCGGAGGCGCGCAACGAGCAGTTCGCGGGTGCGGGGCTGGTCGGCGAGCAGCCGGACGCTGTGCGTCTCGACGAGTTGCCGGGCGTCGACCACGTGTTCCGCCTCGCCGTCCGCGACGGGCACGATCAGGGCGCCGCGCTTCGGGTACAGCCGCATCCAACCCTCGGCCTCGAGCCGGAGGAAGGCCTCGCGCACGGGGGTGCGGCTCAGGCCCATCCGTCCGGCGATCTCGCCCTCGCTGATCAGTTCACCGCCGGGCAGACCGCCCGACAGGATGAGCTCCTTGACCTCGCGGTAGGCCTGCTCCGCGGCGGAATACAACATAGACACAAGATGTATTTATACCCGAGTGCCCGGTACCGGGTCTACGGAGATACGGCCACTGTGAGCTCAATCTCCACGGGCGCACCGGACGGCAGGGCGTACACGCCGATCGCACTGCGCACCGGCAGAGCCTCTGATCCCAGGCTCTCGACCAGCGCGTCGGACGCTCCGTCGGCCACCGCGGACAGCTCGTGGAAGTCCCGCGTACACGCGATGAAGACGCTCATGCGCAGGCAACGGGAGATGGCCGCCGTGCCGCCGACGGCCGCGGAAATGGCGGCGATCGCATTTCTCGCCGCCAACCCTGCGGCCTCCCGGGCCTCCGGAATGTCCACGTCCCTTCCGACGATGCCGGTGACGGTCAGTTCACCGCCGCGGCGTGGTGTCATCCCGGCGCTGTAGGCGATTCCGCCGTGCACGACGGCGGGAATGTAGCGGCCCTGGGGTCGCGGGGCCGCCGCGACGGATTCCTGCTCAGACACCGAGCGCGATTCCTTCCTGACGAGGGTCCGCGGCGCCGGACAGCAGACCGCGCCCGGGGTCGACCGAGATGATCTGAGCGCTTCCGCCTGCGGCCCACGGCCCCTGCAGTGTGACGTCGTGTCCGAGGGCCCGGAGTTCACTGCGCACTTCTTCGGGCACTCGTGACTCGCACCGCAGTTCCGCCGGGCGACCGACCACATCGGCGTCGCTTCCGGGAAAGACCGTGAAACGTGGCGCCGCGACGGCCTCCGCCGGGCCGAGTCCGTGGTCGAGCAGGTGGGAGATCAGCTGCATGTTCCACTGCACCTGGCCGTCGCCGCCCGGGGTGTTGCCGACGTGCAGGAGGTTCCCGGACGTATCGGTGATCACCCATGCGTTGAGGGTGTGCAGCGGTTTGCGGCGGGGCGCCGCCGCGTTGGGATGTCCCGGGATCAGGTAGGCCCCGCGGCCGTATCGGTTGTTCAGCACCACTCCGGTGCCGGGGACGGTCGTCTTCGCGCCGAACGTGAAGGCGAGCGAGTGGATGAAACTGACGGCACGGCCTTCGGAATCCACCGCGACTGTCGAGGTGGTGTCGCCGGCGGTCACGCTGAAGGCCCCCGACGACGCCCGGTGGCCGTCCAGCCGGGCTCTCGCCGCCCCGACCGCTGCGGGCTCCAGCACCGCCTTCCACCCGTCGTTGCCGGTACCGCAGGTCGCGAGCCGGTCCTCGAAGGCGAGTCGCGCGGCCCGCGCCATGCGATCGACTGCCGGGGCGGTGAGCCACGGCGAGAAGCCCACCACGCCGTCGCACAGCGCCGCCTGTTGGAGGACCATCCATCCGGGTGTGGGCAGCGGAGTCTGGTGGATGACCGCACCGGCGTAGTGCCCGCTGATCGCGGCCTCCGCCCGCACGTCGGCGCCGGCCGCCCACTCCTCCCCGCTGAACGGTGCCCCTCCGCCGCGCAGCGCCTCGACGGCTCGCTGCGCGAAGGAGCCGGTGTAGAAGCCGTGAATATCGCGCGCGAGCGAACGGATCGACCTGGCCAGGTCGCGCTGCGGCAGCAACTCCCCGACCTGCGGCAACCGGCCGTCGGGGAGGTACACCGCACGCAGTCCGGGGTCGGCGGCGATCGCGGTCTGCGCTTCTCGCACGTCCTCACGGGTCTTGGCCGAGCAGGGCAGCCCGTTCTCTGCCGCGCGCACCGCAGGCGCCCAGAGATCTTCCAGCGAGCGGGTCGCGCCACCGGCGTGCAGCGCGCCGAGGGCGGCCGGGGCTCCGGGCACGGCCACCGCCAGCGCCCCGTCCAACGGAATAGTCCGCAACCCGCGTTCGGTGTAGAACTCCACGTCGCCGCCGTCGGGACCGAAGCCGCTGCCGCCGACCGTCCACACCGATCCGTCCGGTTCGCGAACGACGGCGAATGCGTCACCGCCGATCCCGCACTGTCCCGGCAACGTCAGCCAGGTCATCGCGGCCATGGCCAGCGACGCATCGATCGCGTTGCCTCCGTCGGCCAGCACACGCGCACCTACCGTGCTCGCCGCGGGATGACTGGACGAGACCATGCCGTCGGCGGAGAGAGTGGACGGTCGCGGGTTCACTTCATGCACCCCCGCGCGGCCCGCCGGCGCGGGATGGAACTGGTGTCGTCGGGATCGATGCCGACGAAGATCTCGCCGTCCCGTTCCTCCACCGGATACGTCTTGATGGCCACGGTCGCCGGCGGGCACACGGGTTCGCCGGTCTCCAGGTCGAATACGCTTCCGTGGCAGGAGCATCCGATGCCGTCGTCGACGAGTTTCCCCGAAGACAGCAGGCAGTCCAGGTGCGTGCAGTAGTTCGACGTGGCGTAGGCCTTCCCGTTCAGGCGCGCCACGGCGAACTCGTGTTCGCCGGCGAAGAAGCGGCGCACGATGCCTTCGGAAACCTGTCCGGAGCGCGCAACGCGAGTGAATTCCATGGTCTTCTCCCTCTGTCGACAGGTAGGTCTCAGGCCGAAGGGCTGAGGTAGACGGTCTTTTCGGATTGGTAGAACTGCATCATCGAGTCCCCTGCCTGTTCCTTGTGGGTCTGGGTGCTCGATGACTTGTAACCGCCGAACGGCGCGTTCATGCTCATGCCGGTGGTGGGCTGGTTGATCTTCACCAGACCCGATTCGGACCGGCCGGCGAACGCGAGGGCCCTGGTCACGTCGTTGGTGACGATTCCGGCACTGAGGCCGAATTCCGTGTCGTTCGCCAGCGCGACCGCCTCCTCGAAGCCGGACGCCCGCAGGAAGACCAGCAGCGGTCCGAACACTTCTTCGGTGACCACCCGCATGTCCGGTCTGCCGCCGGCGAATACGGTCGGGACGGCGAAATAGCCGTTCCTCTCGTCGAGACTCACTCCGCCACAGACCAGTTCGGCACCTTCGTCGTGACCGATCTGCACGTACTCGAGGAACTTCGCGAGTTGCCCCGCGCTCGCCAGCGCACCCATCTCCACACCCGGGTCCGCGCCCGGGCCGACGCAGATCCCTCCGGCGAGCTCCACCACGCGGTCCAGTAGCCGGTCGTGGATCTCGTCCACCGCGATCACCCGGCTGGTGCCCGTGCACGCCTGCCCGGACAACCCGAAGGCTCCCTTGACGATCAGCGCCGCCGCCGTGTCCACGTCGGCGTCGTCGAGCACCACGACGGGGTTCTTTCCCCCCATCTCGAGCTGACTGCGGCGAGACGGTCCGACCGCCGCGTGGATCGAGCGACCCACCGCGGTGGAACCGGTGAACGTGACGGCATCGATGCGCTCGTCCGCCGCGACTGCCGCTCCGGCCCGCCCGGAACCCTGGACCAGCGCGATGACCCCGGCCGGAAGCCCACCTGCGAGCAACGCCTCGACGAGACGCTGTCCCATCAGCGGTGTGAGTTCGGACGGCTTGAACACCACGACATTTCCCGCCGCGAGAGCAGGTCCGAGCTTGCGTGAGGGAATGTTGAGCGGAAAGTTCCACGGGGTGATCGCTCCGACGATGCCGACGGGTTCACGCAGGGTGATGACGAGTCCGTCGCCCGGGGTGGGATAGGTACTGCCGGTGGTGCGAAGCGCCTCACCGGCGTAGAAACGCAGGTTCATCGGGGTACGACCGACTTCCATGGTGGCCTCGGCGCGGGTCTTGCCCTCTTCTCGGACGAGTTCGTCGACGAGTTCGCCTGCCCGGGCCTCGAGGTGCGCGGCCGCGGCCTCGAGGATTGCGGCACGGCGCTCCGGGGGTGTCGCCGCCCACTGCGGCGCCGCCTTGGCCAGCGCGCTCACGGCGGCATCCACGTCCGCCGCCGTCGAATCGGGGAACACACCGATCACGTCGTCGTGGTCGGCGGGGTTGCGTCGCTCGAACGTCGCCCCGGACGACGACGGGACCCACTGCCCGTCGACGAGATTGAGTCCTTCGATCATGACACCGTCACCAGTTCCTCGTCGTCTTCATCCATCAGGTCGAACAGGTCGACGTCTTCGTCCGCGAGCCGCGACGGCTCGATCGACCGTCCGATCAGTTCCCTTGCCGCACTGATTTCTTCGCCACGGTCGAGCGCGAAGGCGCCGCGGACCACCCCGCCGTCCATGTAGAAGGCGGTGAACTCGCCGTTGTCGACGCTGCCGCGGAACACCAGGTCGGTGTAGCGGGCGGTGCCGGCGAACTGCAGGTTCTTGCCGAACTGATCCGACCAGAACCAGTGGGCGGGGTCCACGACACCGACGCGTCCCAGCATCAGATTCGCGGTCGCCGCGCCCTGCTTGCTCGCGTTGTCGAAGTGTTCGACGCGCACGTGCCTGCCGGCCGCGTCGGAGAATCGTGCTGCCACGTCGCCGGCGGCGTACACGTGCGGAACCGACGTCCGGCCCTGTGCGTCGACGAGTATTCCGCCGTCGACTGCCAATCCGGAGGCCTGCGCGACCTCGACGTTGGGGACGATCCCGATTCCCACCACCACGACGTCGGCCGGAACCACTTCTCCGCCCTCCAGTGTGATGAGTACGTCTTCCGGTCGCGTCGTCACGGTGTCGACTCGCACACCGGCGCGGACGGTGACTCCGTTGTCCCGCTGCAACCGAGTGCAGACCTCGCCCATCTCGGGTCCGAGGATACGAGCGAGCGGCACCGGGTCCGCTTCGAGAACCGTGACCTCGGCTCCCAGGGTTCGTGCGGTAGCGGCGATTTCGAGCCCGACGAATCCTCCGCCGATCAGCACCAGCCGCGCGCCGGGGCGGAGCCCGTCGGCCAGCCGCTCGGCGTCGTCGATCGTTCTCAGGTAGTGCACCCGTTCGGGCGCCGAACCGGTCACCGGCATCGTCCGCGGCCGCCCGCCCGTCGCGAAGAGCACGGCATCGGCCGAGATTCGCCGTCCGTCGGACAATTCCACCGCCCCGGCCTGCGAGTCGATCCGGGTCACCGCGGTTCCGGTGAGGAGTTCCACGTCCTGTTTCTCGCGCCATGCGTCGGGAAGGAGCATCAAGGATTCTCGGTCCTCCTGCCCGGCAAGGAATTCCTTTGACAGAGGTGGGCGCTGATACGGCGCGTGCAGTTCGTCGCCGACGAGCAGAATCCTGCCGTCGAATCCTCGGCGCCGCAGTGTGCGCGCGGCAACGGCGGCGGTCTGGCCGGCGCCGACGGTGACGATGGTGTTCAGCGTCATGGTGTCACTCGCTCTCTCAGTCGACTTCGGCGGGCGAGGCCGCGGTCTCGGCGTAATCGGGGCTGCGGGTGAGATCCACGTAGACGACGTCGTCCTCGACCTTCACCGCGTAGGTCGGTTGGCACAGGTCCTGGTCTTCCTCGTAGCCGGTGTCGAGGTCGAAGGCCCACTGGTGACCTGGGCAGATGACGCGACCGTGCAGCAGGGTGCCTTTCGCCAGTGACCGATCCTGATGGACGCACAGGTCGCGAAAGGCGTAGATCCGATCGTCGGCCTGGAACAACGCGACCGCGGTGTCCCCGACCTCGACTCGAAGCTTCCGGCGTCGGCCGAGTTCACGCACGGTGACCAGCCGGGTCCAGTTCGTATCCATCGTTCTCTCCTGTCGGGCGAGATGCCTGCGCCTGGAGGGGCCCGATCGCCCGGGCCCCTCCGTTCGCACGCTCAGGCGGTCGCGAGCTCGAGGTCGGGTGCCACGTAGGTGTCGTAGAGCCCCTTCGTGTACGAGAAGCGCATCTCGGCTCCCCACTGCACGAGCTGCAGGCAACGCTGCTGTAGCTGCGGCGTGTCCGCGTGGTCGAGCACGATCTGGTATCCGCGCTCACCGTGCACGACGTCGGACGTGATGTGCAGGTCGAAGAACTCGATCTCGTCCTCGGTGAATCCGTACACCTCGCGCAGTGGGATGATCTGCTTCTTGTAGATGCTGGGAACCTGCGATTCGAGTCCGACGACGAGCGCCGCGGTGGCGACGACGAAGTGCTCGCGCTGCGACACCGCGTAGCACCAGGACTGCAGACCGCGGGTGATCGCGCTCATGTTCGAGGGATCCTCGACGCGCTCCTTCGTGGTGCCGCACGCCTCGGCGAACTTGATGAGGAGGTCGGTGTGCCGGATGTCGGCCAGCTCCTCCTCGTACATGTTCTGGAGGGTGAAATCCTTTGCATTGGTGAAGGTGTCGGGAGTATTCGAGTAGATGTTCGCCAGGTAGTCGGCGAAGGGGCCGACGTAGTGGTAGTGGTTCTCCGCCCAGCGTGCGAAGTGGTGCTTCTCGAGCTTGCCCTCGGCCCACGCCTTGCTGAACGATGCGTTCTTCGCCTCGCGGCCCTTGATGGCGTTCTCCAGGGCTGTGCGGAATTCGTCCCGGCCTAGAAGTTCGGTCATGATGTGCCTCGTCTTCCTCGAGAATGGGAATGGATGGGGATGCTCCGACTGGAGTGAATTCGACGGTACCGACTCGCGATCGTCGCGACCACGTTCGAAATGACTGTGTTCCAACGGTTTCGATGTGCACAGTGTCGGCACATCGCGGACGATCAGCTGGGCACTACGGCGAGCGCCTCGAACTCGGCCAGCATTGCCGCTCCGACCGCTTTGTCCTGCTTGCCGTTTCCGCCGCTGATGCCCACTCCGCCGACGATCTGGCCGTCGAAGACGAGGGGAAATCCGCCGACGAAGACCGCGAATTTGCCCGGCAGCATCTGGCTGATGCCGAAGGCTTCGTTCCCGGGCAGCGCCGGCCCGTCGGGCGCCTCGTTGAACAGGTGGGTGGCCCGCTCGTGGCCGGCCGCAGTGAACGCCTTGGCGATCGCGATGTCGACGCCGGTGAGGCGCGCACCCGGCAGTCGGTGCAGGGCCAGCACGTTGCCGCCGTCGTCACAGACGCAGAGAGTCTGCTTGACGCCGATTTCCTCGGCCTTCGCGCGTCCCGCGGCGAGCAGTGGGAGTGCGTCGTCGAGGGTGATTCGGTGAACCTGATGCATTGTCTTCTCCGTTGCGTTGCGGGAGGAAGTGATGCACCGATTTCTATCATCGGCATCGCCGGCGGAACATAGTCAAACTATCCGGCGAAAACTCGAATATCAGGGCATAGTGCATAGGCAACGCAGACGAGCGCGGGGCCATACTGCACTTTCGACGTCACCCGAGGAGGGGCTCGTAGTGGAAGACACCACGACACCGAACGCGGACGACGAGCGATTGTCGTTACGCGGCCTGCTGGAAGAACCCCTGCTCGCGTCGGCGCGCCTGCTGTCGGGCACGGATGCCCTGAGCGGGCCGGTGACGTGGTGCCTGCCCTGGGGGGAGGTGATGAGCCGCCCCGACTCCCTCGCCGAGGTCGCCGTGTACACGCGGCCCGAAACGCTGTCCGCGCACGGACGTGAACTCGAGTCGCTGGTGGCGCGGGGCGCCGGCGTTCTCCTCGTCGACGGGTCGGCGCCCGCGGGCACGGTCTGGCCGACCGGACTCACCGTGGTGGAACTGGGATTTCCCGTCGGTTTCACCGCTCTCAACCGACTCCTCGCCGAGCGCGCACTCACCCAGGAAGCGCACGTGATGCGCTATGCCCTCACCGTGCACCAGTCGCTCGCGGGGTTGCTGCACCGCGGAGCGGGCCTGCCGATGCTGATTCGCGAGGTCGCGGCTCTGACCTCGGACGTCGCCGTCGCCCTCGACGTGCGGGGACGTCTTCTCGCCCACGCCGGTCTACCGGACGCCGAGGCGGCGGGCACCGTCGCCCTGCTGGAGGCTCTCGCGGACGCGCTGCCGCGGCTCGAGGAATCACCACCGGCACGGATGCACAACGTTCACGTGATCCGACTGGAGCATCCGGACGGACTGTTCGCACCCACCACCGCGGTCGCCGGGGCCATGCAACTCGCGGGCCGCTACGAGGGCTGGGTCGTGGTCGTCGTGCCCGGGGCGAATCCACGCCGGCACGACATCGCGCAGCACCGGGTGGTCGTCGAGCAGGCGGGGACGATCATCGGCACCGAGATGCTCCGGCAGCGGAGCGTGGACGAGGCCGAGGAGCGGGCGCGCGGCGATTTCGTCCAGGCCCTCGTGCACGGCAACTTCGCCAACGACCACGACCTGCGCACCCGGGCCGCACTGCACGAGATCGATCTGGATCTGCACTACATCGTCTTCGTCGCTCCCGGTCTCGTCGACCGGGCGGCGGGACGGCCCGGCGCGAGCATGGTCCGGCTCGCGCGGTACGCCGCCGGTGTGTTGCCCCGGCCGGATGTCCGTTCGCACGTCACCGTCATCGGAGACGTGCTCGTGGTGATCCGCTCCCTGAGTTCCGCCGACGCACCAGCGGTCGAATCGGAGATCAGCGAGTACGCGCACGCCATGTCCCTCGATCTGGAAACCAGGTTGGGGCAGCGGATTCCGGTGGCCCACGGCCGTCCCGCGGCAGGCGCTCGCGATATCGGGGAGAGTTACCGCGAGGCCCGCATCACCCTGGGCATCGCCCAGCGGCTCGGGTTGTCCGGTTCGGTGGCCTACAACGAGCTGCGTGGGTTCAGTGTGCTCGCCCGCGCGACCGACACCGACGAGAGTCGTCGACTCATCCGGGACGTCCTCGGCCCCCTCCGGGCGTCGGGTTCGCACGCCGACACCGAGGAGTTGCTCTTCGCCTATCTCGAAGAGGGCGGCAACATCAATGCGGCCGCGCGGCGCCTGCGGATTCACCGGAACACCATGATCGCCAAGCTCGATCGCACGTCACGACTCATCGGCATGGACATCCGGGAACCCGAGAACCAGTTCACCCTGTGGCTGGCGCTTCGGCTCGACCTGCTGTCGCAGGTGCAGGACACCGTCAACCACGAGATCGTGACCCGCTAGCTTCAGGCGGCCACCGGGTCCGCACCGACGAATGTCCCGGCCAATCCGGCCAGCGCGACGACGGCAGCCACCGCGAACAGCAGTCCGTACGGATCGGCCGCCAGGTGCGCCGCCACGCCCACCCAGGCGGCGCCGACGGCCGAGCCGCCGAACCGGATCAGGTTGAACAGTCCCAGACCCGTTCCCACCGCCCCCGCCGGCGATCGAGTCGAACCGGCGGCCGCCGGCGTCTGGACCATCCCGATTCCCACTCCGGCCACCACGAGCACCGCGCCGACGGCGAACGGATTCCGGATGCCGTAGGACAGCGTGATCGCCAGTGCCACTTGACTACCTATCAGGACGGCAAGACCGGAACGCATCACCACACGGGCCCCGATCCTGTCGACGAGACGCCCGACGACGGGCGCCACGCAGGTCATGACGACAGGCAGCACGAACAGCATCAACCCGGCCTGCGTCGTCGAACTGCCCGAGCCGGTCAGGTAGAGCGGCAGCGCCAGCAGCACCGCTCCGAGAGCGAACATCTGGGTGAAGGCGGCGAGCGCACTCCGCAGGAACCTCGACTCGATTACGAGGTCGATGGGCACGAACGGATTCGAAGTCCGCCGGCAATGGAGGACGAACCCGGCCAGGACGACGACCCCGCCCCCGAGGGTGGCGATTCTGGCCCAGACGGGAATCTGGTCCTGCGAGACCGTGGTGATGCCGAGGATCAGCAGCACCGCCCCGAGCGTGATGGTCGACGCCCCGATCACGTCGAGTCGCATCTTCTTGCCGGGGTACCGCGGAATGTAGCGGAGGGTCGCCGCAAACCCGATCAGGGCCACCGGGACCAGTGGCACGAACGCCCACCGCCAGCCCCACCAGTCGCTGACGATTCCGCCCATGGACGGCCCCACGGCCTGACCGATCCCGTTCACCGCCGCCCAGGCGCCCACGGCGCGCGCCCGTCGCGCAGGCCCGAACAGCCACGCGATCAGGCCCATGACGGCCGGCGCGAACGCGGCCGCGGCGATTCCGCCGAGCGACCGCCAGAGCACGAGCACCGGCAGCGACGGTGCGAGTGCCGCGCCGAGGGAACAGACCGCGGTGCCGAGCAACGCGGCGCAGTAGACACGCCGGCGACCGAACCGATCACCGATCCATCCGGCCAGCGGCATCGTCGCCGCGAAGGTCAGGAGAAATCCGACGACGACGAGGATCCCTCTTCCGAGTCCGGCGTCGAAGTCCGTGAGGATCGCGTTCAACGGCACGTTGACGATGTTGTTGCTGACGGTGCCGACGAAGGTTCCGGCCAGCAGCGCCGCCAGTGCGGGCGACGTGCCGGGTCCGCGTTCGTCACCGGTGGATGCAATCCGAGCCTGACCGACCGCCGTGTTCATAGAGTCCGCTTTCGTCCGAGAATTCGTGTTCCGGCGATGCCAGTTCTCGCCGCGAACCCCTGCCGCACCCGCCAAATTACTTTGGTTAGGCAAACCTGATTATGAACGCAACATTCCGAGAAATGGCTTCCGTCGAGCATTCCTTTACTTGTGCGTGACAACAAGCAATCCTGGCGAAAAATGCCGGGCACAATGCACAAATACGCTGGTTATCGATGTGCACTCTGGACGTTGACCCTGGAAAACGCCCCGCGCACTATCACTGCACTGTGACTAGTGCCACTAGTCTGTACCTATTTCGAAGGGGCGCACCGTGGATGTAAGTCTCACCGCCGCACACTGGGTGTATCTCGGGGGCATCATTGTCATCCTCGGGACGATGCTCATGCGGAAGAACATCGTCGTCCCCGCGGTCATCGGCACCTTCCTGACCGCGTTCGTGTTCTCCGACAGCCTCGTCACCGGTCTCGCGTCGATCTTCAACGCGAGCCTCGTCGCTGCTCGCGAGCTGTTCAACATCTTCCTCATCATCTCGTTGGTGACGGCGATGCTCGGCGCACTGCGGCAGATGGGGGCGGACCGGTTGATGGTCGCCCCGTTCCGGCGCGTGATGCGCGGCGGCACGAGCAGCTTCATCGTGCTGGCCGTCGTCACCTACACGATCTCGCTGTTCTTCTGGCCCACCCCCGCCGTTCCCCTGATCGGGGCGGTCCTGATTCCCGTCGCCATTCGCGCCGGGCTTCCCCCGATGGCCGTCGGCATGGCGATCGCCATCTGCGGGCAGGGAATGGCGCTGTCCTCGGACTACATCATCAAGGTGGCACCGGGCCTGTCGGCGAAGTCGGCGGGTGTCGACCCGGACGTCGTCGCGGACCGCGCCCTGGTGATGTCCCTGATCGTCGGTCTCACCGCGCTCCTCATCGCGTACTTCACGCAACGCAGGCACATGCGCCGCCCGGCACCGGAACTGCTCACCGATTGGGAGGCCCGCGCGGAGAGCGACTTCGGCAAGCCCGGTGGCAGCGCACCCGAGGGCGACTCGATGCCCACCGGCGGCGGTGCGAGCGACCGGCGACCGGCCGAGGCCGAGGCGGCCGTCACCACCGGCGCGGTCGCGACGACGTCCACCACTACGTCGACGGTTCTGGCGGAACCGGTCACGGCGTCCGCGCGGCAGGTCATCGACGACACGTTCAAGAGCATCCGTGCGGCAAAGACTTTTGCAGTGCTCGTGCCCACCGCGTATCTCGCATTCATCGTCTACCTCATGGTCGGCAAGTTCACCGATCTCGTGCCCGACCTCAAGGGCGGCGACGCGGCGGCGATGGTGGGCGGCATCGCAGCACTGATCCTGTTCGCCGCTGCCGCGACCAACGACAAGAAGGGCTTCCTCGAAACAACGTCCGAGCACCTCATCGACGGCCTGGTCTTCGCATTCAAGGCGATGGGCATCGTGATCCCGATCGCCGGCTTCTTCTTCATCGGCAACGGTGATTTCTCCGCCGCCATTCTCGGTCTCCCCGCGGACGCGGCCGGTCCGACGTTGCTCTTCGACCTGGTGAACGCCGCACAATCCCACCTGCCGCAGAACGCGTTCGTCACGTCGTTCGGCATTCTCGCCATCGGCATGATCGCCGGCCTCGAAGGCTCCGGATTCACCGGACTGCCGCTCACCGGTTCACTCGCCGGCGCGCTCGGGCCCGCGGTGGGCATGGACCCCGCCACCCTCGCCGCGATCGGTCAGATGGGGAACATCTGGTCCGGCGGCGGAACGCTCGTCGCCTGGTCGTCGTTGATCGCGGTGGCCGGATTCGCCCGTGTGCCCGTCCTCGAACTGGCCCGGAAATGTTTCGTGCCCGTCGTGTCGGGCCTGGTCCTGTCCACCGCGCTGTCCGTGCTCATCTTCTGACCTCGCGACGGCCTCGGTGGGGCGGATTCCCCGCCGAGGTCACGCGCGCAACCGATCCGCATTCTCGAGGATGGCGCCGCGCAGCGCCTGCTCGGGCTCGGTGAGCACACTCCGGCGGGCCTCCAGCACGAATTCGACGGCGACCGCGGACCCCCACTCGTCGCGCGAGCGCATCCGCACCGGGGCCAACCCCGCGGGCGGAAGCGTCTCCGCGTGGAACACGACGCCGAGGCCCGCGAGGCACGCGGCCCGCAACCCGTTCAGGCTGTCGGTCACGCAGGCGATGCGCGCACCCCTGCCGGACTTCTCCAGGACGTCGAGCGCCGCTTCCCTCGTGATCGACGGCGGCGGATACGTCACCAACGGCACCGGCCCCTCTGCGTCCGGAACGAAGTCGGGTGCGGCGAAGAACGCCAGCCGATCGGTCCACACCAGTTCGCCGTGCCGGTCCCCGCGGCGGCGCTTCCCGAAAACCAGATCCAGCTGGCCTTCGTGCAGTTGCCGGAACAACACCTCACTCAACGCGACCGTGAGTTCGAGGTCGACGAGCGGATGGCTGCGTCGAAACTCGCCCAGGATTCGAGGAAGCTCGTGCAGAACCAGATCTTCGGACGCTCCGAACCGGACTCGTCCCCGCACACCGGATTGAGTGAAATAGCGCTCGGCGTCCGAGAGCCGCTCCAGAATCGACGTCGCGAAACCCACCATCACGGAGCCGTCCGCGGTCAACTCGACCGAATGTGTGTCGCGCAGAAACAGTCGCCGCCCCGCGGCGTTTTCCAGTTTCCCCACATGCTGACTCACCGTCGATTGCCGCAGATTCAGCCGCCGGGCCGCAGCGGTGAAACTGCGGGTGCGCGCGACCGCCAGAAAGCTCCGAAGGTGCACCGGATCGAACATGACCCATTGTTATCACGGTTCGGAATCACAGTAAACGCGACTATCGTCTTTCGGAATATCTCCTGCTTGCCTACGGTCGAATCATGCTGACGAAGATCCCGCTACTCGGAAAACTCGATCCCTTCATTCTCGGCATCCTGATCACCGTCGGGATCGCCAGCCTGGTCCCCGCGGACGGCACGGCCCTGACCGCGTTCACCTGGGCCACGAAGGTGGCCGTCGGAATTCTGTTCTTCCTCTATGGCGCCCGACTCTCCACGCAGGAGGCGCTGCACGGCCTGCGTCACTGGCGTCTGCACGTCACCATCCTCGCGGCGACGTTCGTGACTTTCCCGCTACTCGGAATCGCTGCGCGCGTGCTGGTCCCGACGGTCCTGACCCAACCGCTGTACCTCGGACTCCTCTACGTCTGCCTCCTACCGTCGACTGTCCAGTCGTCCATCGCCTTCGTGTCCATCGCCCGCGGCAACGTGCCCGGGGCGATCGTCAGCGCCTCGTTCTCCAACATCCTCGGCATCTTCGTCACACCGCTGCTCGTCGCGTTGCTGATGACTAGTGAGGGGGCGGGTTTCGACGCGTCCTCTGCTCTCGGCATCCTCGTCATGCTCCTGCTCCCGTTCATTGCCGGCCAGTCGGTGCGACGGTGGATCGGACCCTGGGTGAAGAAGCACGGCGCGCCACTCAAACTCGTCGACCGCGGGTCCATCCTGCTTGTCGTCTACGTCGCGTTCAGCGAAGGAATGAACGAGGGCATCTGGGGCACGCTGTCAGTCGGACGGTTGCTCGCACTGCTCGCGGTGTGCGCGGCGCTGCTCGCGATCGTCCTGTCCCTCACCTGGTTCGGATCGAAGCGTCTCGGTTTCGACCGGGCCGACCAGATCACGATCACGTTCTGCGGATCGAAGAAGAGCCTCGCCACCGGTCTACCGATGGCCACCGTCCTGTTCGCCAGTCAGCCGATCGGCCTGATCGTGCTGCCGCTCATGCTGTTTCATCAGTTGCAGTTGCTGGTCTGCGCATGGATGGCGGGCAGGCTGGCGCGGCGTGCCGCAGCCGCCGACGAATCGGAACTCGCCACCAGTGCCCCGTAGTCCGGAGATCAGTCGGCCAGCACTGCCTTCAGGAAGGTCTTGGTTCGCTCGTGCTGCGGTGCGGTGAAGATCGCGGCCGGGGCTCCCTCTTCCACGATCCGGCCGGCGTCGAACATCATCACCCGGTTCGACACGTCCCGCGCGAACTGCATCTCGTGCGTGACGATCAGCATCGTGATGTCCGTGGTGCGCGCGACGTTCCTCAGCACATCGAGGACGTCCGCCACCAGTTCCGGATCCAGCGCCGACGTGACCTCGTCGAGCAGCAGGATGTCGGGATCCATCGCCAAGGCCCTCGCGATCGCGACCCGCTGCTGCTGGCCACCGGACAGTTGCGTCGGATGAGCAGTCTCCTTTTCCGAGAGCCCGACCATCTCGAGCAACTCGCGTGCCCGCTTCACGGCAGCCGCCTTGTCGAGCCCGAGAACGTGGATGGGCGCCTCGGTGATGTTCTCGATCACGTTCATGTTGGGAAACAGGTTGAACTGCTGGAACACCATTCCGATCCGGCGACGTATCCGGCGTGTGTACTTCTCCGACGCCGGAACGAGTTTGCTTCCCTTCTCCTCGTGCGTCAGGCGCTCCCCGTCGACCCAGATGACGCCGTCGTTCACCTTCTCGAGGGTCATGACCAATCGCAGGATGGTCGTCTTGCCCGATCCGCTCGGACCGATCAGGGTCACGCGGTCGCCGCGTGCGACCTGGAAGTCCAGGTGGTCGAGCACGACGTGGTCGCCGAACTGCTTCACGACGTCGTCGAATCGGATCATCGGGGTTGCTGCGCTCGCATCATCGGGCAAGACGTCTCTCCAATCGCCGTATGAGCAGGGACGTCGGGTAGCTGGCCACCAGGAAGATCACCCCTGCCAGGGTCAGTGGTTCGAGGTATTGGAAATGCCGGGCGCCGAACTGCTGCGCGGCCGTCACCATCTCCACCACCGTGATGGCGAACAGGAACGGGGTGTCCTTGAACATCGACACCGCGTAGTTGCCCAGCGCCGGGACGACACGACGGATGGCCTGCGGCAGGATGATCGCCCGCCACGTCCGGGCAGGTGCCAGGGACAGCGCCCGAGCCGCCTCCCACTGCCCGACAGGGACTGCTTCGATCCCCGCCCGGTATACCTCCGCCATGTAGGTCGAGTAGTGGATCCCGAGCACCGCCACTCCGATCTGCAGCGGCGAGAGTCCGGTGAACGTGTAGTACACGAACAGCAATTGCACGACGAGCGGAGTCAGCCGGATGAACTCGCTGACCGCCCGGACCGGCACACTTACCCATCGCGGTGCGGCGTTTCGGATCAACGCGATGACGAGTCCGAGGACGGCGGAGATCAGAAACCCGAGAACGGTTGCGATCAGGGTGATCTTGAATCCGTCGAGCAGCACGGGCAGAGCCTCGAACGCTCGATCCCAGCTCCAGTGGACGCTCATTGCTTCGCGGCCTCCAGTCCTCGTGGATCGGAGGGGGCGAGGCTGAAGATCTCACGCAGCGACGGTCCCGTGCCGAGACGATTCTTCGCCCGCACCTCGAGCGCGTTCATCAGCAATGTCAGTACGTATCCGATGACGAAGTAGATGACGAGTCCGACGCCGAACGCGAAGAGGGTGTTCCCGGTCGTCTGCCGGAGCTGGTCGACCTCGAAGGTCAAGTCCTGCAGAAGGATATAGCTCGCGAGGGCCGTGCCCTTGAGGAGCTGGATCAGAAGGTTCGTCAGTGGGGGAATCATCTCCGCCCACGCCTGCGGGAGGACCACCCGGCGCAGCCGCTGCCAGTGGCTGAAGTCCAGTGCCGTCGCCGCCTCCCACTGAGACTGCGGCACCGAGTTGATCGCGCCGCGGACCACCTCGGCTCCGTAGGCCCCGTAGTTCAGTCCGAGCGCGAGGATCCCGCACAGCACCGGGTCGATGAGGTAGCCGAACAGGGGCACCACGTAGAACAACCAGAACAGCTGCACCAACAGCGAAGTGCCCCGGAAGAATTCGATGAACGCGCGAGCCGACCCTCTGATCACGATGTTGTGCGCACGCGCCGCCAGCCCGAGCGCGAGCGCAAGTAAGAAGGCCAGGAGTGCACCGCCCGCCGTCAGCTCGAGCGTGACGACGATGCCCTCCTGGATGCTCGGCCACGCATCCAGCAGAGCGTCGATGTTCTCCTTCACAGGCAGCCGACCGCTACGACGCTCAGCCGGCCCCTCCGCAGAGTTTGGCCGTCGTCAGGTTCGGATCGGGCAGTTCCTCCGCGGTGAATCCGAAGGGTCCGACGATGGACAGGTACTTGTCCTTGTCGGAGGTGATCTTGGCAAGCTCGGCGTTGTAGGCGTCCCGCAGCTCCGTGTCCTCCTTGCGGAAGACCGTGCCGCCGGCACCGACCTGGGGAACCCCGTCGATCACGGCGACGAACGAGTTGGTCACCTCCACTGGAACCTGCGGGTTGTTCTGTGCCAGCCAGTTCAGGGAGATTCCGGTCAGCGCGAAGACATCCGCTCGCCCGTTGGCGACGGCGTCCATCCCGTCCTGCGGCGACGCCACCTGCATCGCGTCGATCCCCAGTTGCTGCGCGTAGTCCGATTCGATCGCCCCGGTCATCGCGGCCATACGTACACCGCTCTGCTGCACCGACTGCATGTCCGTGAGCTTCGCGGGATTGCCCTTGGGGACCATCAGCGCCGTCGTGTAGTTGAATTCCGGCTCACTGAACGCGGCCTGTTCGCATCGCTGCGGCAGGATCGACATACCGGCGCTGACGACGTCGAAGCGCCGGGCCTGCAGCCCGGGGATGAGTGCGCCGAAGTCGGTACTCACCCCTTCGACGTTGTCGATGCCCAGGTTCTTGAAGATCTCCCGGTGCAGCGCGACGGTTGCGCCGGTCAACTGTCCGTCCTGCTCGAAGCTGTACGGCGCTTCGCCGGCGAAGCCGACGGTCACCGTTCCGCTGTCCTGCAGTTGTTGGAGGAGTGATCCGCCACTGGCCGTGTCGGTCTTCGTGCACCCTGACAGGGAACCGGCCGCCACCACCAGGCCGGCGAGGGCAACAGCGGCTCTGACCGTCGGACGTTGTTTCGACATCGTGCTCGTCACCACAGATTCCCCTTCGTCACCTCGGGCGATCCGGGAGGGTGCGCACCGCACGGCACGATCCCACCGGATCTGCCCGGGCCACGTTACGCAGGCGAACGAGTCGCCATAGGCGAACCGTGGGGACGTTACCGCAGCGTTATCAAGTTGCGGTCCGGGAAG
>NZ_BCWY01000031.1 GCF_001894825.1 Rhodococcus jostii NBRC 16295 | reverse complement strand
TCGCCACCGCGGCCTCGCCCAGTCGGGGCGCCAACTCCGCGACCGACGGGGATTCGAACACCACCCGGATCGGCACCTCCACCCCGAGCGCGGTGCGGATCAACCCCACCAACCGCGTCGCGGACAGAGAATGCCCGCCCAAGTCGAAGAAGCTGTCGTCGATCCCCACCCGCGGAAGACCGAGCACGTCGCCGTAGAGTGACGCCAGCATCTCCTCCACCGGCGACCGCGGGGCCCGAAACACGCCACCGATGAACTCCGGCGCCGGCAACGCTTTCCGGTCTAATTTCCCGTTGACGGTCAGCGGCAACCGATCCAGCACCACCACCGCCGCCGGCACCATGAACTCCGGCAGTCGCCCGGCCACGAAGTGTCGAACCTCGGACGACAGTCTGCTTGCGCCGGGGTCGTTGACGTACTCGGCCATGTCATCGAGTGGACCGTCGGGCAGGTAGACATCAGACACCGCGACCGATGCCTGCGCAGTATCGTGCGGCCGGGTCCTGATGTCGGTGAAAATCACGTCCATCAGGCCCGGTGTCGGTGACCAGGTCACCGACACCGCGAACCCCAAGTCCTCACCGATGTCGTGACAGTCCTGCGGCAGCAACGCGTCCGCCCGGTTGTCCGCGTCACGCCGGGTGGGGATGTGATCGCGGTCAGCGGCGTCGTCGAGAGCGTGTGCAGCTTCGACATCGGGTGCCAGCCCCGCATGCGGCACACCGATGACCCGCACACAGTCCGGACGCCGGCCCGTCAGGAACTTCCGCAGCGCGGTGGGATCCCCGAATCGTTGCCACGACCTCGACGGCACATCAGCCAGCGACCGGGTCTTCACGGGATTCTTGCGTAACACGACTTCGTATCTGTAACAGCTTAATTCGTTGACTGCCCGGAGGCCCTCGAGTTGAATGTCTACCGCGCCGATGTCGGGGATCAGCGTCGGCAATGCGGTGAAGAACTCCGGCGCGAGCAGCAACTCCTGCTCGGCGGCAATGCCCCGGCGCACCCGATCGCGTATCACCATGGCAGTCGAGTCGACATCCGCGTGGGCTATCTGTACGCCTGTCGTGAATTCCCGGAGCAACGCGAAATTCCGTACGTCGCCGAGGAACAGCGCGCCCCCGGGGCGCAGCAAGCGCAGTGCCGTGCCGATCACGTCGATCAGGTATCCCGCGTTCGGGAAGTACTGCACGACCGAGTTCAACACCACGGTGTCGAAGACGCCGAGCGGCACACCCCCGAGATCGTCGGCGGCCTGGACCCGCAGGTGAACCCGCTCGACCCATGGGTCCTCCCGATCCACCAACCGCGATCGCAGAGCGTCGATCGTGGAAGCGGAAAAATCTGTGCCCCAATACTCTTCGCAGTGCGGAGCCAACTGCGACAGCAACAGTCCGGTTCCGACTCCGATCTCCAGCACCCGAGCCGGCCCGAGTTCGCGAATCCGTGCCACGGTCGCCGCGCGCCATTCCCGCATGTGCTCGAGGGCGATGGGCTCCCCGGTGTAGCTGCTGTTCCACCCCCCGAAATCCTCTCCGAACGCTGTCGGGTTCAGCTGCTCACCAGCCTGGGACGCGTCCCCGGAATACAGGTCGTCGTATACCCGCCTCCACTGCGAAACGAGCTCGGCCTCCCGCGCCCTGTCACGGACGAGCGAGACACCCCTGTCGAGCACGACATACCCCACCAGCTGCGTATCGGTTCCGGCGTCCCCGTCCACACGATCGGCGCCGGCAGCGGGTTCGCGGGCAATCACCGCCGCCTGCGCCACCGCAGGATGCGACATCAGTGCCGTCTCGACTTCCCCCGGCTCGACCCGGAATCCCCGCACCTTCACCTGCTCGTCGACGCGGCCCACGAAGTCCAGCACGCCGTCGGACGTCCACCGCACCAGATCACCCGAGCGGTACATCCGTGAGCCGGGTTCTCCGAACGGGCACGCTACGAACCGTTCCGCCGTCAACCCGGGCCTACCCACATATCCTCGGCCCACCCCGAACCCCGCGACATACAACTCGCCTGCCGCACCTATCGGCACCGGCACCAATCCCGACCCCAACACGAAAACCCGTGCGTTACCGATCGGAGTCCCGATCGGGCTCCGACCGCCGTCGCCGACTCCTGCGGTCAACTCCAGATGGCTCACATGCACCGTGGTTTCGGTGATTCCATACATGTTCACCAGAATCGGAGCGTTCGGACGTTCGCCCGGGAACCAGCCGCGTAGCCGGCTCGGGTCCAATGCCTCTCCTCCGAACACCACCATTCGCAGTACCGAATCAGACCCCGGGGAATGGTCCTCACGTTCGGCATCTGCGAACTCGTAGAACGCGGAAGGGGTCTGACTGAGGACCGTTACCTGCTCCCGCCGCACCACATTCCACAACTCGGCGGGCGAGCGCACCACGTCCCAGGGCACGATCACGGCCCGCCCGCCGTGCACCAATGCCCCCCACAACTCCCATACCGAGAAGTCGAAGGCCTGCGAATGACACCACGCCCACACATCCCCGCTTCCGAAGCCGCACCACCGATCGGTCCCGGCAAACAACGACACCACGTTGCGGTGGCTGATGACGACCCCTTTCGGGGTGCCGGTCGAACCGGATGTATACATCACGTACGCGGCATTGCCCGGTCTCAGTTCGGCGATCCGGTCATCGTCGACGGGGTTGATCACCGCCGACATGGCGTCTGTGTCGGCGTCGTCCACGTTCAACACGAGACAGGGAATAGCGTTGTCCGGCAACGATTCCGCGGTCACTGTGTCCGTCAGAAGGAGGAGTGGTGCAGCGTCGGTGAGAATGAAAGCGGTTCGCGCGCTCGGATAATTCGGATCGATCGGAAGATATCCGCCACCGGCCTTGAGAGTCGCGAGGAGCGCGACGATCAATTCGGACGAACGTTGCATCGCGACTGCCACGATGGAATCCGGGCCCACACCGCGCGCGATGAGATACCGCGCCAACCGATTCGCTCGACCATTGACGTCTCGATACGTCCAGTGCCGATCGCCGAGAGTGAGCGCCACCGCGTCGGGTGTCACGGCGGCCCACCGTTCGACCAGGTCGGGAATCGTGGTCTGCGGAACCGGCACCGCCGTGTCGTTCCAGGTCCGCAGAACCAGTTCACGTTCGGCGGGTCCGAGAAAGTCGTGTTCCTCTATCCGGCCTGTCGGATCGGCGACGACCGCACGGACGAAAGCCATCAGCAGATCTGCATAGAGCCTCACATCCTCACTGCTGTACAGCGCGCCGTTCGCGTCGATCTCGATGTGCATGCCGGAGCTGCCCCGACCGCCGTAGTAGATCGAAATCGACAGGTCGTCGACGGGGCCGAACGACACGCCGCGCATGGATGCCGGATTGCCTGCGAAATCGATGGAGTCGAAGAACGGAATGATATTCAGAATCGGACCGAACCGATTCTCCACGGCTCCGGATAGTCCTCTGTCCCTTCTGACGTCAGAACCCTGGTAACGGGAATGACGCAGGACGGACCGAATCGCGGTACCCACGTCGTGTGCGACGTCGGCGAAATGCGACCGCGGTGGGATCTCCACCCGGAAGGGCACCGCATTCGACACCAACCCCGGCGTTCGTCGGGCGGCCCCGACCCGGTTGGCGACGGCCAATCGCATCATGAACTCCGGCATGCCCGACAGGCGATGGAAGAGTCCGGCTACCGCTGCTGCCAGGAAACCCGGCAGCGGTATCTCGATCGTCTCTGTCGCCGTCAGCAAGTGCGCGGTGTCGTCGTCCGGCACCGTCAGGCTGTGATGCACAGTCACGGGAACCGGAGAACTCGGATGCCGCGGCAGTCGAAGTGGATCGGGCAGGGCAGCGGTGTAGTTTCGCCAGAACTCCTTGTCTCGGGCGAAACGATCGGACTGCCGGTACCGGGCATCTTCGTGGGCTATCAACTCCGGTCCGCCGAACCCGGATTCGGGGATCGGTGTTCCCGTCTTCAGCGCGGTATAGATTTCACCGATTCGACGGGCAAGAATTGCGACGCCGAACCCGTCCATCACGATGTGGTGGCACACGGCGCACAGGAAGAATCGCGCGTCGTGAACCTTGATCAAGCCTGCTCGATACAGCGCATCCCGTTCGAGATCGAAGGGCACGGCGCCGACCTCTGCCATCGACGCTTTCGCGGCCGATTCGGGGTCTGCTTCCGCACTGACATCGACGAAGAACGGTTTCCACGAGTTCGAGTCCCGCACGACCTGGCGGGGGCCATCGTCGTCCTCGACGAAATTCACCAGTACCGAGCGAGCCTCTTCCGCCACTCGCCGCAGTGCGGCTTCCATCACCGAAGGGTCGATGTCGCCGGAAATGTCGAGATACGCTGCAATATTGTTCGACAGGCCAGGCGCCAACTTCTGCGCCAGCCAGAGCGCCTCCTGGGCGGACGAAACTCGAAACGAGTCCATCGCGACCATGATCTGCCCTCACGAACGGCGGTAGGGATTTCGCCAGGTGGCGACAGCGATCTGTCCCGACAAGTTTACGCCGCCGCTGTGTCCTCAACTGTCGATTCCTCACCGCCGCAACAGCCCGCGCGAGCGCAGATCCCAGGGCGGTGAAGTACTCATCCGACCTGGTCAGGGAGTGGTGGGAACACCGTTGCCCAGTCGTTTTCGACACTCACGACGGTCCAGCGGTTGGCGTCGGCCAGTTCGAGTGCCTGCTCGGCTCCCGCGACGTACGCGAATTCGCGCTCGGGGTCGTCGTGTCGTATCAGTAGTTGCAGTGAGGGGTGGTCCGATCGCTCGGAGAACTGCAGCATCGGGACGTCCCCATTGCTGTTCCCGGCGGCGAGCAGGGGTCTCCTGCCGACCCGGCTCCAGATCCGGATCGGCTTCTCGGGACCGTCGACCAGCACGTCCAACTCGGGTTTGTGCAGGAGCGTGCCACCGCGGCCGTCGCTCGTCCACGCCAGCGACGCGCTGCTGCCGATGACCCGCTGACGGGGCACGCCGTACACGTCCAGGCTGATCGGCCGCATGAAGTCGCGGCCGCCGCCGGAGACGATGTAGTTGTGGAACCCGTTCGCCCCGAGGTAGTCGAGCAGTTCGATCATGGGTGCATAGCTGCACGTCAGATATTTGCGGCCAAGGGTGGGATGGTCGGTGGTGCGCAGGAATTGGTCGGCCTGCGCCTCGAACTCTTCCACGGTGATGTCGGCGAACGCCGTCAGCACCCCGACGGCGAACACCTTCACTCCGCTGTCGTCGCCGCGGTAGTGATCGGTGATGACGGCGCTGAGCCAGTCGTAGTCGCGGGTGAAGGCCGCCTGCCACGGCTGGCGGGTGCACAGCGCCGGATCCTGCTCCGCCATCACCACGAGGCGGCGCAGGATGAAATCGAGCTGGATCGGCATCGGCTTCTCACACCACAGCGTGCCGTCGTTGTCGAAGACCGCGATCCGCTCCTCCACGGGGACGTCGGTCGCCGTCACCCGCCCGACGAATTCCAGGATGGCCGCCTTGCCGGCACCCTCACGCCAGCTCGGAAGGGGCTCCGTCATGGCGCTTCCGCTCTCACTCGCGCGAGAGCATGGCGGCGGCTTCGCGTTCGAGGTCGACGAACGGTTCGCCGCTGACATCGATCGCGACCCGGTTCAGCGTCCCACCGGTGAAGGCCCACGGCGACGAACCCGGATAGTCGTCGGTGACGGGTTCGCCGCTGTCGCGACCGGCATTGAGGCCCTCGCCGCCTCCGATGCTGAACTTGCCGGGCTGGGTCCGGATTCGGCCCTCGCCGACCTTGCGGTCGCCGTAGTAGAGGCTCAGAAGCCCGTGGGCGGTACCGGGCGGGTCCTCGCCGTCCTTCTCGAACGACGCAGCCAGGATGAGGTTCTCCCCGGTCGGCAAGTCCTCGGTCGCGTCGATCGCCTGCCGTTCGCTGCCGAGGAAGTTGTACACGTAGTGCAGCCGATTGTCCTTGACGTACATCGAGTGCCCACCGAACCTGCCGCCGTGCGAGAACAGCACCCCGGCCGCGCCGGGTTCCGGGAGGTCGACGAGCGCCCCGATCGAGTAGGAGCGGTTGCGCAGGTTGACGGCCACCGCCTCCGGTACCTCCGCACCGCCGGGGCGGTAGACGTAGCGATTGCGCGGGGGCGCGAGTTGAGGACGTGGGGTGGTGAGGAGTTCGACGGGCGAGCGATCGTCGAGCGGCAGCGCCAGGTTCGCGCCGGCCTCGTGGAACCACAGTCCGACGAGCTCAGCCAGTCTGCCGGGTTCGTCGGCGGCGAGGTCGTGGAGTTCCGAGCGGTCCACCTGGGTGTGGTACAGCTCCCAGGTGTCCTCCGGGAAGTGGCTCCACCCGCTCAGCGTCGGGTGGGTGGTGACGGCCTTCCAGCCGTCATGCCAGATGCCCCGCCCGCCGAGCATCGAATAGAACTGGGTGTGCTTGGCGGTGGGGATATTTCCGGCGTCGAAGCTGTAGCGCATGCTCACACCCTGGATCGGGTGCTGGGTGTACCCCTTGACCGTCTCGGGAAGTTCGACACCGAGGCAGTCGAGCAGGGTCGGGACGATGTCGATGGCGTGGTGGTACTGGTCGCGGGTCTCGCCGCGGGCCTCGATCCCGCCGGGCCACGACATGATGCACGGGTCGGAGGTGCCGCCGTTGAACGAGTACCGTTTCCACATCTTGAACGGGGTGTTGAAGGCCATCGCCCACCCGTTCGGGTAATGGTTGTAGGTCTCGGTGCCGCCGAGCTCGTCGAGCATCTTCATGTTTTCGGCCAGATCGTCCGGCACGCTGTTGGCGATCTTGTTCTCGTTGACCGAACCGTTGGGTCCGCCCTCGCCGCTGGCGCCGTTGTCGGAGACCACCACGATGATGGTGTTGTCGAGTTGCTCGATGTCGTCGAGGTAGGCGAGCAGTCGGCCGATCTGGTCGTCGCAGTGCGAGAGGAAACCGGCATACACCTCGGCCATGCGCGCGAAGAGCCGCTTTTCGTCGGCGGAGAGGGTGTCCCAGGGGCGGGTGAAGTCCAGCGGTGGGAACGGCTGGCCGTCGGGTCCGGTGCGGGAGTCAGGAGTGCCGATCGGGTTGAGCGGCGGCAGCTCGGTGTCCGGAGGTACCAGGCCCATCTCCTTCTGCCGGGCCAGAGTCCGCTCGCGCATCGCTTCGTAGCCGTCGTCGAATCTGCCGCGATAGCGGTCGGCCCACTCCCGGGGCACCTGGTGCGGGGCGTGGGCGCAGCCGGGTGCGTAGTACAGGAACACCGGCCGGTCCGGGGCGATCGCCTTGACGTCGCCGAGGTATTCGAGCGCATGGTCGGTGATGTCGACGCTGAAGTGGTAGCCCTGCTCCGGGGTGGCGGGCTGCTCGACGGGATGGTTGTCGTGCACCAGATCCGGATACCACTGGTTCGTCTCCGCGCCGAGGAAGCCGTAGAAGCGCTCGAAACCGCGGCCGACCGGCCAGTTCCGTTTCGTCGACGCCAGGTTCATCTCGTCCTCGGCGCACAGATGCCACTTGCCGACCATCGCGGTGCTGAAGCCCTGCTCGACGAGGATCTCGGCGAGGGTGGCGCACTCGGGAGGAATGTGGCCGTTCCCGCCGGGGAAGCCCACTGCACACTCGCTGATGCACGCCATCCCGTTGGTGGTGTGGTTACGCCCCGTCAACAGGCAGGATCGCGTCGGGGAACACAGTGCGGTGGTGTGCCACTGGCCGTACCGGAGTCCGTTCGCGGCGATCCGGTCGATGTTCGGAGTCTCGATCGGCCCGCCGTAGCACCCCATCGCCCCGAAACCGACGTCGTCGAGCACGATGTAGAGCACGTTCGGCGAACCGGGCGTCGCCTTCGGTTGCTCGTACGGACCCCAATCCGGGATCGAGTCACGAATGTCGAGATTGACGACACCTCTGAACGGCTTGGCCATGACGAGCTCCTCGAATGGGTCGACCCCCACCTTCCACCAAAGCACTTTCGGCTGGTGGATGGCTAGGGGTGTGCTCGAAAAGTCCGACTGTGCCGGAACGGAATTCCCCTAGCTACGACCGCGGGCCGCCAACGCGTTGACGAACACGTTCGCGATGTCGGCGGGATCCTTCGCGACGTAGCTCGACCCGCCCGTCACCCGGGAGATCTCGGCGAGCGTGGCCGCGTCGGCGTCGTCGGTGATGCCGATCGTCACGATGATGACGGGGCGAGCCGGATCCATCTCCCGCTCGAGGATGCTCATCAGCTGGTCCCTGGTGATGGAGTCCGGGTCCTCGTTGGCACCGTCGGTCAGGATGATCACACTGTTCACCGCGCGCGGATCGTACGTCTCCTGCACCGTCCGGAACGCGGCGAGCGTCGTGTCGTACAGCCCGGTGCCACCGCCGATGAGCCCTTCGACCTTCGTCGCCTGCTGCGCCATCAACTGCCGTTGCGTGACACCGTCGACCAGGGTGTCGTAGCGCCGGATCGGGACCATCTCCTTGTAGTCCTGCGGTCCCCCGCCCAGCCCCTGCGAGAACGCCCACAGGCCTGCCGACACGCTGTCCGGGAACATCGCGTTGCCCGCGAGGGCCGCGTCGACCGTGAGGTCCATCCGGGACCGGTCGCCCGCCGGCATCTCCATCGACCCCGACACGTCGATCGCGACGAGGGTGCGGATGGGCAGCGCCATGAGCGCCCACCCACCGAGTGCGTCCTGCAGCGCCGACTCGTCCTCGAGCGCGAGCTTGGTGGCCCTGCCGACGCCGCGGCCGTCCGGCAGTGGGCTCCCGTCGGGACCGCGGAACCCGTTGTCGGCGAGAACCGCGCGAGCGTCCTCGCCGCCGAGGACTCCGGCCACGGCTCGGGCCACCTGGGTGGCCTTGTAATGCCGGTCGGGGGCGGGCGAGGTGACGACGAGCGGGAAGTTCATGAAGTTGCTGCCGGTCGGCGGCACGGTCGCGACGAGCGCGCGCGCACCGTCACCGTCGGCGAAGTCGAGCACGGACTGCTCGGTGGCCACGGCGACGCCACCTTTGTCGACGACGCCCTGCAGCATTTCCTCGCCGATCGGCTCGTCCGCGGTCCGCGCGCTCTCCTCCTGCGCGAGGGGAACCAGCGCTGCCCGCACCGTCCCCGCGGAGACGGGATCGGCCTGCCCCTCGGCGAGCGCGGCGTTGATCGGGGCCTGCGCGACCCCGGTCACGAGGGGGTTGCCCAGCTGGATGTCCTTGATCTGGAGGGCGGCGAGCCACGTCGGCGACGTCGGGGCATCCTCCTCGCGGGACGCCAGGACGACGGGCGAGGACGCGATCGAACCCGTCATCACCTCGATCGGACCGGCCGCGGTGAGCGCCGCCTTGCCCACCCAGGCGCCGGAGTCGGGGATCCAGAGGTCCGGGGCGTCGGTGCCCTTCCCCAGCCGTCCCGCGATGTCGCCGGACGTCGCGGTGCCGACCGTGACGTTCGCGCAACCCAGGTCGGTGTCTTTCGCTTCGCCGAGAATCTTGCCGAGGGCGGGAACGATGCTCGGATCGGCGGCCAGGGTGTAGTCGGTGACCTGATCGCAGTCGTCGGCCCACGAGCGCACCGCCTGGACCACGACGACCACGGAGGCCACGAGGCCGATCACGACAGCGGCGCACACCGCGTAGAAGCCGGGCGAACGACCGACACGCTCCTGGTGCGCGCTCGAATGACGCCCTCCGGCCATCGCCCTGCCCTCTCTGACATTTCGATCACGAGACGACCGAATACGCACCGGGACCGAATATGATCCGGCCCACATCGTAGCGAACGTGCAGCGTACGGCGCTGCGCCGGTGCCCGGGGGTCCGGGTCAGGGGACCGTCAGCGCTCGGGTTGCGCGACCTCGAGCCGGCGAGCCACGAGCGCCGCCTGGATCTGCCGCAGCCCCGACGGGCGGGTCGGGTCGTAGCCCGTCAGCTGTGCCACCCGCTTGAGTCGGTAGTCCACCGTGTTGGTGTGCAGATGCATCTTCTTCGCGGTGCGCTGTCGGTTGAGGTCGTGCCCGATGTGTACCTCGAGAGTTTCGATCAGTTCGGGTGAGGAGTCCAACGGTTCGAGGAGCCGCGCCAGGTGGGTGCGTCCCGGCCCGGGACGGGTGAGCTGGTATTCGAGCGCCAGATCGTCCATCTCGTAGAGTCTCGGCTCCAGCGCGAGTCGATCGGCCAGGTCGAGGAGTTCGTGGACCTGCTCCGCGGCCGCCGGGATGCCGGCCGTGCGAACCCGGGTCGCGGTAGCGGTGAGCGGAACCCCGGCGGCCGCTCCGATGCGGTCGAGCAGCGAGATCATCCACGCCCGCTCGGGTGAGCCCGGCAGCAACAGCGTTCCACCGTCCGGGCTCAGCGAGCAGAGGGCTGCCCCACCGGAGGCGTCCGCCAGCTCGATCTGCAACCGCCGCAGCTTCTGCCGGGCGACGACGGTCTTCCGGCGGTGGGTCACCGACTCCGTGGGATGCGCGGGTATCGACAATCCCAGCACGACGTACTCGTCGGCCAGTTCCACCCCCGCGTGCCGGGCAGCGGTCGCCGCCTTCCGCCCGCTGAGCAGCGCCGTGACGAGGTTGACCGCGGCACCGTCGCGTTCACTATTGACAGCCTCGAGTTCCTCCACGTAGCTGGTGGTGGCGGCCACGGTCACGCATTCGAGCAGGCTGAACATCACCTTCTGGATGGCCAGGAGCTCGGGCAGGTCTTCCGTGCGGGCGTTCGACGCTACGAGGTCGCCGGCCTCCCGGATCCCTTCGTGGAGGATGCGGAGCACGAGTTTCAGCGGGAATCCTTCGCGGGCCCAGCGCGCGGAACTGTTGCGCACCTCCGCGAGGTCCTCGTCGGTCGGGCTGATGCCCTCGTCGAGCATCTGGATGCCGAGGCCGAGGCAGACCACGGTGAAATCCATGACGTCGCTCTGCAGTTGTTCGCCGGGAAGCGCACCACACGGGGTCACGTTGTCGGCGAAGTGCCGGACCAGCTTCTGAGCGACCGTCCGAGTGTCGCGGAGCGGGGCGGACGCGGGCCTGCCGTCGACGAGGATTTGCGAACCCGCCCCCGAACTGTGATTCGTCATAGTTCTCATCACTCCCCTGTGTGGATGACACCGAACTCCCGCACCATCGACATCACGTATACATAACGAGGGTTCGCTTATGTCACCGTTGTATCACGACAACGCTCTGTCCAGGGCGAATACGGCGATGAATCGAACGTTGTCCGGCGCGGGTGGGAGGAGGGGTCTCAGTTCTCCTCGGCGACCCGGACCACCAGCTTGCCGAAGTTGCCGCCCCGGAGCAGCCCGATGAACGCCGCAGGCGCATTCTCGATCCCGTCGACGATGTCCTCGCGGTAGGCGAAGCGTCCCTCCCTGATCCACTCGGACACGTCCCGCTGGAAGTCGGCGTACATCTCGGAGACGAACTCGCTCTGGATGAATCCGCGGATCGTGAGGCTCTTGACGAGCACCCGGCTGAAGAATCCGGGCAGCCGATCCGGCCCCTCGGGCGCCTCGGTGTCGTTGTACTGCGCGATGAGGCCGCATACGGGAACTCGCGCATACAGGTTGAGCAGCGGCAGCACCGCCGCGGCCACCGCGCCGCCGACGTTCTCGAAGTACACGTCGATGCCATCGGGGCACGCGGCGCGCAGTTCCTCGGCGAAGTTCGGGGACCGGTGGTCGACGGCGGCATCGAATCCGAGTTCGTCCAGCAGGTAGGCGCACTTCTCCGGCCCGCCCGCGATCCCGACGGCCCGGGCGCCCTTCAGTTTCGCGATCTGCCCCACGGCCGAACCGACCGGACCGCTGGCCGCCGCGACCACCACCGTCTCGCCCGCCGCGGGCCGGCCGATTTTCAGCAGGCCGGAGTAGGCGGTGAAGCCGGGCATACCGAGGACGCCGACAGCGGTCGACAACGGTGCTGCACCGGGGTCGAGTTTCCGGAGGTGGTTGCCGTCGACCACCGCGTGCGACTGCCAGCCCGCGTAGGCGAGAACGTAGTCACCGGAAGCGAAGTCCGGGTGCCGGGAGTCGACGACCTGCCCGACCGTGCCACCGACCATGACCTCGTCGATCTCGACCGGGTCGGCGTAGGACTCGGCGTCGCTCATCCGGCCGCGCATGTACGGGTCGAGCGACAGGTAGACGACGCGGATCAGCACCTCCCCCTCGGCGGGTTCGTGCAGGTTGACGGCCTCCAACCGGAAGTTGTCGGCGGTCGGCGCACCGTCCGGCCGCGACGCGAGGACGATTCGGGTGCTCTGAACGATGCTCTCCACACTCACTGTGCGCCTGCCAATCCGTGTCGGGCCGGTATCGTTCGCCAGCCTACCGACGTCAGAACAGTTGCTTCTTCTGCACCTTGCCCATCGCATTGCGCGGAAGCGACTCGACGACGCGGATCTCGCGGGGCCGCTTGTGGACCGACAGTTCGGTGGCCACGTGCTCGATCAGCTCGGTCTCCGAGACGTTGTCCCCCACCACGAAGGCCACGAGCCGCTGACCGAGGTCCGGGTCGGGGAGGCCGACCACCGCCGCTTCCCGCACACTCGGGTGGCCGAGGAGCGACGTCTCCACCTCTCCCGCGCCGACGCGGAATCCGCCCGACTTGATGAGGTCCGTGGATTCGCGGCCGACGATGCGGTGGAACCCGCCGCGGTCGATGACGGCGACGTCGCCGGTCTTGAAGAAGCCGTCGTCCGTGTACGACTCGGCTGTCGCGTCAGGCCTGCCGAGGTAGCCGTCGAAGAGCATCGGCCCCCGCACCTGCAGCCCGCCGATCGACTCGCCGTCGTGCGGGACGTCCCGCCCGGCCTCGTCGCGCAGCCGGGTCTCGACGCCGCGGACCGGCACACCCACCCACCCCGGACGCCGCTCGCCGTCGGCCCGGGTGCTGAGCGTCAGCATCGTCTCGCTCATGCCGTAGCGCTCGATGGGTGCGTGCCCGGTCAGCTCGTGCAGCTTCTCGAACACCGGCACCGGCAGCGGGGCGCTGCCCGACACCAGCAGTCGCGCACCCGACAGCGCGCGCGCCGACTCGGGGTCGTCGGCGATGCGACTCCACACGGTCGGGACACCGAAGTACATCGTTCCCTCGGCCGCGGCGTACGCCGACGGGGTGGGTTTCACCGTGTGGACGAGGCGGCTACCGATCCGCAGCGGGCCCAGCACACCCAGGATGAGCCCGTGGACGTGGAACAGCGGAAGTCCGTGCACCAGGGTGTCGTTGCGGGTCCACTGCCAGGCGTCGGCGAGCGCGTCGAGATCGGCGGCGATGGCCTTCCTGCTGATCAGGACTCCCTTGGGCGGTCCCGTCGTGCCGGAGGTGTAGAGCACGAACGCGGTGCCCGACTCGGGCGGTTCCGGGTAGCTGTGCCACGACCGGGCGTGGACGCGGACCGGGACGACGGGCAGACTCGCCGGGTCCGCGGGCGCCTCGCCGAGCCACGCCTGCGCACCGGAATCGCGCAGGATGTGCGCGAGTTCGGCCGGGCCGGAATCGGGCGGCACCGGCACCGCGGTCACTCCTGCGATAAGGCACCCCACGACGGCGAGGACCGTGGTGACGGTGGGGGTCGCGAGGATCGCGACCCGATCCGCGCGTGCCACGCGTTCGGCCACGGACGTCGCCGCACCCAGCACGTCGCCGCGCGACAGGGTGGTGTCGCCGATCCGGACGGCGTCGGGAATGTCGTCGCCCTGGGCGACGGCCAGAGGATTCAGAGATCGCAGCAGCACATCGACAGCCTCTCACAGGGCGCGGGCGCGTCCCTCGAGGTCTCCCGGTGGCGGACTGACGGTGGCCAGCGCCGCACCGAGCAGGGCCCCGGTCAGCACTGCCAGGCCGTGGGCGTCGTCGGTCGCCACCAGCAGGACGCCGGCGAGCACGATGCCGCCACTCGCGGTGAGGGCGCGCCACTCCTTGGACTGCATCACGACCAGACCGGCGAGCGACGCGGCCAGCGCGAGCGTGGCACCCGAGTTGCCGGCGCCCGGCGACGGGAAGAGAAACGCGGTGAACAGGCCGAAGATGATCTGACTCGCCACGAACAGCAACACGGCGCGGTTGCCGCCCCAGACACGGACCGCGAGCGGCGCCACCCAGGCGAGCACGAGCAGGTTCACCACCGTCCCGGCGATTCCCCCGTCCTGCACCGCGACCGACGTGACGATCCGCCACCACTGGTGGTCCCGGATCTGGGTGGGGTCCCGCTCGAGGGCGTCGAGGACGGCGGGAAGGACGATCTGCAGCAGCGACGGCACGGCGATCAGCAACCACAGCACCACCGCGGTGCGCGGCGGACGGGTGAGCCGGACCTCGCCGATGCGCGTCGAACCGAGCAGCGTCGCGAGTACGAGAACGAGGACGAAGAGGACCGCGCTGGTCCATCCCTCGCCAGAAGTCGTCACCGCGAAACTCTACAACGGCGCGCCCTCGCGGGAACCGAACCGCGACTGCACCGGTCAGTCCCGGGTGACCACCGAGCGCAGGAAGAACCGCAGGTTCGAGGGACGCTCGGCCAGCCGCCGCATGAAGTACGCGTACCACTGACTTCCGTACGGCACGTACACCCGAACCTGCTTGTCCTCGTTCGCGAGCCGACGCTGCTCGACGTCCCGGATCCCGAACAGCATCTGGTGTTCGTAGGCGTCGGCGGCGCGGCCCGTGCGCCCGACCAGAGGCGCGACGGCGTCGATGACGGCGGGATCGTGCGACGCCACCATCGGGTACCCGGACCCGTCCATTAGGATCCCGAGGCACCGCAGATACGACGCATCGACGGCGGCGCGTTCCTTGAACGCGACCGACTCGGGTTCCCGGTACGCGCCCTTGCACAACCGGACCCTCGAATCGGGGCCGGCGAGGGCGCGGCAGTCGTCCTCGGTGCGGCGCAGATACGACTGCACCACCGCGCCGAGCCAGGGATAGTCGCGGCGGAGTTCCCGCACGATCGCCAGTGTCGAATCGGTGGTGGTGTGGTCTTCGGCGTCCACGGTCACCCACACCCCCGCCGCCTCCGCGGCGGCGCAGATGGTGCGGGCGTTGTCGGTGGCGATCCGGCGGCCGTCACCGGCGAGCGCCTGCCCCAGCGCCGACAGCTTCATCGACACCTCGAGGCGGCGAACACCCGATTTCCCTTCCGCCGCTTCGGGAAGTGCACCGAGGTCGGCGACGAGGGCCAGGTACTCGTCCACCGTCGCCTGCGCCCCTGCCGCGTCATGGGTGTCCTCCCCGAGGAAGTCGATGGACACCGACCGGCCCGAATCGAGGATTTCCCGGACCGACGACAGCACCGCTTCCCGGCTCTCCCCGGCGATGAAGCGGTCGACGAGTTTCCGGGTGACGGGGGCACCGGTGACCGCGCGTTTGACGCGGGACGACCGGGCCGCCGCGAGGATCGCCGGACGCAGCGGATTCGCCAGTACGGTGGGCGCTTTCATTCCGTCCCCATGTGCGGATAGCGGTAGTCGGTGGCGGGGACGAACGTCTCCTTGATGGTGCGGGCCGACACCCACCGCAGCAGGTTGAGCTTGGACCCGGCCTTGTCGTTGGTGCCGGACGCGCGGGCCCCGCCGAACGGCTGCTGCCCGACGACTGCCCCCGTCGGCTTGTCGTTGACGTAGAAGTTTCCGGCGGTGAACCGGAGCGCGGACGTAGCCTGCTCGACGGCCTGGCGGTCGTCGGCGATCACCGCGCCGGTCAGTGCGTAGGGGGCCGCGGAGTCGACGCGGGCGAGCACGTCGGCGAACGCGTTCGGCGCCGAGTCGTCGTAGACGTGCACCGTGAGGATCGGACCGAAGTACTCGGTGGTCATCGCCTCGTCGGTGGGGTCGTCGGCCAGGAGGACGGTGGGCCGGACGAAGTAGCCGACACTGTCGTCGTACTTGCCGCCGACGGCGATCTCGAGTCCCGCGGTGCTGCGGGCGCGTTCGATGGCCGCGACGTTCTTCTCGTACGCGCGCCGGTCGATGAGGGCCCCGCCGAAGTTCTCCAGGTCGGTCACGTCACCGTAGGTGAGGGCGTCGACTTCCGCGGTGAACGTGTCGCGCATCCTCCGCCACAGCGATTTCGGGACGTAGGCGCGGGAGGCGGCCGAACATTTCTGACCCTGGTATTCGAATGCGCCGCGGATCAGCGCGGTCCGCAGCACGTCCTCGTCGGCCGAGGCGTGCGCGACCACGAAGTCCTTGCCACCGGTCTCCCCCACCAGCCGGGGGTAGCCGGCGTACTTCCCGATGTTCGCGCCCACCTCGCTCCACAGATGCTGGAACGTGCGGGTCGACCCGGTGAAGTGGATGCCGGCGAGGCGGGGGTCGCTCAGGAGGACCTCCGACACCGCCTGCCCGCTGCCGGTGAGCAGGTTGATCACGCCCGGGGGCAGTCCCGCCGCCTCGAGCAGTTTCATCGTCCAGTACGCGGCAACGGTCTGCGTCGACGACGGCTTCCAGATCACCGTGTTGCCCATCAGCGCCGGTGCGGTCGGCAGATTGCCCGCGATCGCGCTGAAGTTGAAGGGGGTGATCGCGTAGACGAACCCCTCGAGCGGCCGGTACTCGAGCCGGTTCCACACCCCGGGTGAGGAGATCGGCTGGTCGGCGAGGATCTGCCGTGCGAAGTGAACGTTGAAGCGCCAGAAGTCGATCAGCTCGCACGGCGCGTCGATCTCCGCCTGCTGCACCGACTTCGACTGGCCGAGCATCGTCGCCGCGGCGACCGTTTCGCGCCACGGCCCGGACAGCAGGTCGGCGGCCCGCAGGATCACGGCGGCCCGGTCGTCGAACGAGAGCGCCCGCCAGTGCGGTGCCGCCGCCGCGGCGGCCTCGACCGCCGCCGCCGCGTCGTCGTGGGTGGCGCTGCGCAGCGTACCGAGCACGGCGGAGTGTCGATGGGGTTGGACCACGTCGATGCGGTCGCCGTTGCCGTGCCGGTGTTTCCCCCCGATCACGTGCGGGATGTCGACGGGATTGCCGGCGATGTCGGTGAGTGCGGATTGCACTCGGGACCGTTCGGGACTGCCCGGCGCGTACGTGTGGACCGGCTCGTTGGTGGGCACCGGAACCTGGGTGATGGCGTCCATTCTGGCTGCCTCCTGCCCTCAGATCGTGAGGAACTGTGACCGGGAACCGCGGGTGGACGGGGACACCCGTCCGAACGGAACCCTCGAGCCCAGGTTAGCGCTGTACGGGGGTACTCATCCGGTTTTGACGCGCCGACAGGCTGGCTACCATCGGCACATGGCCGAACGGAACCGCGTGTCACCCCGATCCGACATCGTCGCGATTCCACTCCGCGGCCGGTTCATGGGCAATCGTGGCTGCCTGCACCGCGGGCGGACGGTCGTGCGCAATCATTCCGGAAAACGGTGGATCATCTGCGTCACCGACTACCCGGCCCGCACGGTCCCGCAGTGGAGCGAGGGCCATTACACGGTGCTGTTCTTCCATGACGAGGCGGTGGCGCTCGCCGCCGGACACCGGCCGTGCGCCCTCTGCAGGCACGAGCGGTACAACGACTTTCGCGCCGCCTGGCGGGCGGCGCACGGAGGCGGGCTGCCGAGCGCGGACGAGATGGACGCCCGGCTGCACGGTGAACGACTCGACGGCTCCCACCAGCGCACCCACGAGGCCGCGTGGTCGTCGTTGCCGCCCGGCACCTTCACGCTCGTCGACGGCGGCCCCGCCCTCGTACTGGGTGAGACCGTCGTCCCGTGGTCGGAGGACGGCTACGCGGCACCCTCGACGCGTCCGGCCTCCGGGACCGCCACCGTCCTGACGCCGCCGGCCACCGTCGCCGTGCTCGCGGCCGGCTACCGTCCGGACGTCGCCTAGGTCGCCTCTACACGTCGCGTGCGTTCGAGACGAGTTGGTGGACGTCCTGGTCGGTGGCGCCGAGACCGAAGCTGATGATGCGTTCGGGGCGGATGCGGATGGTCGGGCCGCCGAGTCCGTCGGCCTGCGCGGCCTCGGCGTCGAGGGCCTCGGCGTGCCCGCGGATTTCGACGCACCGGACCCGCCACGGGTCGACGGAGGGCACGTCGTCCACGACGAACGCCACCTTTCCGTTGTCGGCGACGTTGCGGAACTTCCGGCTCGCCGCCATGTTGTAGCCCTGGATGTCGATCGTGGACGTGTCGGCGTTGTAGTGGAAGCCGACGGGACTGACCTGCAAGGTTCCGCCCGGTTGCACCGTCGCGAGCCGGCCGAGGCGTTGTGATGCCAGGTAGTCGAGTTCCTGCTGGGTGAAAGACATGGAATCAGGCTAAGACCTCGAGCGCGCTGGAGGTCAAGGGTTCGGCACGCTTCTCAGCCGAAATCGTCGAGAGCGCGCCGAGCCTCCTCGACCCGCCGCTCCGCCGCCTCCACATCGCGTTCTCCCCGGTGCACGACCTCCGCCGACGCCTTCTCGGCGTTCCGCGTGAACTGCCGCTCCTGTTCGGCGTGGTCGAGTTCGGCGCGCAATTCCTCGATCCGGTGGTCGATCTCGGTCAGCGTGGATCGTGCCTGCTCCAGCTCCGCGTTCGCGTCGTGCAGCGCGGCGCGGGCCTCGTCGGCGTTCCCCGTGGCGTCCGCCAGTTCCGCCTCGGCGGCCGTGCGTTCGGCGTCGCGGTCACGTTCCGCCGACTTTTTCTTCGATTTCTCGGCCGAAGGCGTGGGGGCGGGTTCGGGCTTCGCACCCTTCTTCGTGGTCTTTCCCCGGACGACGGCGAGTCCGGCCGGTCCGAACCCGCTGTAGGTCGCCGCCGTCACCACCCGGCCATGCCGCACCTGTTCGGCGGTCTCGGCGTCGGCGAGGGCGGCGTGCAACGTCTGCCCGACATCGCGTAGCGCGTCCTCCCCGACGGTCCGGCCGCGCTCGGCGGCGAGTTCACCGGCCTTGCGCGCCAACGCGCGGACCACCTGCTGCCGTTGCGTCGTCAACCGCCGGAGGTCCGGGCCGGACAGGTGCCGTTGCGCGTCACGGAGGGCGTCACCGAGGGCGAGGAGCGCACCGACCTCGTCGGGCAGCTCACGGGCGAGCAGGTTGACGAGCCAGCCGACGACCGTCGGCTTCCGCAGTTTCCCGATCTCGGTGGCCAGCGCCCGGTCCTTGTTCTCCCGCGCCGCGCTCACCTGCGCGGTGCGGGCCTCGACGAACTCGCCGGGGTCGAGGCCGTACAGCTCGTCGGCGACGTCGTCGAGGGTCACCGCACAATCCTGACACCGAGTCGGCCCGCACAGGGCCGACTCGGGTCAGACCAGTCGTTCCGCCGCGGCCGCGATCCGTTCGTCACTGGCGGTGAGGGCGATGCGCACGTGCGTGCCTCCGCCGGGCCCGTAGAACTCCCCGGGTGCCACGAGAATGCCGCGTTCGGCGAACCATTCGACGGTGTCCCGGCAGGCTTCGCCGCGGGTGGCCCACAGGTACAGCCCGGCTTCGGAGTTGTCGACGGTGAACCCGGCGCCCCGCACCGCGGCGAGGAGGATCTCGCGGCGGCGGCGGTACCGCTCACGCTGCTCGTTCTCGTGGTCGTCGTCGCTCAGCGCGGCGGTCATCGCCGACTGGATCGGCAGCGGCACCATCATGCCCGCGTGCTTTCGGACCTCGAGGAGTTCGGCCACCAACGCCGGGTCACCGGTGACGAATCCCGCACGGTAGCTCGCGAGATTGGACGTCTTGGACAGCGAGTGCACCGCGAGGAGCCCGGTGAGGTCGCCGTCGTTCACCCGCTCGTCGAGGATCGAGAGCGCCTCGCCCTCCCAGGTCAACCCGAGGTAGCACTCGTCGGAGGCGACGATGGCACCGCGTTGCCGCGCCCAGTCGACCACCTTGCGCAGATGCTCGAGCCCGAGCACCTTGCCGGTGGGGTTGGACGGCGAGTTCACGAAGATCAGCGACGCGCCCTCGGGCCCGAGCCGGTTGAGCCCGTCGGCGCGGATCACCCGCGCCCCGGCGAGCAACGCACCCACCTCGTACGTGGGGTACGCCAACTCCGGAATGACGACGAGGTCCTCGGCGCCGAGCCCGAGAAGGCGTGGCAGCCAGGCGATGAGCTCCTTGGTGCCGATCGCGGGCAGCACCGCCGCCGGATCGATTCCGGTGATCCCGAAGCGGCGGCGCAGGGCCTCGACCGCCGCGTTGCGCAGTTCGTCCGTGCCGTGCGTCGTCGGATATCCCGGCACCGCAGCGACCGCGGTCAGCGCCTCCTGGATGATCGGCGCGACAGGATCGACCGGGGTCCCCACCGACAGGTTGACGATGCCGCCCGGATGCGCGAAGGCCTTTGCCTTCGCCGACTCGAGTGAGTCCCACGGAAAGTCGGGGAGAGCTTTGGCTACCGAGATACGAGGCACATCTAGTCCTCGCCCATGGGGGGCAGAGCCTTGATGAACGGCGGGTCGTAGTCGACCTTGCCCAGCTTCGCCGCACCGCCGGGGGAACCGAGGTCGTCGAAGAAGTCGACGTTCGCGGCGATGTAGCCGTTCCACTGGTCCGGGACGTCGTCTTCGTAGAAGATGGCTTCGACGGGGCAGACGGGTTCACAGGCGCCGCAGTCCACACATTCGTCCGGATGGATGTAGAGCATCCGCCCGCCCTCGTAGATGCAGTCGACAGGGCATTCCTCGATACACGCCTTGTCCAACACATCCACGCACGGTTCAGCAATCGTGTAGGGCACTGCCGCTCTCCCTGCCTTTCTGACACGAGTAAGCACGAGGTACGGGCCGCTTGTACCCCGCGGAAGACCCTATTATCGCCTGCCCGGTCGACCTCTCTGCGGTGAGGGTTACCTGACCACGCGCACCGATGCGGGACGCGATGCCCGGGACGCGATCCACTTCTCCCCCTGTTTCGCGGCTCTCACCAGCGCACCCCGTTCGCCGAGATACCCGGCCACGACACCGATCACCGGGATGTTCCCGAGCAGCGTGGAGGTCCGGCCCGGTCGCGGACGCTTGTCGAGTTCGTCGCTGAGTGCGCGCACGGTGCGGGCGGTGCGCCACAGGGCACCGATCAGTGGGAACGGCAGCCACAGCGACCCCTCGTCCGCGGAACCGGTTCGTCCCGCAGTGCCGGCGCGCGCGTCCGTCTCGCGCGTGCAGAGCACGGACGCCAGCAGGTTCACCTGATCGGACCGTTCCGTCACGCCGTGTTCCCGGGCCACGGCGACGAGTACGACGGCCTGGTTCGCGAAGCCGAGCACGTCCTGGATCGGGAGCCGGTTGAGGAGCACACCGAACACGCCCGGAAACGCAACCGCCAGCGTGTTGATCGCGCCGATCCGGGTCACCCACCACCGCGCCCGCTCGTCGTCGCCGGCCTTCTCCCACGACGCCGTCCCCGGCACCTGGATGGTGTCGAGGATCCAGGCGATGCCGTCGAGCAACGCCTCCGCCGCGCCACGTTCCTCCGCGGTCGGGCCGAACGTCCGGGCCTTGATGCCGAACGGGTCCGTGAGGGCCAGATCGAGGACCGGGTTGATGCCCCGCGCCGCACGATCCAGGATGGTGACCACCGTGTCGTCGCCGAGGCGATCCGTCTCGCTCATGCAGCCGGCGACCTTCCCTCGCGCCGGGCGTGGGTGGTGGTGCGTTCGCGTGCCGGGCGGCCGATGCCCTCGGCGATGGCCCGCAGTTCCTCGACCGTCTTCTCGGATCCGTGCTCCGAACCCGCCATCCGGGAGATGGTCTCCTCCATCAGGGTGCCACCGAGGTCGTTGGCGCCGCCCTGCAACATCACCTGGGTACCCGTGACACCCAGCTTCACCCAGCTGGTCTGGATGTTCGGGATCCGGCCGTGCAGCATGATCCGGGCCAGGGCATGCACCGCACGATTGTCCCGGTTGGTCGGTCCGGGACGCGACGCACCCGCCAGATACAGCGGCGCACTCTGATGCACGAACGGCAGCGGCACGAACTCGGTGAATCCGCCTGTCCGATCCTGGATTCCGCGCAGAACCCGCAGATGCCCGACCCAGTGCTTCGGATTGTCGACGTGGCCGTACATCATCGTCGAACTCGACCGCAGCCCCACCTCGTGCGCCGTGGTCACCACCTCCACCCAGGTGGCGGTCGGCAGCTTGCCCTTGGTGAGCACCCAGCGCACCTCGTCGTCGAGGATCTCCGCCGCGGTGCCGGGAATGGTGTCCAGACCCGCCTCCCGCAGCTCGACCAGCCAGTCGCGGATGCTCTGCCCACCCCGGGAGGCGCCGTTGACGATCTCCATCGGGGAGAACGCGTGCACGTGCATCGACGGCACCCGCTTCTTCACCGCCCGCACCAGATCGGCGTACCCGGTGACCGGAAGCTCCGGGTCGATACCACCCTGCATGCAGACCTCCGTCGCGCCCGCGACGTGCGCCTCCCACGCCCGGTCCGCGACCTCGCCGGTGGACAGGGTGAACGCGTCCGCGTCGCCCTTGCGCTGCGCGAACGCGCAGAATCGGCAGCCGGTGTAGCAGATGTTGGTGAAGTTGATGTTCCGGTTCACCACGTAGGTGACCTCGTCGCCGACGGCGTCCTTGCGGAGCGCATCGGCCAGCGCCACCATCGCCTCGAGACCCGGACCCTCGGCCGTGGCCAACGCCAGGTATTCGTCGTCGGTGCAGCCGGCCGGGTCGCGTTCGGCGCTGCGCAGCGCCGCGAGGACGTCCGTGTCCACCCGCACCGGGCCGCTCAACTCCAGCACCTGCTCGCGGACGGTCTCCCAGTCCCCGAACGCACTGCCGAGGTCGCTGCGGGTCTCGGTGTTGCGGCCCTCGGTGTCGATCTCGGTGTTCAGATCGACCCGGCCCGCCGACTCCCAGGACTCGTCCGGCTCCTGCCACGGCAACCCCACCGGCTTCGTGTCCAACCTCGCCAGCCCGGTGTGCGGGTCCGCGAGGGCCTGCACGTGCCCGGTGATCCGCGGATCGATCCACGGCGAGCCGGCCAGCACGTACTGCGGTTGCGCCGCGGTGCGCTCGGTGAGCTCGAACCCGGCCTCCGCGGTGATCTCGGCCAGGGTGTCCAGGTTCGGCCAGGGCCGCTCCGGGTTCACGTGGTCCGGGGTCAGCGGCGACACGCCGCCCCAGTCGTCGACACCCGCACCGAGCAGCGCGGCGCACTCGGTGTTCGACACCAGGTTGGGCGGCGACTGGATGCGCATCCCGGGGCCGAGCAGCAACCGGGACACGGCGATGGTCGCGGCGAATTCCTCGAGACCCGCGTCCGGGGTGTCGCGCATCGCGGTGTCGGGCTTGGCGAGGAAGTTCTGGACGATCACTTCCTGAACGTGGCCGAACGCCTTGTGCGACTTGCGGATCGCCATGATCGATTCGGCCCGCTCGCGGATCGTCTCGCCGATGCCGACCAGGATGCCGGTGGTGAACGGCACACTCAACCTGCCGGCGTCGGTGAGTGTGCGCAACCGCACCGCCGGATCCTTGTCGGGGCTGCCGTAGTGGCACTCGCCCTTGTCGGTGAACAACCGGGTGGACGTCGTCTCGAGCATCATGCCCATCGACGGGGCCACCGGCTTGAGGCGGGAGATCTCCTCCCAGCTCATCACACCCGGGTTCAGGTGCGGCAGCAGTCCGGTCTCCTCGAGAACCCGGATCGACATCGCGCGCAGGTAGTCCAGCGTCGAATCGTACCCGCGTTCGTCCAGCCACTGCTTGGCCTCCGGCCACCGATCCTCGGGACGGTCACCGAGCGTGAAGAGGGCTTCCTTGCAGCCCAATTCGGCGCCCTGCCGCGCAATCTCGAGCACCTCGTCCGGTTCCAGATACGCGCCGCGTCCCTCGGCCCGCAACTTGCCGGGCACGGTGACGAACGTGCAGTAATGGCACTTGTCCCGGCACAACCGGGTCAACGGGATGAACACCTTCCGCGAATACGTGACAGCCCTCGGCCGCCCCGCCGCCAGCAACCCGGCATCGCGAACCTTCGCCGCCGACGAACACAGATCGGCCAGGTCGTCGCCGCGGGCCTGCAGCAGGGTCGTCGCCTCGTCCACGTTCAAGGTGGCGCCGTCACGCGCGCGGCGCAGCACCCGCCGCATCGCTGAGGCGGAGGGGGCCACTTCCTGCGCTGATGCGCCGGACGGGGGTGCCGCCGGAACACCCGGCATGGGAAGCATCGTGGGCCGGCCGGATTCTTCACCTGAATGGGTCACCCAGCGATCATGCGCCATCGGTGACAGCCAGTGCCACCCAGACTCCCGCGAGCGGCGAGGATCGCTACCCGCGCGGGTAGTCCTCGTCGACGGGAACGGCCCGGCTCTGCTCGGCCGCGTCCGCCTCGTTCACCTCCAGTGACGACACTTCTTCCACCTCGTCGGAACTGTCGTCGTCGACGGCGAGTTCCTGCTCGAGCCGGTCTGCCTCGGGAACCTCCGGAGAATCGGCCGCATCGAATGACGTCATGTCTGCGCTCCTTTCGCTTCGGGGGGTCCTCCCACGATAGGTCGGTTCTCGACAGAATGCCGGGGCACGGCCAAAGTAGGGGCATGAGTGTGCCCACCACCGTCACGATGGCGGAGCCGCTGTGGCGGCCCAGCCCCAAGGCCAAGCGACTGTGGGCGATCAATGCAGCCCTTCTGTGGCTTCCCGTCTTCGTCGCGCAAGTTGTCGCTCTGGTCTTTCACTGGTGGCCGGTCTGGATCCACGTGACGGTTCTCGCGATCACCGTCGTACTCGCGATCGTCCACATCGCGGTCGTCCCCATCTGGCGGTACCGCGTGCACCGCTGGGAGATCAGCGACACCGCGGTCTACACCCGCAGCGGCTGGTTCACCCAGGAACGACGCATCGCGCCGATCTCCCGCATCCAGACCGTCGACACCGAACGCGGACCCATCGACCGCATGCTCGGTCTCGCGACCGTCACGGTCACGACGGCCTCGTCCGCCGGTGCCGTCAAGATCTCCGCCCTCGATCAGGACACCGCCGAGCGCACCGTCGCGCGCCTCACCGAGATCGCGGGCACCAATGTCGGTGACGCCACGTGAGTGCGGCACCGGAACCGGGGGTCGCGCCTCCCATCGCGCACGGCGAGGCCGCGGTCGCGGCGGAGGAGGAGCAGCCCTGGCTGCGCCTGGACCGCCGGATGCTGCTCGTCCACCCCGTCGACGAGATCGTCAAACTCCTGCCCGTCTTGCTGATCTCACTGGTCATCGGCACCCAGAGCGGCAACCATGTGTGGAGTCTCGTCGCTGTCGTGGTGTTCGTGGTGTTCGGCATCTCCCGCTGGTTCACGACCAGCTACCGCATCGGGCCGGTGCACGTGCAACTGCGGCAGGGCCTCTTCCGGAAACGCCTGCTGTCCGTTCCGCGTAACCGCATCCGGTCCGTCGACGTGGAGGCGGGCGTCCTGCATCGGCTGCTCGGTCTGTCGATCGTGCGCATCGGCACCGGCCAGCAGGTGGGGTCGAAGCCCGACGCGGCGAAGTTCGAACTCAACGCACTCTCCGCCGGTCTGGTTCCCGACCTCCGCGCCGCTCTTCTCACCCGCCAGTCCGCTGCCGAGGTCGAGCACACCGCGGTCACCCGGGAGCCCGCGGTGACCGAGATCGGCCACTGGACACCGGCGTGGGTGCGCTACGCCCCGTTCTCGGTGACCGGGGTGGTGACCATCGCCGCGATCGTCGGTCTCGCATTCCAGTACGGGTTGGGCTCCAAGATCGCCCGCTCGTCGACGGTGGCCGCGGGGATCGAATCCGCCGAGCGCGTCGGGATCGTCCTCGCGATCGTCGTCGGGAGTGTCGTGCTCCTGATCGCCGCCAGCGCGCTCGCCTGCGTTCGATATCTGCTGGCCTACGGCAACATGAGGCTGACGGACAACGGCCGGACCCTGCACGTCAGCCACGGCCTGCTGAAGACCCGCCAGACCACCCTCGATCGCGCCCGACTGCGCGGCACGACCCTCAAGGAGCCGCTCCTCCTCCGGCTCGCGGGCGGGGCCCGGCTGGACGCCGTCATGACCGGCGTGAGCGCCGAGCGGCGCGAATCCTCACTCCTGCTCCCCCAGGCGCCGCGCGCGGAAGCCGAACGGGTGATGGCGACCGTCATCGACGACCACCGGCAGTCCACGATCCCGCTCACGGCTCACGGCCCGGTCGCCGCACGCCGGCGCTACACGCGGGCGCTCATCCCCGCCGAGATCGCGCTCGTCGTCGCCCTGATCTTCGTGATCCTCGACCGCCCGGTGTTCTGGGCAGCGTGGGCCGGTATCGTCGCCCTCGCCGTCGGCGGCGTGGCACTGGCCTGGGATCGGTACCGGGGCCTCGGTCACGCGGTGCTGCCCGGCTGGCTGATCACCAGCAGCGGCTCCCTCGACCGCGCCCGGGACAGCCTCGAAGCCGACGGCATCATCGGGTGGACCGTCCGTCAGACGTTCTTCCAGCGGCGGGCCGGCGTGGCGACCGTCATCGCCGCGACCCCCGCCGGCACCGGAAAATACCGGGTCATCGACCTCCCCGCCGATCAGGCGTGGTCGCTCGTCGAGTCGGTGACACCCGGCGGAGGTGACGTGTGGGCGCGGCACTGACCGACATCGCCGGGCTGGACGCCCAGCTGATCGAATGCCGGGCCTGCCCCCGCCTCGTCGAATGGCGGGAGCAGGTCGCGCGCGAGAAGCGTGCCGCGTTCCGCGACGAAACCTATTGGGGCCGTCCGGTTCCCGGATTCGGGCCACCCGACGCGCCCGTGCTGATCGTCGGTCTCGCCCCCGCCGCACACGGCGCGAACCGGACCGGTCGCATGTTCACCGGCGACCGCAGCGGCGACTTCCTCTACGCCGCACTCCACGCCGTCGGTCTGGCGAGTCAACCCACCGCCACCCACATCTGCGACGGCCTCGAACTGTTCGGAGTCCGCATCACCTCCCCCGTGCACTGCGCGCCGCCCGCGAACAAACCGACCCCCACCGAACGGGACAACTGCCGCCACTGGCTCGACGCCGAACTGCGCATTCTCCGACCCCACCTGCGGTCGGTGATCGTGCTCGGCGGATTCGGCTGGCAGTCGCTGCTCCCCGTCCTCGACGACGCCGGCTGGGCCGTCCCCCGGCCGCGACCGAAGTTCGGGCACGGGGCGCACGTCGAACTCCGCGGCCCCGAACGCCCCCTGCACCTGTTCGGGTGCTACCACGTCAGCCAGCAGAACACCTTCACCGGCCGGCTCACCCCCGCCATGCTCGAGTCCGTGCTCTCCGACGCCGCCCGCGCCGCCGGCCTGATCGGGTAGTTCCGGGCGAACGGTACATCCGACCTATCTGAAGCGCCGAAAGGCCATTCACCCCGCATGCCGCCGCTTCGGGAGTTCCTCGATGATGTATTTCGCCATGCTGCCGAGCCGGGGCCGGGCGGGTTGCATGGTCTCGACGCCGAGGGCGGTGAAGGGTGACGCCGTCACCGAACCGACGCAGACGGGTGCGACGGGACCCTGGAACGCGTGCAGGAGGGCGTCGACGCGGTCGACGTCCTTCGCGGTGCTGAGGAGAGACGACACGGCAGGTGCGCTGGTGAAGGTGACGGCGTCGACCTCGGCCCGGATTATCTGGTCGAGCAGTGTCCGTAGCGGCCGCTGATCCTCGGGTCTGATCCACCGGTACACCGACACGGCGGTCGTGTCGGCGCCGGCGCCGGCGAGGGAGACGCTCAGGTCGGTCATCGGTTCCCATTCGGTGATGGTGCCGTGCAACTGGACCGCCACATGCAGCCCGCGCACGCCCTCGGCGACGAGGTGCTCGTGCACTTCTTCGGACGACTCCGTCTCCGGCGACCATTCCTCGCGCAATCCCGCGCCGCGGACAGCACCCTTCGCCTTGGGACCGCGGGTGATGATCCGGGCCGACTGCAGGGCGGCGAGCAGCGCGTCCTCCTCGTCCCAGGCCCGGGCGGCGTCCAGCCACCCTCGGAATCCGACGGCGGTGCTGACGACCAGGAGGTCCGGCGGCGACGCGATGATGTCGGCGGTGCGGGACCGCAGGTCGGAGTCGTCGACGAGTGGCAGCACGTGGATGGCCGGGGTGTGCGTGATGGCGGCACCGTGCCGTTCGAGGAGCGTGATGAACTCGGCGGCCCGGCGTTCGGCGGTGACGGCGATGGTCAGTCCGGAAAGTTCGTCGTTCGACATTCTCCCAGTGTGACGGACGAATCGAACTAGGCTGCCCACATGATCACAGCGGTCCACACATTGGTCTATGCAGACGACGCCGACGCCGCCCGCGACTTCTTCCGCGACGTGCTCGGCTGGTCCCACGTCGACGCGGGGGGCGGTTGGTTGATCTTCGGCACCGGGCCGTCCGAGATGGGTGTGCATCCCACCTCGGACGATCGGGGCGGTGAACCGTGGTCGACGAAGCCGCATCACGAGATCTCGCTGATGTGCGACGACATCGAGTCGACCGTCGCCGAACTGAAAGCCAAGGGTGCCGAGTTCACCCGCGGAATCCGCGACGACGGGTACGGCCTCACCACCGCCCTGAAGATCCCGGGAGCGGGCGAGATGACGCTGTACCAGCCTCGGCACCCTGTGGCGTACGAGGGCGAGGATTAGGCCTTCGCCTGCGCGCTGCTGCGCGCCGCATTGGCCTGCTCTCCCGCCTTCGGGTCCGTCTCCGCTTGCTTCTTCGACACACCGTCGGCAATCCGGTCACCGAGGGTCTTGTCGACGTTGCGCCAGTATTCGAAGGCCTTCGCGAGGATGGGTTCGCTGACGCCGTTCAGCAGATGCCCGACGATGTTGTCCACCAGGCGGTCCCGGGCGGCGTCGTCGAGTACTTCACGGACCATCGTCCCGGCCTGACCCCAGTCGTCGTCGTCCTTGTGGAGCGCGTAGGGCGAGCGCACCATGTCGCCGGCGCTGTACCAGGTTGCGGTCTCCCCGACCGTCGACGGGTCGGCGTGCGGACCGCCCTTGGAATTGGGTACGTAGACCGGGTCACCCGGGTTGTGGTGCCGCATGTTGCCGTCCTTCGAATACGAGCGGACGGGGACGTGCGGCCGGTTGACGGGGAGCTCCTTGTAGTTGGCGCCGATGCGGTAGCGGTGGGCGTCCGGGTAGGAGAACAGCCGGCCGACGAGCATCTTGTCGGGGCTCGGACCGATACCGGGTACGAGGTTGCTGGGCTCGAACGCGGCCTGCTCGATCTCACAGTGGTAGTCGGTGGGGTTGCGGTCGAGGGTCATCTTGCCGACGGGGATCAGCGGGTAGTCGCTGTGCGGCCACACCTTGGTGAGGTCGAACGGGTTGAACCGGTAGTCGTCGGCGTCCGCGAACGGCATGATCTGCATGTTCAAGGTCCAGCTCGGGTATTCGCCGGCTGCGATGTGCTCCCACAGATCACGGGTGTGGTAATCGGTGTCCATGGACGCCATCTGGTCGCCCTCGTGCTGCGTGAAGAACTCGACACCCTGGTCGGTCTTGAAGTGGTACTTCACCCAGAACTTGTCGCCCTCGGCGTTCACCCACATGTAGGTGTGGCTCGAGTACCCGTTCATGTGCCGCCAGGTGCGCGGGATGCCGCGGTCGCCCATGAGCCAGGTGACCTGGTGCGCCGACTCCGGGGACAGCGTCCAGAAGTCCCATTGCATGTCGTGGTCGCGAAGGTTGTTGTCGGCACGCCGCTTCTGCGAGCGGATGAAGTCCTGGAACTTCATCGGGTCGCGCACGAAGAAGACGGGGGTGTTGTTTCCGACCATGTCGTAGTTGCCCTGGTCGGTGTAGAACTTGATCGCGAATCCACGCGGGTCGCGCCACGTGTCCGGGCTGCCGCGCTCGCCGGCGACGGACGAGAATCTGATCAGCAGATCGGTCTTCTTGCCGGGTTGGAAGAGGTCGGCTTTCGTGTAGGCAGATACGTCCTCGGTAACTTCGAACCGTCCGAACGCCCCGCCCCCCTTCGCGTGCGGTTGGCGTTCCGCAACGCGTTCGCGGTTGAACTGGGCCATCTTCTCGATCAGATAGTGGTCCTGGAGGAGGATGGGCCCGTCCGTCCCGATCGTGAGCGAGTGTTCGTCACTCGTGACCGGGATGCCGGCGTCGTCGGTCGTGAAGTTCTGATCTGTCATCGCGATGCTCCTTCAGCAGACTGCTGGTCGCTACCGCGTACCCTCCCGCTCCGGCGGTGAAACCGTTCCGAAAGCCGCCTTGGCACTGACCTTCCACATGTAGACGGCCGCGGGAATCAGCGAGCCGAGCAGGAGCAGGAGCGTCGATACGGACGCGAGCATGAGCACGTCGCCGCCGGGGCCCCCGAACATGCAGAGGAGGAAACCGACTCCCCACCCTGCGAGCGGCAGCACCCCCGAGCCCACCCGGCCCGTCGTCGACCGGGCGGCGATCACCAGTGCCAGATTGACGACCGCGGCGGCGAGGATGCTGATCGGGAACGGCGTGGACCCGATGTAGGTGGGCAGGAAGAGCACCGACAGGACGGCGCACAGGAAACCGTCGAACACCAGCAGCGCGAGGGTGACCCTCCCCAAAGCATCGAGGTGCCCGGGTTTCGCTGCGGTGCCGACGGTCATGTGTCAATAGTGGATCACGCGACGGGCGGGTAGCCCAGCAGGGTCAGCAAGTGACTCTGCATGTCGGCGAATCCGTACAGCACGCCGTAGTACAGGTCGTGCTGGGCCGGCCACGACGGCCGGAGTGAGTCGACGAACGCGACGATGGCGTTCTGAACATCCCAGTTGTACATCTAGCGCCTCTCCTGACGGGCGTCACACGGACTCGGCCGACGACCGCTGCGTGACGTGCGCCACAGTGTAATACGTAACGCCGGTCACAGGTAAATGCGGTCAGCGACCGATACCACCGAAGAGGTCGGTCTCGCGGCCGTCCGGGCCCTTTTCACCCAGGGCGCCGCGCACCAGCACGAAGTGTTCCTCGGTCAGAATCGGCTGCGCGATGTCGTTGGAGAGCGCGTACTCGGTGCCGCTCGGTGCCACCGTCACCTGGGTGGCGTGCGCCGCGAGCGCCTCCCTCTTGGCGTCGAACACTCCCCGCACGTCGATCACCGTCGTCACGTCGGCGTCCGGGACGCTCGGCAGTTCACCGGGCTCCGGCAACCGCCAGCCGTCGGGGACGTCGCCGATGCGGCAGAGCCCCGACTCGAGCGCGCTCGCCTCGGTCACCGTCCAGTACAGCTTCGCGACCTCCCACGGTTCGCCGCGGTCGGGGTAGCGCGCCGAACCCGCAGCCTCGACGGCCGCGGTGGTGATCGTGTGCGCCTGGATGTGGTCGGGGTGCCCGTATCCGCCGTCGGTGTCGTAGGTGACCACGACGTGCGGTCGCAACTCCCGGATGACGGCGACCATCGCGGCGATCACCGACTCGCGGTCGGCGTTGACGAACGCGCGCGGGTTCGCCGCCGACGCCGTACCTGCCATCCCGGAATCACGGAAGTGTCCCGCCCCCAGGAGGAACCGTGGCCGCCCCGCGCCCAGACGCGACAGCGCGGACGTCAGCTCGCTTATCCGGAACCCGCCGAGCTGATCGGCGGCGCCCGCGACCAGTTGCGCCCACTCGTCGCCGATCACCTCGCCTTCCTCGCCGAGCGTGCACGTGAGGACGTGAACCTCGGCGCCCTCGGCGGCGTAACGCGCGATGGTGCCGCCCGTGGTGAGGGTCTCGTCGTCGGGATGGGCGTGGACCAGCAGAATTCGCCGCTCACTCATTCCTTGATCCTGCTCCAGTCCGCTGCGTCGCTGAATATTCCGACCGGCACGGCGCCCGACAGCGACACTCCCTCGACGCCCGGTCCCGCCGCAACCAGTGTGCGGTCCTGCATGATCGGCAGCACCGCCGCGAGATCCCAGAGCCTGCGATCGGCGTCGGCGAGAACCTGCGGCACGTCCCCCGTTCCCCGCAACGCGGCGTCGATGGCCGGTTGCAGTGTGGGGTCGCAGACGCCCGACAGGTTCGACGGGGCCTCGGCCTCTGCTACCGAATCTCGTTCGGATCCGGACGTTTCGGTGTTCGCCGGGGTTGCCGCGACCGCTGCGGGTGGGCAGCTGTGCCGGGAGGCGAGTGCCGTGGCAGGGTCGGACCCGGCGCGCGACCATCCCACGACCGCACCGATGTCGCCCTTGCTCACGGACTCTCCGTACAGCTCCTCGGCCGGGAGTGCCGTCACGGTGGCGTCGACGCCGACACCGCGCAACTGGTCGGCCGCGGTGTTCGCCACTGCGCTCGCCGTGTCGTCGCCTTCGGGTGTCCCGATGACGAGCGTCAGCGGGACACCGTCGCGGACGAGCCGGGTCGCCGGCGCAGTGCCGGTGGGAACGGCAGTGTCCGTAGGTGTTTCGGCGACGTATCCGTACTCGGCCAGCTGCGCCAGCACCTGTTCACGGCTCGGCCGCGCGGGTGCGGTCGCGGTGTAACCGGGGTCGGACGGGGCGTAGACCTGCGACCGCGCGGGAACGGCGGACGCCTCGCTGCCCGCGCCGATGACGGCGAGCAGATCGGTGTCCAGCAGGTCCATGAGGCTTTTCCGCACCCGGACGTCGGCGAGTTCGGGCACCCGGCCGTTGAGTGTCAGGTCGAGTCCGCGGGGCTGGAACGACGAGCCGGTCCGGACCGTCGGGATCGCCGCGAGTTGCGCGGAAGTGGCTGTGCCCCCGTGGATCTGCACGACCTGGGTGTCGTTGTTGCGCATCGAGTCGGCCAGCTGCGACGCTGTGCCGTCACGGCGCATCAGGATCTGGTCGGGCGTCGCGGGCTTGTCCCAGAACCGGTCGTTGCGTTCGAGCAGGATCTCGTCGCGACCGCGGTCGATGGACTTGATGTGGAAGTGCCCGCCCGACACCGGGATGTTCTCGGACAGTCCGGTCGCGAAGCCACCCGGCGAATCCTTGATCAGGTGCGACGGCAGGAGGTCGGTGAACAGTTCGCGCCACGCGGGGTACGCGGCCTTCATCACGACGGTCACCGTCTTGCCGCCGCCGGACGACTTGACGTCCTCGATCAGTCGGTACCCGGCCGGGTCGACGACGCCGGGGGCACTGATCATCTGCTGCCACAGGTAGCGGAAGTCCTCGGCGGCAATGGGGGCGCCGTCGGACCATTGCGCTTCGTTCCGCAGCTGGTACGTGATGGTGAACGGCTCCTGCGACGTGACATCGGCGGAGACCACCAGCGAGGAGTCGGGAATCCAGTTGCTGCCGCCCGGGCGGGCGGGGTCGGGCACCGGCCGGAACGGACTCGGCAGCACGAGGGCGCTGACCGCGGAATTCGCAGGCGACTGGTCCGACAGCAGGTGCGGGTTGAATCCGCTCCCCACGTCGTCGATCGCGACGACGACGGGTTGCTTCTCGGTCGGCGACACCGTCGGCTTGGGGCTGTCGGTGCTCTCGACGGGCGGGGGCGGATCGGCGGTGCACGACGTAAGTACCGTCGTCGTCACTGCCAGCAGGAGCGCGGTCACCGCCATCCCCCGTCGTCGGCCCCGAACTGCTCGACCTCTCGCGAGTCGACCCCCAGCAACCACCGCGCCGCCTTTCCTCAGAGATACCGGAAGGCTCCGGAAACCCACGAGCGAATGTACCTTCGGCCGACGATCGACCGAAGGTACATCCGCCCGGTTGTGTATGACGTGTCGGACGTGCCGACTACAGGGCCGCCTTGTCGCGGGCCTTGGAGCGCGAACGCTCACGGGCACGGTCGGTGGCCGACAGGTGCACCTTGCGCACGCGCACGACCTGCGGAGTGACCTCGACGCACTCGTCGCCGGCGCAGAACTCCATCGCGCCTTCGAGCTCCAGCTTGATCGGCTTGGCGAGGGTCTCCATCACGTCGGCGGAGGACTGACGCATGTTGGTCAGCTTCTTCTCGCGGGTGACGTTGATGTCGAGGTCCTCCTGGCGCGGGTTGATGCCCACGACCATGCCCTCGTAGGTGTCGGCGCCGGGCTCGACGAAGAACGTTCCGCGATCGGCGAGCTGGATCATCGCGAACGGGGTGACCGAACCGGTGCGGTCCGAGACGAGCGAGCCGGTGTGGCGGGCGCGGATCTCGCCGGCCCACGGTGCGTAGCCGTGGAACACGGCGTTGGCGATGCCGGTGCCGCGGGTCTCGGTGAGGAAGTCGGTGCGGAAGCCGATCAGGCCGCGCGACGGGACGATGAACTCCATCCGGACCCAGCCGGCGCCGTGGTTGGCCATCTGCACCATCTTGCCCTTGCGGTTGGCGAGGAGCTGGGTGATGGCGCCGAGGTACTCCTCGGGGCTGTCGATGGTGAGCTCCTCGAAGGGCTCGTGCACCTTGCCGTCGACCTGACGGGTGACCACCTGAGGCTTGCCGACGGTCAGCTCGAAGCCCTCGCGGCGCATCTGCTCGACGAGGATGGCGAGCGCGAGCTCACCACGACCCTGGACCTCCCAGGCGTCGGGGCGACCGATGTCGAGGACCTTGAGCGAGACGTTGCCGACGAGTTCCTGGTCGAGGCGCGACTTCACCATGCGGGCCGTCAGCTTGTGTCCGCTGACCCGGCCGACGAGCGGCGACGTGTTGGTGCCGATGGTCACCGAGATGGCGGGCTGGTCGACGGTGATCCGCGGCAGCGGGACCGGGTTCTCCAGGTCGGCGAGGGTGTCGCCGATCATGATGTCGGGGAAACCGGCGACGGCGACGATGTCACCGGCAACGGCCTTCTCGGCGGGCTGACGCTCGACGCCGACGGTGGCGAGCAGTTCGGTGATCTTGGCCTTGGTGACGACGGGCTCGCCGTCCACCTCGCGACACCAGGAGACGGTCTGCCCCTTGTTCAGCTCGCCGTTGTGGATGCGGACCAGCGCGAGGCGGCCGAGGAACGCAGAGGCGTCGAGGTTGGTGACGTGAGCCTGCAGGGGCGCCTCGACGTTGCCCTTGGGTGCGGGCACGTAGTTGAGGAGCACGTCGAACAGGGCGTCGAGGTTCTCGGCGTCCGGTGCGTGACCGTTCTCGGGCTGAACCTTGGACGCCTTGCCCTCACGGCCGGAGGCGTACAGGACGGGGAGGTCGAGGGCGAGCTCGGCGGCTTCGGCGGCCTCGTCGTCGAGGTCCGAGGCCAGGTCGAGTAGCAGGTCGTGACTCTCCGAGACGACCTCCTCGATGCGGGCGTCGGGACGGTCGGTCTTGTTGACCACCAGGATGACGGGCAGCGACGCGGCGAGCGCCTTGCGCAGCACGAAGCGGGTTTGCGGCAGCGGGCCCTCGGAGGCGTCGACGAGCAGGACGACACCGTCGACCATGGACAGGCCGCGCTCGACCTCACCACCGAAGTCGGCGTGACCGGGGGTGTCGATGACGTTGATGACGGTAACACTGCCGTCGCCGTGATGCTTGTGGACGGCCGTGTTCTTCGCGAGGATGGTGATGCCCTTCTCGCGCTCGAGGTCGCCGGAGTCCATGACGCGATCGACCAGTTCGGCGCGCTCCTCGAATGCCCCCGACTGACGCAACATGGCGTCGACGAGAGTGGTCTTGCCGTGGTCGACGTGTGCGACGATGGCAACGTTGCGGAAGCTGGTGATGGTCACGCGGTGGCTCTCCTGGCTGAGTTGATTCGGCCACGCGAAAGTTCCCTCGCACGGCGTTCTGGCGGCCGCCTTGTCATCTCGATTCAGAATCCTCGTCGAGGCGATGGTAAATCGCCCAGTACAGGCATCGCGGCCACGTGAATACTACCCGCCCGAACGGCTACTTCGCGCATCGCCGGCCACGCGGGGCCTGCCCGACCAGCGTAAAGTGATCTGCGCCACGTTGAAATCGGCCTCCCGCGCGTGTGGATCGAGGCCGAAAGCTGAGGGGACGCTAACCTGGGTGCAGCCGGCGGAGACCGGCATCCACCGGAGTAGGAAGGCCGAGCCGAGTATGGGCAAGGTGAAGGCCAGCAAGGTCTCGGGTCTCAAACCGAAGAAGAAATGCTGCCGCAGCAAGACGCGCTGCATCAAGTGCCCGGTGGTCATCATGCGGATGAAGAAGCTCGAGAACGAGGGCGCGTCCAAGAAGGAATTGAAGAAGGGTCTGAAGAAGGCCCGCGCGGCCTGAGGTCACGCCCACCCGTTCAGGTGCAGCCGCAGGTCCGGCACCCACCCGCGGTCGTTGCCGACGAGGTCGATCTCCCCCAATTCGTGCCCGTCCACCCACCGCAGCTCCGCGTGATCGAGCGCGACCGGTGTTCCCGACACCAGTTCGACCCGGTACGCGCGCAGCACCCGGCCGTCGGGCAACGGCACGTCGCCGCCGATCCGGTCGCCGCCGGTCACCTCCACCCCGAGCTCTTCCCGCAGCTCCCGACGTAACGCGTCCTCGGCGGTCTCCCCTGCCTCCGCTTTGCCTCCCGGCAGCTCCCACAGTCCCGCGAGTTCCGGGGGCCGGGTCCGCTGCGCGAGCAACAGCCGGCCGTCGACGATGATCGCGGCCGCCACGACCTCTCCGGTGTGGTCGACAGGTCTTGCACGTTCCGGTGGCACCGCACCATCATGGGGTATGGCCGAGTTGCTGTCAGACGGAGAGATCGACACCGCGCTCGCAGAACTGCCCGGGTGGCGGCGAGCCGGTGATTCCCTCGTCCGCACCGTCGAGTCGCCGAGCTTCCCCGAAGCCGTCGAACTCGTGCGGAAGGTCGCGGAGGCGGCGGAAGCCGCGAACCACCATCCGGACATCGACATCAGGTGGCGGAAGGTCACCTACACGTTGTCGACGCATTCCGCCGGCGGGCTCACGCAGCGGGATCTGGATCTTGCTGCGCAGATCGACTCGCTGGCGGGCTGACCGTGGTGGCGACATCGGCGGCGGCACGCTTCGTGCGGCGACCGGCGTAGGCCACCCAGGCGTAGACACCGAACGCGCCGACGACGTCGACGGTGCCCAGCCACGCAAGGATGGCGGGCCGGGAGATCAGCCAGATCGAGTCCTGGAAGAAGCTGAGTACCCACGGCACCCCGATGAGCGTGGTGACGAGCCAGTACCCGGCGAGGATCCGGGTGCCCACCATCGACCCGTACGGGCCGTGCAGCAGCCAGATCAGCATCGGGATCACCCACACCCAGTGGTGTGACCACGAGATCGGGGACACCAGCAGCCCTAGCAACTCGACGATGACGAGGGTGCCGAGCCGATCGTCACGGGCGATCGCCCGCCAGGCCAGAACCGCGAGGACGAGGGTGACCGCCACGGCCAGCAGCCACACGACGCCAGTCTCGACGTCGTACCCCAGCAGCCGCGACAACGCGCCGCGCAGGGACTGATTCCACACCGAGCCGACCGGGCCGATGCGATCCGCGTCGCCGAGCAGGTGGGTGAAATACTCCCGCGCCTCCGAGCCGATCAGCAGGTAACTGACTCCGACGGTCGCGGCGAAGGCGACTCCCGAGAACACGGCGGCCTTCCACCGGCGCTGCAGGAGGAAGTAGAGGCCGGTGATCGCCGGGGTCAGTTTGATCCCGGCGGCGAAACCGACGAGCGCACCGGACAGCCACCACCGCGAACTGCGGACGGCGGTCATCACCAGCAGCGCGAGGAAGACGTTGATCTGGCCGTAGTCCAGGGTGGTGCGCACCGGTTCCACCCACACCCCCACTGTGGTCCACAGCACCGCGACCGCACGCCAGTGCGGTGTGCGTGCGGCGCCACCGAGGACGAGCCCCAGGCTCATTCGCGCCAACGCGTAGAGGGCGAGGATGGTGAGCAGCTGCCAGCCGACCCCGACCAGGGGGAACGGCAGGTAGTGCAGGGGAAAGAAGACGAGCGCGGCGAACGGCGGATACGTGAACGGCAGCGGAAAGTCCGGTGTCACTTCCGAATAGGTGAAGTCGTAGAGACTGCCACCGTGCAGCGCCTCGGAGCCGTCGACGTAGACGTGCAGGTCGACGAGGTTCATTCCGTTGGGACTCAGCAGCGTCCACGCCATGCGCCCGAGCACCGAGAGCACGAGAAGTACAGGCGCGCATCGCAACAGGGTGTGCAGAGCGGACGTTCCCCGCGACGACGTGGGAGAACGCTCGGACGAATGGTCGGAGGCTGCTCCGTCGTCGGACGCTGCATGGTCGGACGCTGCATGGTCGGACACAGTGTGGCGCTCTCCTGTGAGGTGTAAATGTCTCAGCCGATCCCGAAACGGTCCCGCACAGCGTAGACGGCGGCGCCCGCGGGCCCCGAGGTGTCCGTAGCTGCGCGTAACAGTTGCATCACCAATCACACGAACCACACCTGCCACAGGCTATCGTCACCGGAAGATCACCGTCGGGGTCTGTATGCCATACACTCCCACCGGGGTGCCGCAGCTACCGGTGAACGAACTCGTGAGCTGTACAACCCGGGGGCGCTGTACATAGAGTGACCCCCCGAGCCGTCAGACGTGGATTGAGTTGTCGTCCACGCTGTTATGACTAAGGATGGGGAGACTGTGCTTCGAACCCGAGGTATGCGCAGAGCAGTTACTGCTCTCGCTGTTGCCGCAGCAGCCGCTATGGCAGTGCCGGCCCAGGCGATTGCGCAGCCGACGCCGCCGCCCGTGCCCGAAGGCATCCCCGTGGAGATGCTCGCGTCGTTCGCACCCGCGATCATCGGCGCAGCAGCTGGTACCGAAGACATCGCCGCAGGACCTCAGGACGCAATTCTGGACCAGGCCCGCAACCTCCTCGAATCCCCCGGAATCCCGCCGGAGCTCAAGTCCACCCTCGAGCGCGTCATCACGTTCCTCGACGGCAGCGGCGGCGGCGGCCCCGAGATCCCGCAGGAGAACGCACCCGTCATCGCGCAGTTCCTCTACCCGACCATCGGTAAGGGCTGCATCGGCGAAGGCGCCGACTCCGTGGGCACCGCACTCGCGGTTCCCGGTCCGGCCGTGTTGCCCCCGCCCGGACCGAAGGCAGGTCAGGCCGGTTTCGTGTTCACCGCCCTCGGAACCAGTTCCGTTGCCGCCGAACAGCCCAATCCGCTGACTGTGACGTGGATCAACCTCGACAACCAGCGCCGCGCCACCCAGAACCTCACCAACGAAGCCAAGATCAACCCGGACGGACCGGCAACCCTGTCGGCCATCGCGGACACCGGCCCGGGCCGCGTTCTCGCCGTCGTCTCGGGCGGACTGACGACGCAGAAGGAGGGCGCAGCGCCGATCACGTGCAGCTTCCTCCCCACCGTTGGCATGTTCCAGGTCGCGTAACCCTCGAGACCGACCCACGAAGGGCCCTCCGGATTCTTCCGGAGGGCCCTTCGTGCACCCGCATCCCTGTTCGCCGAGGGCACCGCCGTGGTAGACCGGGGAATGCCCTCGACGCAGCACACACCGGACCACTCACTGCGATCGCGACACGCCCGGCGTTCGATCCTCTCGATCCGCTCGGAGGGGTCGATCCTCTCGATCGGTTCGGCCTACTCGATCCTGTCCATCGGCAGTGTCGGATCGGTGCTCTCTATCGGGTCGGTCGGCTCGGCCGGGTCGGCGCTGAGCACCGCCTCGTTCGCGAGCCTCGGGTCCGCGCTGTCGGGGCTGTCCCGGTGGTCACTGATGTCGTGGAAAGGGTGGCACGACTCGCCGCCGGAACATCCCCACCTCACGGTCATCGCCGAGGAGCCGGACCTCACCCGGGACGCGACCGCGCACGTCCAGTCCTGACGCACTCGGCTCAGGAGGTCCGTCCACCGCGGGGCCAGGAATTGCCCTCGCCCTTCTCGATCTCGCCGTTGAACTTCGTCAGCAGGCGGCTCAGCTCGTCCCGGTCGTGGTCGCTCCATCCGGCGATGATGCGCTCGACACCCCTGCGGCCCAACTCCCGGTCTGCGTGCAGCTGTTCGATGCCCTGACGTGTGGCCTCGACCTTGCGGGCCATACCGCCGTCCGGGTCGGGGACGCGGTCGACGAGCCCACGTTTCAGCAACGCGCCGATCTGCCGGTTGATCGTCGAGATGTCGAGCCGGAAGGCCTCGGCGAGCTGCTTCAGGCTGAGCGGATGGTCCAGCTCCAGACGGCCGAGGATCAGGTAGGCGGAACGGTCGAGTTGGAATCCCGCGCGCTGGGCGTGGGCGTGGTAGCGCGAGAGCAGCGTCAGTTCGTTCTCGACAGCTGCCACCACGTCGCGATCGGACACCGCCACCTCCACTCGTCACCCTTGTTCTGCACGCCTCATTCTGCCCGAGACGCCTTGTGTATCATACACATAGTATGTACCGTGCACATCTATCGCTCAGCCCGAGGCCGGATCAGGATCCGTTGACGAAGAACGCGGTGTAGAGGACCGAAGCGACGGTGTACAAGAAATTGAGGATCAGATCCATGGGAGACCTCCCGGTTTCCAGAGTGAAAAGAGTGACGACTGGTAATCGGGGTTACCTCGGTCAGCGTTTCACCGTCCCATCCACCGGAAAACGCCCCACGCGAGAACTGAAACATGTTCTTATTCTTCGAGGTGCACACCGACGAGTGCCGAACGAGAGAAGGGATGCACGCATGCCGTGGAGCCGTGCCGAACTGGAAGGCGCATTCGCCCACTACCAGCGGAGCGTCAGTCGCTGCGTCGAACTCGGTGATTGGAACGGCTTCGCCGACCTCTTCACGGAGGACGCCACGTATGTCGAGCACGCCTTCGGACAATTCGACGGACGCGAAGCCATACGCCGCTGGGTCACCCGCACCATGTCAGCCTTCCCCGGAAGCCGGATGACCGAGTTTCCGGCGAACTGGTATGTGATCGACGAGGACCGGGGCTGGGTGATCTGCGAGATCGACAACCCGATGGAGGATCCCGGCGACGGTTCGGAGCATGCGGCCGCCAACATCACCATCCTGCACTACGCCGGCGACAACCTGTGGTCGCGCGAGGAGGACGCGTACAACCCGATGAACTTCCTCGCGACGGCCAAGAAATGGTGCCGCGCAGCAGAAGCCGTCGGAAAGCTACCCGACGACGCCCGTGAGTGGCTCACGAGGATGGGCGGGCAACCGGCAGCCTAGCGGGTCACCACTGCCCGTAGTCGGGCTTCAGGATGTCGTTGAGATCGATACCGACCCCGTCGACGTTGCTCGCGTCGATCTCGTACTGGTGCAGGTGCGCCGACGGGTGGACATACCCCTCGGGAGTGCCCCAATCGTGTTGCCAGTACCACGAACCGAACCCGGCGAGGATCGCCAGATCCAGCGTCTTGGAGTTGGCGTAGATGCCGGTGTTGCCCTTGCCGACCACCGACTCCCAGCCCGCGAGGTAGGGGCCGATCATGGTGAGGAAATCGGCGGGCGAGGGATTGTCGTCGATCGATGCGTAGATCGGGCGGTCCTCGGAACCGCCTGCGGCGAGGTGCAATTCGAGGCCACGTTCGGCGTGTCGCTTGCCCGCCTCGAGCCCACCGCGCCAATCGGCCGTCGGGCCCTTGCCGAACTGGTAGCACGACACGACCGACAGTCCGGCGTCGAGCAGTGTCTGCGCCTCGTCGGCGAGCATCGGCTTGCCCTCCATCCATTCGGCGCCGGGACGCCGATCGGACACGTAGCGGATGGCGCCGGCGTATCCGGCCTCGAGGATCGCGTCCGCCGAGGGAACTCCGCCCGCGTAGTCGATCAGGATGCCGAGGCTGTCGGCCTTCGCGACGGCGACCGAGGACGTGGTGGACGTGAGCGCCGCGATCCCGGCCACGGCAGATCCTGCTGCCGCATACCGGAACAGGTCTCTCCGAGAAATCTGCACTGTGGCCCCCATATCCGATCGGTCGCGCTCCGGCGTGTCTCCGACATTCACTCTCGCTCAGTCGGTATGTTGTCCGGTTTGCATTCCACCACACTCACACGGGTCCCGCCAGCCACTTGGACTACATCCGTCACACCGGACACTCGCGGCCCGCGCGAAGGGGCCGCGGCCCGAGTCAGCGGAAGAACACCGCGGCCTGGTCCGCGAGGTCCAGCGCCGCCTGCGGCAGGATTCCGAGCACCACCGTCACCACCACACCGACAGCGATGGCCGCGGCGGTGAACATGCTGGGCACCACGATCGTCGGGGCGTCGCTCTGCGGCTCCGAGAAGAACATCAGCACGATGACGCGGACGTAGAAGAACGCCGCGATCGCGCTGCTGACGACACCGACGAGAACGAGCGGGACGGCGCCGCCCTCGATGGCCGCCTGGAAGACCGCAAACTTGCTGACGAACCCACTCGTCAACGGGATTCCGGCGAACGCGAGCAGGAACAGGGCGAAGACCCCGCCCACGAGCGGCGACCGCCGCCCCAGCCCCGCCCAGCGGGACAGGTCCGTGGCCTCACCCCGGCTGTCCCGCACCAGCGTCACCACCGCGAACGCACCGAGCGTGCTGAATCCGTAGGCCAGCAGGTAGAACATCGTGGACGACAAGCCTGCACGGTTGGCCGCGATCAGACCGGTGAGGATGAACCCGGCATGCGCGACCGACGAATACGCGAGCATCCGCTTGACGTCGTTCTGCGTGACCGCCATGACGGCACCGACCACCATGGTGAGGATGGCGACTCCCCACATCAAAGGCCGCCAGTCCGCACGCAGGTCCGGCAGTGCTACGTAGAAGATGCGCAGCATCGCACCGACGGCGGCGACCTTGGTGGCAGCGGCCATGAAGGCGGTGATCGGCGTCGGCGCACCCTGATAGACGTCGGGAATCCAGGAGTGGAACGGCACCGCGCCGATCTTGAACAGCAGGCCGACCGACAGGAGCGCGGTGCCGATCAGTGCCAGCGCCTTGTCGTCGGTGCCGCGGGCGAGCGCGTCGGCGATCCGCGGCAACTCGACCGTGCCCGCGTAGCCGTACAGCAGCGCCACACCGAACAGGAAGAACGCCGACGAGAACGCCCCGAGCAGAAAGTATTTGAGCGCCGCCTCCTGCGACAGGAGACGACGGCGGCGCGCCAGCCCGCACAACAGGTACAGCGGCAGCGAGAGAACCTCCAGTGCCACGAACATGGTGAGGAGGTCGTTGGACGCCGGGAACAGGAGCATCCCGCCGACCGCGAACAGGGTGAGGGGAAAGACCTCGGTGTGTCCCGGGGCGGATCTGGTGGCCTCCCGTTCGGCGATGCTGCCGGGGACGGCGAACGCCTGCGGGGTGAAGGCGTCGGTTCCGTTCTCCGGCTCGGCCCCGGCCGTCGTGGTGAGCTCCGCCGTCGCCGCGGCGACCCCGCTGTCGACGCTGCGTTCGGCGATGAGCAGGATCGCGGGGATCGAGATCAGCAGGATGGTGCCCTGGAGGAACAGTGTCGGACCGTCGACGGCCACCGCTCCCACGACCGCCGAGTCACGGGTCCCGGCGAGCAGGACGACGGCCACGAAAGCGGCGGTGAGACCTCCGAGCCCGAGAACGAGGTGACTCGAGTACCGGACGCGCCGCGGCAGGAAGGCCTCGACGAGCACACCGACGACGGCCACGCCGAACACGATCAACATGGGTGACAACTGGCTGTACTCGATGTCCGGCGCGCGCAACGTCGCGGACTGGGCGAGGACGAGTGCGGAGGGACTCATCTGTGCGTACCTCCCTGTGGGTCCTGGTCGGCGACGGTGGGTGCGGGATCGTGCTGACCGACGGTCACGAGAACGTGGCTCACCGCGGGCGTGATGACGTCCAGCACGGGTTTGGGGTAGACGCCGAGAACGATCAGCAGGGCGATCAGCGGCGCCACCACGGCGATCTCACGGCGCACTAGGTCGCGCACCGACTCGTTGCCCTCCTTCACCGGTCCGGTCATCATCCGCTGGTAGAGCCACAGCACGTAGATCGCGGCGAGGACGAGCGCGAAAGTCGCGGCCACGGCGGCGAACTGGTAGCGCGAGAACGTTCCGACGAGGACCAGGAACTCACTGACGAAGGGCGCCAGACCCGGCAGCGACAGCGTGGCGAGTCCCGCCACGAGGAACGTGCCCGCCATCACCGGAGCGACCTTCTGCACCCCGCCGTAGTCGGCGATGACGCGAGTGCCGCGCCGGGACACCAGGAATCCCGCGATCAGGAACAGCGCCGCGGTCGAGATGCCGTGATTGACCATGTAGAGCGTCGACCCGGCCTGGCCCTGGCTCGTCATGGCGAAGATGCCGAGGATGATGAACCCGAAGTGTGAGATCGACGTGTAAGCGATCAGTCGCATCACATCGGTCTGCCCGATCGCCAGCACCGCGCCGTAGATGATGCCGATCACCGCCAGCACCGTGACGAACGGTGCGAAATACGCGGAGGCGTCCGGGAACATCTGCAAGCAGAAACGCAGCATGCCGAAGGTGCCGACCTTGTCGACCACGGCCATCATGAGCACCGCGCTGGCCGGCGTTGCCTCGACCGCGGCACCCGGCAGCCAGGTGTGGAACGGCCACAGCGGCGCCTTGACGGCGAACGCGAACATGAATCCGAGGAACAGCGCCTTCAGCACGCCGGGGTCCGCGTCCAGCCCTTCGGCGACGATCACCCGGAAGTCGAAGGTGCCGCCGCCGAAGGCGTCCTGACGCGCCGTCACGACATACAGCCCGATGACCGCCGCCAGCATGATCAGGCCGCCGAACAGGTTGTAGAGCAGGAATTTCACCGCAGCATACGATCGTCCCACCCCGCCGAACCCCCCGATCAGGAAGTACATCGGGATGAGCATGGCCTCGAAGAAGATGTAGAACAGCAGGACGTCGAGGGCGGTGAACGACACCATCACCATCGCCTCGACCATCAGCGTCAGCGCCACGTACGTGTGGGCCACCCGCCGCCGCCCGTAGTCGGGGTCGGATTCACCGTCGTTCCACCCCGCCAGCAACAGCAACGGCACCAGAACCGCGGTGAGGAGCACGAGGACCAGCGCGATGCCGTCCAGACCCAGGGTGTACCGGGTGCCGAACGCCGGAATCCAGGCGTGCGATTCGACGAACTGGTACTGCTCACCGGTCGGATCGAACCGGATCGCCAGCACGACCGCCAGGCACAGCACCACCACGGACACGCCCACCGCGACCGACTTCGCGAGCGCGCGCTTGTCGACGGGTAGGGCGAGGACGACACCGGCGCCGACGAGTGGCACCACCCACAGGGCGGTCAGCCACGGGAACCCGCTCACCACAGCCTCACCAGCATCGTGGCGACGAGAAGCGCCGCGCCCGCGAACATGAACAGGGCGTACGACCGGACGAACCCGGTCTGCAGACGCCGGAACCGCATCGACGTTCCGCCGACCAGTGCGGCGAATCCGTTGACGGCGCCGTCGACTCCGCGGTCGTCGACGGTCACGAGCGTTCGCGTCAACTCCTGTCCGGGCCGCATCAACGCCGCTTCGTTGAACGCGTCGCCGTACAGGTCCCTTCGGGCGGCGACGGTGAGCGCGGAAACCTCCACCGGGGCGTCCGCGGGAATCGGCTGCCGGGCGTACTGGCGGTAGGCCACCGCGACTCCGGCGAGCACCACCACCAGGGTGAGTCCCGTGATCGCCCATACGGGGAGGGCCGGCTCGCCGTGGTGGGCGCCGACGACAGGTTCCAGCCAATGCTGCAGCGAGGAGCCGATCGCGAGCACGGCACCGGCGGCGACGGAACCCACCGCCAGCAGAATCATCGGCACCGTCATCACCCCCGGCGATTCGTGTGGATCGCTCGCCCCGGAAGCCCAGCGCGGTTGTCCGAAGAAGGTCATCAACATCACCCTGGTCATGTAGAAGGCGGTGAGTCCCGCGCCGAGCAGCGTCACCGTTCCGAGGACGATGCCCTGGGCGCCCTCGGCGGCGAACGCCGCTTCGATGATCTTGTCCTTGGAGAAGAAGCCCGAGAACGGTGGAATCCCGATGATGGCCAGGTATCCCAACCCGAACGTGACGAACGTGATCGGCATGAAGGTGCGCAGCCCGCCGTAGCGGCGCATGTTCACCTCGTCGTTCATGCCGTGCATCACCGAGCCTGCACCGAGGAACAGGCCGGCCTTGAAGAAGCCGTGTGTCAGCAGGAGCATGATCGCGAACGCGTACCCCGCCGGCCCCAGACCTGCGGCCAGCACCATGTAACCGATCTGGCTCATCGTCGACGCCGCCAGCGCCTTCTTGATGTCGTCCTTCGCGCAGCCGATGATCGCGCCGAACAGCAGGGTCACCGCGCCGACGATCACGACGGCCAGTTGGGCATTCGGCGCCAGGTCGAAGATCGCGTTGGACCGGACGATCAGATAGACACCGGCGGTGACCATGGTCGCTGCGTGGATCAGCGCCGACACCGGCGTCGGGCCTTCCATGGCGTCACCGAGCCAGGACTGCAGCGGGACCTGAGCAGATTTGCCGCAGGCGGCGAGAAGAAGCGCCAGCCCGATCGCGGTGAGCATTCCCTCGCTCGCGGCCTCGGCGCCCGTGAACACGTCGGCGAATTCGACCGAGCCGAAGGTCGAGAACATCATCATCATGGCGAAGACGAGGCCCATGTCGCCGACGCGGTTGACCACGAACGCCTTCTTCGCGGCCGCCGCCGCGGACGGCTTGTACTGCCAGAACCCGATGAGCAGGTACGAGGCGAGACCCACACCCTCCCAGCCCACGTACAGGCCCAGAAAGTTGTCGGCCAGGACCAGCAGCAGCATCGCCGCGAGGAACAGGTTCAGGTAGGCGAAGAACTTCCGACGCTCCGGGTCGTGCGCCATGTAGCCGACCGAGTAGATGTGGATCAGCGAACCGACACCGGTGATCAGCAGCACGAAACACACGGACAGCTGGTCGAGTTGGAGTCCGAAGTCCACCTGCAGTTCGCCGACCGGCACCCAGCTGAACAGGGTCTGGTGCATCACCCGGTCGGCGGCGTCCCGGCCCAGCATGTCGACGAAGAAGACGACGCCGAGCGCGAACGAGGCCAGCGCCGTCACACAGCCGAGGAGGTGGCCCCACGAATCGGTGCGCCTGCCCGCCAGCAGGAGCACGGCGGCGCCGAGGAGTGGCAGAAGCGGGAGGAGCCACACGGCCGACGAGAGCGTTCCGCTCATGCCGCACCGCCGACCGGGGTGTCGTCGTCGGGCAAAGTCACCTTCTCGAGGATGTGCGTCATCGGGGACCCGTCAGTTCTTGAGGAGGTTGGCGTCGTCGACGGAAGCCGAACGGCGGGAACGGAAGATGGTCATGATGATCGCCAGACCGACGACCACCTCGGCGGCCGCGACGACCATCGTGAAGAACGCGAAAACCTGCCCGTCGAGGTTGCCGTGCATGCGGGCGAACGTCACGAATGCCAGATTCGAGGCGTTGAGCATCAGTTCGATGCACATGAACACGATGATCGCGTTGCGCCGGATCAGCACTCCCGCCGCGCCGATCGTGAACAGCAGCGCGGACAGGTAGAGGTAGTTCTCCGGATTCATCGCCGGCCCCCTTCCTCGGGCACGCCGGGTTCGGGGGTCGCGACGTCCGCGGTACCCAGTGCCCGGGCGGGCAGGCTCGGCCGCCGTTCGAGCGACCGGCTGACGGACAGTTCGGAGAACGTGCCGTCGGGCAGCAACGCCGGTATGTCGACCGCGTTGTGCCGCGCGTAGACCCCCGGACTGGGCAACGGTGTGACACGGGCACCCTCGCGGACGCGGTCCTGGGACAGCTCGCGCTGGTCCTTCCGCGGCTCGAAGCGCTCCCGGTGGGCGAGCACCATGGCACCGATGGTCGCCGTGATCAGCAACGCACCCGTCAGTTCGAACGCCCACACGTACCGGACGAAGACGAGTTCGGCCAGACCCTCGACGTTGCCCGCCGCGTTGGCCTGATCGAGACCGGTGAACGCGGACACGGACGCACTCCCGATGCCGCCGATCAGCAGCAGTCCGAAGCCCAGTCCCGCCGCGATCGCCGCCACCCGCTGACCGCGCAGATTCTCGACGAGAGATTCGGAGGAATCGACACCGATGAGCATGAGCACGAACAGGAACAGCATCATGACCGCACCGGTGTAGACCACGATCTGGACGACACCGAGGAACAGCGCACCCTGCGCGATGTAGAACACGGCCAGGATGATCATGGTCGTGGCGAGGAAGATCGCCGAATAGACGGCCTTGGTCGCGCTGACCACTCCCAGCGCGCCGATCACGGCCAGGGTCCCGAGGATCCAGAACTGCACACCCTCGCCCGTCGAGGTCTGGGTGAAGGGTTCCGCGACCAACTGGACCGCGGAGGGCATCGTGTTCACCACGTCGGCTCTCCTTGCCGGATCACGGCGTCTCCCCCGCGTTGCGCGTGTCGTCGGTCGCGGAATCGTCCTGCGGCGCCGGTTCCACTCCCCCGGTCACCGTGCCGCGGTAGTAGTCCTCGGCCGTGGTGCCCGGTGCCATCGGGTGCGGCGATTCGGCCATGCCGGGCTCGAGCGGCGCCAGCAGCCGGTCCTTCTCGTAGATCAGGCCGGCCCGGTTGTCGTCGGCCATCTCGTATTCGTTGGTCATGGTCAGTGCCCGCGTCGGGCACGCCTCGATGCACAGCCCGCACCCGATGCACCGCAAATAATTGATCTGGTAGACGCGGCCGTACCGTTCACCCGGCGAGAACCGTTCCTCGTCGGTGTTGTCGGCGCCCTCCACGAAGATGGCGTCGGCGGGGCACGCCCAGGCGCACAGTTCGCACCCGATGCACTTCTCCAACCCGTCCGCGTATCGGTTGAGCTGATGCCTGCCGTGGTAGCGGGGCGCCGTCGGCGTCTTCTCCTCCGGGTAGAACTCGGTATTCGATTTCTTGAACATCGTCGAGAAGGTCACGCCGAATCCCGCTATGGGGCCGAGGAATTTAGTCATCACTGTTCTCCTGGGTCGATCCGGTGGACTGCGCGCCGGTGACGGAGACGGGCGTGCGCCGGAACGCAGGCAGCGTCTGACCGGGCATCGGCGGTACCGGGTAACCACCGGCCATGGGGTCGAACGGTTCGAGCGTCTCCGGGGTGAGGTCGGCGCGTCCCCGCGGTTCGACCGGTTTCTCGGGCGCGCGAACGCGGCCCGGACGCAGGCGGTTCCACAGCAGCGCCACCACGACGACGGCCACGATCAGGCCCGCGACGACGAGCGCGATCGTCCGGCCGTCGTACCCCTCGTTGCGGAAGGCGCGGACGGTGGCGACGATCATCACCCACACCAGCGAGATGGGGATCAGGATCTTCCAGCCGAGACCCATGAACTGGTCGTACCGCAGCCTGGGCAGCGTGGCGCGCAACCAGACGAAGACGAACAGGAAGGCCCAGACCTTCACCGTGAACCACAGCACCGGCAACCAGCCGGAGTTCGCGCCGTCCCACAGGCTGATCGGGAACGGTGCGTGCCAGCCGCCGAGGAACAACGTGGTGGCGAGGGCCGACACCGTCACCATGTTGACGTACTCGGCGAGCATGAACATCGCGAAGCTCAATGAGGAGTACTCGGTGTGGAAACCGCCGACCAGTTCCCCTTCCGCCTCGGGCAGGTCGAACGGTGCCCTGTTGGTCTCACCGACCATCGACGTGACGTAGATGAGGAACGACGGCAGGAGCAGGAAGACGTACCAGGTGCGTTCCTGGGCGGCGACGATGCCGGACGTCGACATGGTTCCGGCGTCCAGGAAGACGGCCGCGAACGACAACGCCATCGCGATCTCGTACGAGATCACCTGTGCCGTCGAACGCAGACCACCCAGCAACGGGTAGGTGGATCCGGACGCCCAGCCGGCGAGCACGATGCCGTAGACGCCGATCGACGTGGCCGCGAGGACGTAGAGGACGGCCACGGGAAGGTCCGTCAGTTGCAGTGCCGTGCGATGCCCGAAGATCGAGACCTCGGGTCCGAACGGGATCACGGCGAACGCCATGAATGCAGGCACCGCCGCGATGACCGGCGCGACGATGTAGATCGGCTTGTCCACGCCCTTCGGGACGATCCCCTCCTTCAAGGCGAGCTTGATGCCGTCGGCGAGGCTCTGCAGCATGCCCCGCGGGCCCACCCGGTTCGGGCCGACGCGCATCTGCATCCAGGCCATCACCTTGCGTTCGGCGAGGATCGTCAGAAGCGGGGTGAGGACGAGGAACACGAAGATGGCCAGGGCCTTGCCGACAACCAGCCACCACGGGTCGTGGCCGAACAGCGCCGGGTCGGGGTAGACGGCCTCGATACTCACAGCGCACCTCCCGGGGCAGCGCCGTTGATGCCTGCCGCCTGGCGGACGTGGACGACGCTCCCCGCGACCGCGGCCAACTGTCGGTGGACGGCGGAGCCGGGCGAGTTGAGGGGCAACCACACCACCCGATCCGGCATGTCGGTGATCACCAGCGGCAGCGTGACGGCGCCCCGGTCCGTCGAGACGGTGACCGGATCTCCGTCACCGGCACCCGTCTCGGCCGCCGACGCCGCGGACATCCGCACAACCGGGGTGCGGGCCGTACCCGCCAGGTACGGTTCCCCGTCCTGCAGCCGTCCCGAGTCGAGCAGCATCCGCCACGTCGCCAGCACCGCCTCCCCCGGCCCGGGGTCCGGTCGCGGTGACTCCGGGTGGTCGGGCGGATCGGGGAAGTCTCCGTCCCAGGCGCCGAGCCTCTCGAGTTCGCGACGCGCGGTCGCGGCGTCGGGAAGTCCGAGCGGGACACCCATTTCGCCGGCGATGGCGTGCAGCACCCGCTGGTCGGGCATGGCGCCGGTGTTGCGGAGCGCGGTATCGAAATCGCGGATGCGGCCCTCCCAATCGAGGAAGGCACCCGGCTTCTCCATAACCGGGGCAATGGGGAACACCACGTCCGCACGGTCGCTGAGCGCACTGTGGCGCAGTTCCAAGCTGACGACGAACCCGGCGGCCTCGACGGCAGCCAACGCGGCCTGCGGGTCGGGGAGGTCGTCGGCCTCGACCCCGCCGATCACCAGCGCGCCGAGGGTCTTCGCTTCCGCCGCCGCGAGGATGCCCGAAGCATCGCGGCCCACGGTGTCCGGCAGATCCGCGACGTTCCACGCCGACGCGACCTGCCGCCGGGCGACGGGATCGCCGACCGGCCTGCCACCCGGAAGCAGTCCGGGCAGCGCACCCGCCTCGAGCGCACCGCGTTCGCCGGCCCGGCGCGGCACCCACGCCAATCGGGCACCCGTCTCTTCTGCCAACCGGACCGCGGCGGACAGCCCCCCGGGCACGCCGGCGAGCCTCTCGCCGACCATGATTACCGCACCCGGTCGACGCAGCAGCCCGGTGACACCCGGATCCTGATCACCGGTCCGGAGCCCGCCCAGGACCGCCGGCTCCGCGTTCGGCGCGGCGCGCAGCAGTGTGCCGGTCATCTTCTCCAGTCCGCGGGACGCGTACGGGGCCACCGAGTAGACCGGAACGGCCTTCGCGCGTGCGGCCTTGCGCAGCCGGAGGAAGACGATCGGCGACTCCTCCTCCGGCTCGAATCCGACGAGGAGGACGACCGGTGCGGCGTCCAGGTCGTCGTAGGTGACGGCAAGGCGCTGCCCCGCCACCCGGGCGGCCAGGAACTCGGCCTCCTCACCGGAGTGGACGCGGCTACGGAAGTCGATGTCGTTGGTGCCCAATGCTATTCGAGCGAACTTCGCGTACGCGTACGCGTCCTCCCAAGTGGACCGGCCCCCGACCAGAACACCCGCGCTGCCCCGCGCGGCGGTCAGCCCGCGGGACGCGACGGCGAGGGCCTCCGACCACGACGCGGGTGCCAGTACGCCGTCGTCGCCGCGGACCAAGGGAGTGGTGATCCGGTCGCGCTGCGTGGCGTACGCGAACGCCCACCGGCCCTTGTCGCAGTTCCACTCCTCGTTGACCTCGGGGTCGTCGCCCGCCAACCGGCGTAGCACCGCGCCCCGGCGATGGTCGGTGCGCTGGGCGCATCCGCTCGCGCAGTGCTCACACACGCTCGGGCTGGAGATCAGATCGAACGGGCGGGCCCGGAATCGATACGCCGTACCCGTCAGCGCACCCACCGGGCAGATCTGGACCGTGTTACCGGAGAAGTACGACTCGAACGGTTCCTTCGCGTAGATCCCCACCTGCTGCAACGCACCGCGTTCCTGCAGTTCGATGAACGGATCACCCGCAACCTGCTGGGAGAACCGGGTGCACCGCGCGCACAGCACACACCGCTCACGGTCCAGGAGCACCTCCGTCGACAACGGAATCGGCTTCGGGAACGTGCGTTTGACCTCCCCGAAACGCGACTCCGCGCGCCCGTTCGACATCGCCTGGTTCTGCAGCGGGCACTCGCCGCCCTTGTCGCACACCGGACAGTCCAGCGGATGATTGATCAGCAGCAACTCCATCACACCCTTCTGCGCCTTGTCGGCGACAGGCGACGTGAGCTGGGTGTGGACGACCATGCCGTCGGTGACCGTCGTGGTGCAGGAGGCGAGCGGCTTACGCTGCCCCTCCACTTCGACCAGGCACTGGCGGCAGGCGCCGACCGGGTCGAGCAGCGGGTGGTCGCAGAACCGCGGAATCTGGATGCCGATCATCTCCGCGGCACGAATCACCAACGTGCCCTTGGGAACACTGACTTCGACACCGTCGATGACAACGCCCACTTGATTGCTCACTTGGTTGCTCACTTCTTTCGCACTCGTCATGCGTGCACCCCCGCCATGAGCGTGGACTGATGCGGGTCGAACGGGCAGCCACCCTGCTCGAAGTGTGCGAGGTACTCGTCGCGGAAGTACTTGATGGAGGACATGATCGGGCTGGCCGCACCGTCACCGAGAGCGCAGAACGACTTGCCGAGGATGTTGTCGGCGATGTCGAGGAGCTTCTCCAGATCGGCGTCGGTGCCCTCCCCTCGCTCGAGGCGTTCCAGGATCTGCACCAGCCAATAGGTGCCTTCCCGGCAGGGCGTGCACTTGCCGCACGACTCGTGCGCGTAGAACTCGGTCCAGCGAAGCACCGCCCGCACCACGCACGTCGTCTCGTCGAAGATCTGCAGGGCCTTGGTGCCCAGCATCGACCCGGCCGCACCGACGCCCTCGTAGTCGAGGGCGACGTCGAGATGTTCGTCGGTGAAGATCGGCGTCGAGGAGCCACCCGGGGTCCAGAACTTCAGCCGGTGCCCGGCGCGAACTCCTCCCGCATACTCGAGCAATTCCCGCAGGGTGATTCCGAGCGGCGCCTCGTACTGCCCGGGTGTGGTCACGTGCCCGGACAGCGAGTAGAGGGTGAACCCGGGCGACTTCTCGCTGCCCATCGACCGGAACCACTCGATGCCGTTCACCATGATCGGCGGGACACTCGCGATCGACTCGACGTTGTTGACCACGGTCGGTGACGCGTAGAGACCGGCCACGGCGGGGAACGGCGGACGCAGCCGGGGCTGGCCGCGGCGCCCCTCCAGCGAGTCCAGCAGCGCCGTCTCCTCGCCGCAGATGTATGCCCCCGCACCGGCGTGCACCACCAACTCGAGATCGAATCCGGTGCCCAGGATGTTCTTCCCGAGATAGCCGGCGGCGTACGCCTCCGCCACCGCAGCCTGCAACCGGCGCAGCACCGGCACCACCTCGCCGCGCACGTAGATGAACGCGTGCCCGGCGCGGATCGCGTACGCCGCGATGATGACACCCTCCACCAGCGCGTGCGGCGTGGCCAGCAGAAGGGGCATGTCCTTGCAGGTGCCCGGTTCCGACTCGTCCGCATTGACCACGAGGTAGTGCGGCTTGTCGTCGCCCTGCGGGATGAACGACCACTTCATCCCGGTCGGGAATCCGGCACCGCCGCGCCCGCGCAGTCCGGCCTCCTTGACGGTCGCGATGACCTCGTCCGGGTCCGTGCGCAGCGCCTTCTGCAAGCCCTCGTATCCGTCGTGGCGCAGGTACGTGTCGAGGGTCCAGGATTCGGGCTCGTCCCAGTAACGGCTGAGGACCGGGGTCAGCGGCATGTCAGTCTCCCTTTCGTCCAGGGTCGGTGGCAGCCGGATCGGTTTCGGAGGTGGACCGCTCGGGAGGCATGGTCGCGGACGGAGCCGGTGCCGGTTCGTCCTTGGTCGACTCCGCCGCCACCGACTCGGTGTCCGGCGAGTGCGGCTCCGGGACAAGCGACGTCTCCGCAGGATCCGGCGCCTCCATACCCCGTTCGCGCGCAACGCGGAGGCCGGCCAGCGTGGCGTCCCCAGCACCGGTCCCCGGCACACCGGGACGCTCGTCGGGGAAACCGGCGAGAACACGGGCCGTCTCCCGGAACGTGCACAGCGTCGCACCCCGGCTCGGCGACACCCGCTCCCCCGAACGCAAGGCATCGACGAGCGACCGAGCCGACTCCGGAGTCTGGTTGTCGAAGAACTCCCAATTGACCATCACCACCGGGGCGTAATCACACGCCGCGTTGCACTCGATGTGCTCCAGCGTGATCTTGCCGTCCGCAGACGTACCGCCGTGGGGAAGGTCGAGGTGCTCCTCCAGCGCGGCGAGGATCGCGTCGCCGCCCATGATCGCGCACAACGTGTTGGTACACACCCCGACGTAATAGTCGCCCGTCGGATCACGCCGGTACATCGAATAGAACGTCGCCACCGCCGACACCTCGGCTCCGGTCAACCCGAGCCGACCGGCACAGAACTCGATCCCCGCCGGCGTGATGTACCCGTCCTCGGACTGGACCAGGTGCAGCAGCGGCAGCAAGGCGGAGCGCGCACTCGGGTACCGCCCGATGGCCGCATCGGCATCGGCGTCGAGCCTCGCGCGGACCTCCGGCGGATACGCCTCCCGCGCACCCGGCCGCACCAGCAGTCCCTTCTCCTCCGGCCGGGGGCCGAACTCGATGAAAACGGGTGTTTGCTGCGGTGCTGCTTGCTCGGTCATCGGTCCACTCCCCCCATGACGGGATCGATGCTCGCGACAGCGGCGATGACGTCCGCGACCATCCCGCCCTCACACGTCGCGGCCACCGCCTGCAGGTTGGTGAACGACGGATCGCGGAAATGCACCCGGAACGGGCGCGTGCCGCCGTCGCTCACCATGTGCACACCGAGCTCACCCCGCGGAGACTCCACCGCCACGTACACCTGACCCGGCGGCACCCGGAAACCCTCCGTCACCAACTTGAAGTGGTGAATCAGCGACTCCATCGACGAATCCATGATCTCGCGGACGTGACCGGGCGAATTGCCCAGACCGTCCGGGCCCAACGTCAGATCCGCCGGCCACGCGATCTTCTTGTCTTCCGTCATGATCGGACCGGGCCGCAACTTGTCGAGACACTGCTCGACGATCTTCAGCGACTCCTTCATCTCGTCCACCCGGATCAGATAACGGCCGTACGCATCGCACCCGGTATCGGTGCTCACCGCGAACTCGTAGTTCTCGTAACCGCAATACGGCTGCGACTTCCGCAAATCGTGCGGCAACCCCGTCGCACGCAGCATCGGACCGGTGATCCCCAGCGCCATGCACCCAGTCAGGTCGAGATACCCGATGCCCGCGGTGCGCCCCTTCCAGATGCGGTTGTCGTTGAGCAGATTCTCCATGTCCCGCAACCGTTCCGGCAGCAGCGTGAGCAACTCGCGCACCTTCTCCACCGCACCCTCCGGCAGATCCTGCGACAGCCCACCCGGTCGGATGTACGCATGGTTCATGCGCAAACCCGTGATCATCTCGAACACATCCAGAACCAGCTCACGCTCCCGGAAACCGAACAGCATCGCGGTGACCGCACCCAACTCCATACCGCCCGTGGCCAGAGCCACCAGATGCGACGAAATGCGATTCAGCTCCATCAACATGACGCGGATGACGCTCGCCCGCTCCGGAACCTGATCCGTGATGTCGAGCAACTTCTCCACACCCAGGCAGTACGCCGTCTCGTTGAAGAACGGCGACAAATAATCCATCCGCGTCACAAACGTCACGCCCTGTGTCCACGTGCGGTACTCCAGGTTCTTCTCGATCCCGGTGTGCAGATACCCGATGCCGCACCGGGCCTCCGTCACCGTCTCACCCTCGATCTCCAAGATGAGCCGCAACACCCCGTGCGTCGACGGATGCTGCGGACCCATGTTGACGACGATCCGCTCCTCGCGACCCTCCGAACCCGCACCACCCGACGACGCCTTCACCGCGTCGACAACCTCGTCCCAATCCTGACCGGCAACCGTAAAAACCGAATCCTCGCTCATCAGTTGTACCCCCGCCGCTCGTCGGGCGGCGCGATCTCCGCACCCTTGTACTCGACGGGAATACCGCCGAGCGGATAGTCCTTACGCTGCGGATGACCCGGCCAATCATCCGGCATCTCGATCCGCGTCAACGACGGATGACCATCGAACACGATCCCGAAAAAGTCGTACGTCTCCCGCTCATGCCAATCATTCGTCGGATACACGTCATACAGAGAAGGAATGTGCGGATCCGCATCCGGCACCGCCACCTCCAACCGAATCCGACGATTATGCGTAATCGACAACAACGGATACACCGCATGCAACTCCCGGCCCACATCCTGCGGGAAATGCACCCCGTTCACACCCAGACACATCTCGAACCGCAAATCCGGCTCATCCCGCAACACCCGCGCCACCAACGGCAAAAACTCCCGCCGCACCCCGAACGTCACCTCACCCCGAAACACCACCACCGACTCGAACGCCACCTCGAAACCCACACCCGACTCCCCCAACGCCGCCTCCAACCCATCCGCCACCTCATCGAAAAACCCCCCGAACGGACGAGGCGTCCTCCCCGGCAACAACACCGGACGCACCAACCGCCCATACCCCGACGTATCCCCACTCCCCCGCACCCCGAACAAACCTTTGCGGACACCGATCTGTTCTGGGACATGGCTCGCGGGGACATGGCTCGCTTCGCTCGCGGGCGTCTGGGCTTCTACGTCCGGCCTTCCCTCGTCACTCACTCGCTACGCTCCCTCGCTCCTCAGTCCAGACCGCACGGCCCAGACGCCGGATCTCGGTACCTCGACCTGGCTCAGCCCACCGATCCACGCCGGTCATCGGAGAAGGCCCTTCATCTGGATGGTGGGGGTGGCTGCCAGCGCTGCCTGCTCCGCCGCACGCGCCACCTCCTCCCGGTGGACGCCGAGCGGCATCTGCTGGATCTTCTCGTGCAGCGCGAGGATCGCGTTCAGCAGCATCTCCGGCCGCGGCGGACAACCGGGCAGATAGATGTCGACCGGGACGATGTGGTCGACGCCCTGCACGATCGCGTAATTGTTGAACATGCCACCCGACGACGCACACACGCCCATCGCCAGCACCCACTTCGGCTCCACCATCTGGTCGTAGATCTGCCGCAGCACCGGAGCCATCTTCTGGCTCACCCGGCCGGCCACGATCATCAGATCGGCCTGCCGGGGTGAGGCGCGGAACGCCTCCATGCCGAAGCGGGCGATGTCGAAGCGCCCGCCGGCGGTGGCCATCATCTCGATCGCGCAGCACGCGAGCCCGAAACTCGCCGGCCACAACGAGCCCTTGCGGACGTAACCCGCCAGGCCTTCGACCGTGGTCAGCAGGAAGCCGCTCGGCAGCTTCTCCTCGATGCCCATATCCGACTCTTCTCTTCCGACTTGGCTTTTGGATCGCTGGCGGGACCGATCAGTCCCAACTGAGACCGCCACGCCGCCACTCGTACGCATAGGCGACGGACACGTTGAAGATGAACAGGGCCATGGCCCCGAGACCGAAGAAGCCGAGGGCGTCGAAATGCACCGCCCACGGATAGAGGAACACGATCTCGATGTCGAAGATGATGAACAGCATGGCCGTCAGGTAGTACTTCACCGGGATGCGTCCCGCGCCCAGAGGTGAGGGCGTCGGCTCGATGCCGCACTCGTAGGCGTCGAGCTTCGCACGGTTGTAGCGCCTCGGACCGACGATCCTCGCCACGATCACGGAGAACACCGCGAACGCGACCGCAATCGCCCCGAGCACGAGGATCGGCACGTAGACATTCATGCCGTCTCAGCTCCCCTCTTCCCGAGCCTTCCCGCCCGATTCCCGGACGGTCGTTTCCGAAGCTACGCTCTTGTGAGTTATGCCACAGCGTACAAGGGAAGTCGTCGGGCCCGGTCGATTTGACCGAGTGAGTTCCGGGCGATCTCGAACCACGGAAAACCCATGCGGCACAGGCGCTCGATGCACCTGCGGACGGCAGGGAAGGAAGTCAGGAGACCCTAAGCGGTGAGTCGGGTGCGCAGCAGCGCTATGACCGCTTCGGACAACCGGATCGGGTCGAGCGGATGCGGCACCGCGGCCTCGGCCCGCGACCAGCTGGCCAGCCAGGCGTCGTCGGCGCGTCCCGTCAGGACGAGGATCGGGGGGCAGTCGTCGACCTCGTCCTTCAGCTGCTTGGCGATGCCCATCCCACCTGCGGGCACCGCTTCCCCGTCCAGAATCGCCAGGTCGATACCGCCGGCATCCATGTTCCGGAACACCACCGGCGCCGTCGCCACCTCGACATATTCCAGCTCCGGCAGATCGGGGTGCGGACGCTTCCCCAGGGCCAGAAGGACCTTCTGGCGGGTGTTCGCGTCGTCGCTGTACACGAGGACACGCAACCGATCAGGACGGCTGGTGGGGGCGGTCGCGTCGGTCACGGACACGATGCTACCGGTCGCCCGCCCTCCAGACCTGCGGCTCGCGGCGATCGAAAAGCGGCGCGTCGAAATCGAATTGGTCCCGCCGGCCGGCGGACGCGCTCGGCTACAGGCTCGAGGCGAGGGCCAGTGCCGTGGAACCCAGCTTCGGCAGGCGCAGATCGGCGATGGGGGTCAGCATGTTGCCGAGCCGGTTGGTGACGAACGCGATCGACAACCCGGTGTCCGCATCGGCGAACGCGCCGGACCCACCCAAACCGTAGTGCCCGAAAGTATTCGACGGCTGCCTGCGCCGCGCCACCATCCCCGCGTGGTAGCCGAGCCGCCAGTTCATCGGAATGCCCAGGACGTAATCGCGGGCCGTGGTCTGCACCTCGCTGAGCTGCGCCACGATCTCCGGCTGCAGGAACTCCACACCGCCGACGGTTCCGCCGTTCGCCAGCGCCCCGTACATCCGCGCCAATGCCCGGGCGCTGAACACGCCGTTCCACCCCGGCATCACGCTGTCGTGGATCGCGGGGTTGCGAACCAGGGCGTCGAAACCGGCGGGCATGCCGGCGTCGGCCACGTTGCGCAGCCCGGGCAGCCGCGACATCGCGAACGACGTGGCTCCCCACGGAACGCCGAAGGGGTTGATGTGCGGGAAGGTCCTGGCGATCCGGTCACGCTCGGGCAGCGGCACCTCGTACCAGAACTCCTTCACCCCGAGCGGCTCGGCGACCTCGGTCCGCACGAGGTCCGTGAACGGTGTTCCGGCCGCGCGGGACGTCAGTTCGGCGACGAGCGAACCGAATGTCACCGCGTGGTACCCGGGGACCTTCAGCCGCCGCCGGTCGGGGGTCGCGGCGGCCAGCGCGGCGCTGACCAGCGAATGGTCCATCAGGCTCAGCGGGCCGGGCACGAGCCCGCGAACCCGGTGGAGGCCCGCACGGTGCGACAGCAGCTCGCGAACCGTGATCTCGTCCTTGCCCTCGGCGGCGAACTCGGGCCAGTACCGCGCCACCGGCGCGTCGTACTCGATGATCCCGCGACCCGCGAGTCGGTGCAGAACGGTGGACGCGACGCCCTTGCCGGTGGAGAACGTGAGGGTGACGGTGTCGTGCTGCCAGAAGGTGTCGCGGCTCGACCACCCTGCCCATACGTCGACGACGGGTTCGCCGTGCAGATAGACGGCCAGCGCGCCGCCGCCCTGACTGCTGTCGTGGAAGAGTCCGAAGAACTGGTCGACGAGCATCCCGAACCGCCGGTCCGCGAGCATCCCTGCCGGCGGCCGTGCCCCGTGACCCTTCAACGGCCACGGCGTCGTGGTCGTCATATCGACTTCCCTCGGTCGTCTTTCACATCAATGACATGTGCATTTAACTTCCTCTTTACACATGCAGAGACGACGCTGGCACCGCTTCAGAGCCTGTGTGATCGCTTCGTGGCCATACCGCAACGGGAAAGTGCGTCCCCGCACCGGGGAGGTGACACGTTGCTGATCATTTCGGTTCCAGCGAGTGGAAGTAGTCCGACCGCACCTCGACGTCTTCGACGAGACGCGTGGTGGTCTGGACACCCAGCGAATGCTCCTTCAGCAGGTCGCACAGCCGGTCGCCGTCGATGAGATCGATCGGCGGCGCGCCGTCCCGCTTGGACTCCGTCCGGGCGTCGCCGGTGAAGGTCCCGGTGGTGATGAGCAGGCCCTTTTCACCGCGGCCCGCCATCGCCCCACGGAAGTCACGCACCGCCCCGGCGCCGACGCTTCCGCTGTAGCGCTTGCACTGGAAGAACACCGGGAAACTGAGCAACGACAACTGGTACACCCCCAGACCCTCGATGTCTCCGTCGCCGCCGCGACCGGTGACGGATGCGCTGGAGAAGCCGGCTTCCCGCAGTAACCGCTGGGTCAGGCGCTCGAACGCGGGCGGCGACATCTTCAGGACCGTGTCGAGCAGGAGGTCCTTCCAGTCCGCGTCGTTCTCGGCCTCGGCGATGTTCGCATCCGGCTCGTCGTTTCTGCGCGACGCGGCCTTCGCCGACTTGCGGGCGGCGTTCTTCTTCCGATTCTCGGCGGAGAACTCGGCGTGCAGGGGGCGGATCTCGGTCTCGGCGACCTCGCGGCCCTTCTCCGTCACACTCCACACCCCGCGCCGGCTGTTCGTGAGCAGACCCATCCCCTTGAGGTAGGTGCGCGCCCACGCCAACCGGTACTCGATCTCGGTGCTGGGGCCGTCTCCGTGCAGCACACCCTGAACGTCGGACGAAAGTCCTTCTCGCTCAACGACGGCGCTGTCGAGCTCCTCGTTGGACGCCGAACCACCGAGAGCAATGGCAGCCTGAAGCGCTGGCCACAGGAGGTCGACGTACTGAGGAACGTGAACAGTCATGGCCACAAGCATGCCGGAATCGACCGGGCCGTCCGCACACGGACCCCGATCCGATCATCCCGGGGAACCGTGGGCGAGCCGCGCCGCCGCACGGTTCTCGAGCTGTGCGCGGTATATGGTCTTCCCCGATCGGCGCACGATGAGATAGGCGAGCCCGACCGCGATCATCCCCGGCACGAGGACGCCGACGCTTCCCGTCATCTCCGCGACCATCAGCATGACCGCGAGCGGAGCGCGGGCGATGCTGCCGAAACAGGCCATCATTCCGACGATGACGAAGGGCGCCGGGTTGTCGGGGACGGCCGGCGCGATCGGTTCCAGCACGCGCCACACCGCGGCGCCGGTGAACGCCCCGATCACCATCCCCGGTCCGAAGATGCCGCCGGACCCACCCGAGCCGATCGACAGCGACGTCGCGAGGATCTTCGCGAACGGCAGCAACAGAACCACCCAGAGTGGGATGTCCGTGAGGGCGCCGCGGGCCATCGACTGCTGGATCCAGCCGTATCCGCTGCCCAGCACCTCCGGCAACACGAGCGCCATCAGTCCGACGAGCAGCCCGCCGACCGCGGGTTTGACGATCCGGCTGCCGGGCAGCCGGTGGGTGAGATCGACGGCCGTGTAGAACGTCCCGCTGTACAGCAGGCCGATCAGGCCGGCCAGCACACCGATGAGCGCGAACCACACCAACTGGACCGGAGTGTCGAAGACGTAGTCCTGCGCGGCGTACCCGAACAGCGGACCGAAACCGAGGAAGCTGCCGAAGACGGTGTAGCTGACGATCGACGTGACCAACGCCGGCACGAGGATCTCGAAGTCGAAGTCCTCCTTGTACGGAATGGTGCAGCACAGCACCGCGCCGCCGAGCGGGGCGCCGAAGATCGCGCCGATGCCGGAGCCGATCCCGATCGCCACCGCGATTCTGCCGTCCCGGGACGACAGGTCGAGCCTGCGGGCGAGGAGCGATCCGAAACCCGCCGAGATCTGCGCGGTCGGCCCTTCGCGGCCGCCCGAACCGCCGGACCCGATGGTGATCGCGGAGGCAACCAACTTCACGAGGACGACGCGGACGCGAATCATGCGCGGGTCTCGGTGAACGGCTTCGATCGCCGCATCGGTGCCGTGCCCCTCGGCCTCAGGCGCCAGGGTGAACACGATGATCCCCGACACCAGACCACCGAGACACACCACCAGGGGAATCGCCCACGGTCGCGTGAACTCCCGGCTGCCGACCGCCCCGCCGTCACCCGCCGCGGTCGGCGGGTGGTAGCCGCCGATGCCGACGATCAGCAGTTGCGTCGCCTCCGACAGCGCGACGTAGAACACGACCGCTCCGAGTCCGGCGACGATCCCGATCACGACACCGAGAACCAGCCATTTGCGGGTATAACCCGAGGTGCGGATCCAGGTTCCCGCCGACGTCCCGATCGACCGCAGGGCCCGGGACCCGGGCGTCACCCGGATCACTCCAGCTTTCCGAAGACCGTCCGACCCTCCAGGATCGTGGCGAGCACTTCCAGGTCCGCGATGTCGTCGGGGTCCACCAGAAGCGGATTCGCCGACAGCACGACGAGATCGGCGTGCATGCCGGGGACGATCGCCCCGATGGCATCCTCGCTCTGCAGGTGCCACGCCGAGTTGATCGTCTCGGCGCGCAGGGCGTCGGGGACGGAGATCCGCTCCTCGGGTGCGAGCACCCGTCCCGACCGCGTGCGGCGGGTGACGGCGTCGGCGATGTTACGCAGCGGGTTGGTCGGGGTGACCGGGCCGTCGTTGTGGAACGAGATCCGCTGCCCCGCCGCGATCGCGGACGCGGCCGACGCCCACTTCGCTCCACGCTCGCCGAACAGGTCGTCGACGAGCACGTCGCCCCAGTAGTAGAGGTGGTCCACGAACATGCTGCACGTGACTCCGAGTTCGGTCGCCCGACGGAACTGGTCCGGCGTCATCGCACCGACGTGCTCGAGCCGGAGACGGTGATCCTCCCGCGGGATGTCGGCGAGCATCCGCTCCCACGCGCCCAGCACCATCGTGACGGCGTCGTCACCGTTCGCGTGACAGGAGATCTGCCAACCCTTCTCGAAGTACGGCCTGCTGATCTCGAGGACCTCGTCCTCCGTGTAGTTGGCCTTGCCGCGGGTGCCCGCGAGACCGAGCGACCGGGTGACGTCCGTGTCGAGGTACGGAAAACTGGTGGCCGCGTTGCCCACCCACGGCGAGCCGTCCGACCAGATCTTGATGCCCACCTGCCGCAGCAGGTCGTTGCCGACCCCCGGTGACACTTCGGAGGCGCGCTCCGGGTTCGACATCTCGTACAGCCGCAGTCGGGTGGTGAGCGCCCCGGATCGGGCGATCGCGGTGAGGGCGCCCCGGAACCGTGGGTCGAACGCCATCTCGCTGGCCGTCGTGATGCCGGCGGCGTTCATCCGCGCGCACTCGGCGGCGAGGAGTTCGGGCAACCGCTCGGTGGCACCGGCGAGGATCGTGGCGGCCACCGCCATCACGGCCGGGGCCTCGAATGCCGAACCGTCGAGTTCCCCCGACTCGTCGCGGCCGAAGCTGCCGCCCTCGGGGTCCGGCGTGTCCTTCGTCAGTCCGGACTCCCGCGCGGCGACGTCGTTGAAGTAGGCGACGTGACCGGTGTTGTGCAGGATCACCAGGGACGTGTCGGGGGCGACGGAATTGAGCCATTCGCGGGTCGGTTCGGGCAGCCCTCTCTGGAGCAGGGGGTCCCAGCCGTTGAGGACGGCGCCGTCGGGGTGTTCGTCGACGGCTCGGCGAACAGCATCGACCACGTCCGCCGGGTCGGCGATGGTGACCGGCCTGATGTCCACGACCGGTTCGCCGAGCAGCACCGCCGAGTTCAGCGGGTGGCCGTGCGCCTCGATGAAGCCCGGGAGTATGCATGCGCGGTGCACGTCCACGGTGATCGTGGCCGGTCCGATCAGCGGAAACACCGCGGCGTCGTTGCCGACGGCGGCGATCCGCCCGTCGCGTACCGCGACCGCCCGAGCGCGCGGGCCGGCGTCGTTCATGGTGACCACGTCACCGAACAGCACCAGATCGGCAGGTTTTGCGTCGTTCGTGCCCATCAGTGCACCCTCCCGTCAGACCGGGCGTCGGGCGAGAGCCCACGCGCCGGCAGCGAGTGTCGACTGTGACTTCAGATTACAACTACACAGCAGGTCATATGCAGGAATAGTGCGTAACCAAGATCAGTTACAGACAGGCATGACCGAAACACCGCTGCCCGTGGACGGCCTCTTCGAGCCGTTCGCCGTCAAATCCCTCCAGCTCCGCAATCGCTTCGCGATGGCACCCATGACCAGGGCTTTCTCCCCCGACGGCGTCCCCGGCGACGACGTGGCGGCGTACTACCGCCGGCGCGCAGCGGGTGGGGTCGGTCTCGTCATCACCGAGGGCACGTACATCCCCGACCCGGCCGCCGGATCACATACCCGCGTGCCCCTTCTGTACGGACAGGACAGTCTCGCGGGCTGGAAGTCGGTCGTGGACGCCGTCCACGACGAGGGCGGGCAGATCATCCCGCAGCTGTGGCATCTCGGCGTCGAACGCGGCCCGCAACCCCGTCTCAATCCCGACGTGACCACCGCAAGCCCGTCCGGAATCGCCCTCGACGGAACCCCGCTGGGACGCGCCTTCACCGAGTCCGATCTCGATGCGCTCCGCGAGGCGTGGGTCGCGGCCGCCGTCAACGCACGCGACGTGGGCTTCGACGGCATCGAACTGCACGGGGCCCACGGCTACCTGCTCGACCAGTTCCTGTGGGACCGCACCAACGTCCGCACCGACGGCTACGGCGGATCCGCCCTGGCCCGCACCCGGTTCCCCACCGAGGTGGTCGCCGCGATCCGTGAGGCCGTCGGCGAGGACTTCGCCATCGTCTACCGCTTCTCCCAGTGGAAGTCGAACCACTACGACTCGCGCATCGCGCAGACCCCCGACGAGCTGGCGGCCGTGCTCGCACCCCTCGTCGCCGCCGGCGTCGACGTACTGCACCCGTCCACCCGCAGGCACTGGGAACCGGCGTTCGCAGAACTCGCCGGCGACGACGGCGAACTGGGTCTGGCCGGGTGGACGAAGAAGCTCACCGGACTCCCGACCATCACCGTCGGCTCAGTGGGTCTCGACGAGGTGTTCACGACGGCCTTCACGTCCGACGGCGCCTCGAACACGGCCGGTATCGACCGCCTGCTCCGGCAGTACGAGAACGGCGAGTTCGATCTCGTCGCGGTGGGTCGCGCGCTGCTGTCCGATCCCGAGTGGGTCCTCAAGCTCCGCGACGGCAGAACCGCCGAGCACGTCCCCTTCACGAACGAGCACCGGGCGGTCCTGCACTGACCGTGCCGGTCAGCTGTCCTCGACGGTGATCTCCACCTGATCGGCGTTCACGCCTTCGGGCGGGTTCGCCGTTCCTTCGACGGAGATACGGCTCTTGTCGACGCCCTTGGCCTCGAGTGCGTTCGCGACGGCCTGGGCACGCTGATCGGCGAGCAGTTCGGCGGCGGCCTCGTCCGAGTTGGTGGCGTACGCCTCGATCTGGATGTTGTTGTCGCTGGCCTTCAGCGCGGCCGCCACCGCGCTGACGGTGACGTCGGAGATCGCGTTGAGCTCGGCGGTTCCCGACTCGAATCCGATGGGGACGGCCGAGATGGCCGAGTTGATCGCGTTCTGTGTGGCCTCACGGGCAGTGTTCACGGCGGACGACGCCGTGGCCTGGACACTGCTGATCGCGCCTTCCACCCGGTCGGACGCGGAAGAGGTCGTCGTGGTCGCGATCGGAGCCTCGTTCGAGCTGTCGTCGGAGCAGCCGGCCACACCGAGCACCGCGATGGCCGCGACAGCGACGCTGCTGACGATCGTCTTGCGAATCATGGATTCCCCTATACGTCGGTATGTCCGGAAAGCGCTACACGTCGTGGGACGAGGATAGCCCCGCCGCGCCCGCCGAAGGCTGGATTCGGGCACCGCCCGGGGCAGGATTCGGGCACCGCCCGGGACGAGATGCGGGCACTGTCCGATATCCCGCATCGTGAGATCCGGGGCATCCGATCCGAATTCGGACACGAGCTTCTCACCTGGGAGGAACCCGGAAATTCGTGCCGCGTTTCATTTTGGTTAATCGCTCCGATTGCGATCTCATTTCAATAACGGTAGGAATGAATCCGGCGCCCGCTCAGCGCCAACGTAAATGCCCACAACCGAGCAAGGAGTTAAAAGCATGGATCTCGCCTTCCTGTCCGAATTCTTCTCCGCCTTCTCCGATCTCGCCGGCGCCCTGGACTTCTTCTCGGGTTCCTCGGACGCGCTGGGCGGTGGCGCAGACGCGGCAACCGCGGCCGCAGCCACGCTTGGCTAGCATTTCCGCTGGCACAGGACTTGAACACCCGCGACGGGGTTCGCACGCTCAGGCGTGCGAGCCCCGTCGCGTTCGTGCCTGCGCCCCGCCTCCACCCCGGTCGGCAGCTTCATCGCATCACTATCACAATGTGATAACTAATAAAATGAACATGTTCATTGGCGCCTCACCTGCATTTTTCCCTATTTGGTCGGTCGACCAATACAGGCATTCACCGGAGAGCGCCCTCCCCGTTCATCGGTCATTAATTGCTGAAATAATCGGTCGCAGCGCACGTTCTCGACACCGACGTATCGCGCGCGCATCTCAGTGCACATGCGTACACTCAAATCTCGTGACCGACCCGCAGATCAGACGCCGCTCGGAAGTGCGGGCGCTCGCTCAGCTGGCGCTCGAGGAAATCGGGGGCGCCGCCGCCGGCATCGGCAGCATTCACCGCGCGATCTCCGACCGCGTCTTCGCCGGGATCCGGCTCGGTGTCGGCTCCCACGCCCTCCCCGCCAAGGCGCTCCACGACGAGATCTCCGGGGCCGTGTACGCACTGGTCGCCGACACCGCGCGCCTCGGCGGTTCCCTCGCGGGACAGTTGCTCGACCTCCCGTCGTCCGAGAACGTCGCGCCCTCGCAGACGCGCCGCGGCGCCCAGGCCATCGCCGCGATCCAGGGCCTGATCGGCGACGTTCTGGAATCCCAGGGGTCACCGCTCGCCGAACCCATGGCGATGCGAGTGAACAGTGTCGCGCTCATGCCGGATGCGGCGACGCTCGCCGACGCATTCCCGTACGCCGGCGGCCGCATCGTCGTCTTCCTGCACGGACTCGTGGAGACCGAGAGCGCCTGGGAACTGGGCGGCCGTGCCACCTACGGTGAGCGGCTCGGGACGGATCTGGGGTACACGGCGCTGCAGATCCGCTACAACTCCGGCCGCCACATCTCGGACAACGGCAGAAGCCTGTCCGAACTTCTGGACTCGGTCACCGATAACTGGCCGGTCGAGGTGGAGTCGATCGCACTCGTCGGGCATTCCATGGGCGGCCTCGTCGCCCGCAGCGCCTGCCGGGTCGCGTTCCTCGACGACCGTCCGTGGGTCGGTCGAGTGCGGCAAGTGGTGAGCCTCGGCTCTCCGCACCTCGGCGCCCCTCTGGAGCAGGCCGTGCACTACGCGAGCGCAGGCCTGGCGGCGCTGCCCGAGACGCGGGCCATCTCCGGGCTGCTACGCCGCAGAAGCGCGGGGATCCGCGATCTGAATCAGGGATCCCTCGTCGACGAGGACTGGCGCGACCGCGATCCCGACGCCCTCCGCGCCGCGGCATGCAGCGAGGTCCCGCTGCTCGACGGGGTGACGTACTGCTTCGTCTCCGCGACCATCACGCGCAGCCCGAAGCACCCGCTGGGCCGCCTGCTCGGCGACGGCATGGTGCTGGTGCCGAGCGCCTCGGGCCGCAGCAGGACGCGGATGCTCGGTTTCCGCGACGAGGACGGCATGCACCTCGCGCCCGCGAACCATTTCACGATGCTCAACCACGAGTCGGTGTACGAGAAGTTGCTCGAGTGGCTCGGTACGCCGGAAGTCGGCTGATCCGCGCTCAGGCCATGGTCGTGTGCCACACGACGGCGGCGGCGAGCGCACCCGCGCCGTTCAGCGACCAATGCAGCGCGATGGGAGCGATCAGGCTCCCGCTGCGGCGGCGCAGCCACGTGAACACGACGCCTGCGGCCGCGGTGGCAACCACCGCCGCGGCGATTCCGAGGACCTGCCCGAGCACGCCGCCACCCAGGAAGCTGGACAGCCCTTTGTTCCCGGACGTCAGCCCCAGCGACGACGCGATGTGCCAGAGACCGAACATCAGCGATCCCGCAGCGAAGACGCCTCGTGCGCCGTACACGCGGTCCAGCGTGCCGTGAAGCACGCCGCGGAACGCGAGCTCTTCCGGGATGACGGTCTGCAACGGGATGACGATCATCGACGCGATGAGCGCACCGGAGATGGTCGCGTAGCGGTCGGCCATGAAGAAGGGGCGGGTGATCGGCAGGGCCGCGCCGATCGCCACGACGCCGATCACGAGCCCCATCGCCGCCAGCGCGTACAGCGAGCCCTTTCGCCAGTGCCGGGGCGAGAGCCCGAGTTCTGCCCACCCGAGTCCGCGGCGACGCGTGAGCACCAGCAGCACGACAGCGGCGATGGGAACGGTCGCGATGCTGGCCCATGCGGTGGTGAAATGGGCGATCAGGTTGGTCGCCGCGAGGACGACCACCACGATCGCGATGTCGAGGTAGGCGTGCAGCACGGGCCGCCTGGCACGTGCACCGTCCTTCTCGAGGTCGACAGGTCCGGCGTACTCGGCTTCCAGGGTCATTCGGCCCACCGATCTCGTTCGTGTTCGCGCATCCAGTCAAGTGTACGGATTTGTTTGTGAAAACCCTGTGACAGCCGCCACAACACGGCCCCCGGCCTCCGCCGCCTCACGTACCCGCGTCTAGCCTGAAGACGAACTTCACACATCCCGCTGTCCAGGAGATAGAATGGCCGACTTCCTCTACGAGGACTTGCTGCCGATCGGTGCGGACCCCACCGAATATCGGCTGCTGACCACCGAGGGGGTGTCGACTGTCGAAGGACCCGACGGCCGCACCTTCCTGTCCGTCGAGCCCGAGGCGCTGCGCCTGCTCACCGAGACCGCGCTCCACGACATCTCGCATTACCTGCGCAGCGATCATCTGACGCAGCTCGCGAGCATCCTCGACGATCCGGAAGCGTCGAACAACGACAAGTTCGTGGCACTGGATCTCCTCAAGAACGCCAACATCTCCGCGGCCGGCGTACTGCCGATGTGCCAGGACACCGGTACCGCGATCGTGATGGGTAAGCGCGGTCAGCACGTCCTCACTCCCGGCGACGACGAGAAGGCCATCGCTCGGGGTGTGTACGACGCCTACACGCGGCTCAACCTGCGGTACTCGCAGAACGCGCCGATCACGATGTGGGAAGAGAAGAACACCGGCAGCAACCTTCCGGCCCAGATCGAGCTGTACGCCGACACGGCGGCCGGCCACGAGAACGCCTACAAGTTCCTGTACATGGCCAAGGGCGGCGGCAGCGCCAACAAGTCGTACCTGTTCCAGGAGACCAAGGCGATCCTGAACCCGGACGGCATGATGCGGTTCCTCGAGGAGAAGATCCGCGCCCTCGGCACCGCGGCCTGCCCGCCGTACCACCTCGCGATCGTCGTCGGCGGCACGTCGGCGGAGTTCGCGCTCAAGACGGCGAAGTACGCGTCGGCGCACTACCTCGACGAGCTCCCCAATGAGGGCGCGATCACCGGCCGCGGGTTCCGCGACCTGGATCTCGAGGAGAAGGTGCTCGAGCTGACCCGTCAGATCGGCATCGGCGCACAGTTCGGCGGCAAGTACTTCTGCCACGACGTCCGGGTGATCCGACTCCCCCGCCACGGCGCCTCCCTCCCCGTCGCCCTCGCGGTGTCCTGCTCGGCTGACCGCCAGGCCAAGGCGAAGATCACCCCCGAGGGCGTCTTCCTCGAGCAGCTCGAGTTCAACCCCGGCAAGTACCTCCCCGAGGTCACCGACGCCCAACTCGACGCCGAGACCGACGGCGTCTCCGGCACCGGCAAGGGTGCGGCCGTGAAGATCGACCTCACCAAGCCGATGCCCGAGATCCTCGCCGAGCTGTCGAAGCACCCGGTGAAGACGCGGCTGTCGCTCACCGGCCCGCTCGTCGTCGCGCGCGACATCGCCCACGCCAAGATCAAGGAACGGCTCGACGCCGGCGAGGAGATGCCGCAGTACCTCAAGGACCACCCGGTGTACTACGCCGGTCCGGCCAAGACTCCCGACGGCATGGCGTCCGGTTCCTTCGGGCCCACCACCGCCGGTCGCATGGACTCCTACGTGGAGCAGTTCCAGGCTGCGGGCGGCTCCATGGTGATGCTCGCGAAGGGCAACCGCTCCAAGCAGGTCACCGACGCCTGCAAGTCGTACGGCGGCTTCTACCTCGGGTCCATCGGCGGTCCCGCGGCGCGTCTCGCCCTCGACTGCATCAAGAAGGTCGAGATCGTCGAGTACGAAGAGCTCGGCATGGAAGCGGTCTGGAAGATCGAGGTCGAGGACTTCCCCGCGTTCATCGTGGTCGACGACAAGGGCGAGGACTTCTTCGCCGGCGTCTCCACACCCACCCTCACCATCGGGAAGCGTCCCGGCCTGTAGGCGGCTTCGCCGCCCGTGAGTGGTTGAGGAGTCTCTGGACTCGTCAACCACTCACGGGCGCTACGCGCCTACGGCGATCTCGATCACCGGGCGCTTCGCCGGGTCGAGCCGGCCGAGGAGTGCGACCAGCGTGTCGCGGTCGGTCGCGACGCAGCCCTCGGTGGTGGTGCCGTCGGTGACGTGCAGGAACATCGCCGAACCCGCTCCGGGAATCCGGGCGGCGTTGTGGCCGATCGCCACCGCGTAGTCGTACAGCGGCCCCGCTTCGTACAGGTTCTCGCTGTTACCGCCGGGGCTCGCGTCCTGACGGACGTGCGTGTTGTACGTCGGGGACAGCGGATTCGAATCCCACCAGTCGCGCCGGTCCGATTGGAAGTAGGGCATCGCCGTCGCCGGTGCGGACTGTCGGCCGAACGCCTGCGTCAGCGGGAAGACACCGGCCGGCGTGCGGGTCGAGAATTCGTCGGCCGCACCGATTCCTTCCGCGCCGACGTCGGCGGCGACGGGACCCGCGAACACCTGCCACGCGCCATCTGCGCCGCGTTCCCAGGCGGTCAGTGTGCCGGCCACCGCTCCGGCGGACGGGACGTGGACCGTGACCACCTGATCGGCGGCACCCGAGAAGACCGCTCCTTCCGGGGCCGCGGAGGCGACCGGAGCGAGCACCATCCCGCCCAAAGCCACCATCAGTCCCAGCACGCACAGTCGACCCACCCGCAACGTCGTCATGGGCCGAGTGTCCCATCCCGGGGCGGGCCTCGCGAGATGTTCGTACGGTCCTACACCCGGCAGAGGATCTCGCTGTGCAGGAGCGCGAACCAGCCGTCGCCCTCCTGCACCCACGCCCGCCACCCCGCCGCGATGCGTTCGAGGTCGTCCTGGGTGGCGAGTCCCAGTTCGAGTGCCCGGTCCGCGTAGGTGGACCGGAGCGTGCGGTCGGCCCAGGACCCACCCCACCACTCGCGATCCTCGTCGGCGGAGAAACACCACGTGCTCGCGGTGTTCACCACGTCGTCGAGACCCGCTTCGTGTGCCCACGCCCGCAGGCGCCTGCCCGCATCCGGTTCTCCGCCGTTCGCCCGTGCGATGTTCTTGTAGAGCGCCAACCACTCGTCGAGTTCCGGCGTCGCCGGAAACCAGGTGAAGGTGCCGTAGTCGGCATCGCGGGCGGCCACGAGTCCGCCGGGCCTGCACACCCGCTTCATCTCGCGCAGCGCCTGGACGGGATCCCCGACGTGTTGCAGTACCTGGTGTGCGTGCACCACGTCGAAGCTGTCGTCGGGAAAGTCGAGGGCGTGCGCATCCGACACGACGGTCTCGACGTTCGCGACGCTCCGCTTCGCGAATTCGTTCCTGGCCAGCGAGAGCGCCTCGTCGTTCATCTCGACGGCGGTGACGACTCCGGAGGCGAGGAGGCCCGCGAGGTCGGCGGTGATGGTGCCCGGCCCGCATCCGACGTCGAGCAGGGTCATGCCTTCGCGCAGGTGCGGGAGCAGATACGCGGCGGAGTTCTCCGCAGTCCGCCATCGGTGATTGCGCAGTACCGATTCGTCGTGGCCGTGGGTGTAGACCGTCTCCTCGCCGTTCATACCTCCGACGCTAGCAACCTGGACCAGACAATGGGATAGCGCTCTCACATGTCAGGATCCAACGATCGGGAGTCGCGGCAGCCTGTGAGTGTTACGTTGGTGCACAGCAACGCGGCAACCGAGGGACTGCCATGACTTTCAGCCTCGCACTCACTCCGGCTCAGCGGGATCTCGTCGAACGGACGCACACCTTCGCGGAGAACGTGATCCGCCCGGTGGCGGCCGAGCACGACCGCGCGCAGGAGTTTCCGTGGGACGTTCTCGAGAAGGCCGCGGAGGAGGGCTTCTACAGTCCGCTGTTCTACCGCGACCTCATCGGCGACCCGACCGGCCTGTCCCTCCCCCTGTTCATGGAGGAGCTGTTCTGGGGTTGCGCCGGAATCGGGCTCGCCGTCGTGATGCCCGCCCTGGCGTTGTCGTCGATCGGGCAGGCCGCGACGCCGGAGCAGATGCTGCGCTGGGCACCCGAATGCTTCGGCGAGCCCGGCAACCTGAAACTCGCCGCGCTGTGCATCTCGGAACCGGAGGGCGGCAGCGACGTCCGCAATCTGCGGACCACCGCGACCCGCGACGGCGACGAGTGGGTGATCGAAGGGCACAAGATGTGGATCGGCAACGGGGGTATCGCCGACGTGCACGTCGTGAACGCCACCGTCGACCCGGACCTGGGCCATCGCGGGCAGGCGCTGTTCGTGGTACCCGGCGGAAGTCCGGGAATCGAACTCGTGCGCAAGCTCGACAAACTGGGCTGCCGCGCGTCGCACACGGCGGAGCTGAAGTTCCATCAGGTGCGGGTACCGACGGACCATCTGCTCGGCGGCGACGACAAGTTGCAGAACCGCATGAGGAAGGCCCGCGAGGTGCAGGAGGAGGTGGCGATGGGCGCCCCGCGACGGAAATCGGCGACGCTCGGCACGTTCGAGCAGACACGTCCGATGGTGGCGGCTCAGGCGCTGGGGATCGCCCGCGCCGCACTCGAGTACGCCACCGAATACGCGAATCGCCGAGAGGCGTTCGGCGGTCCCATCATCGACAACCAGGGCATCGCGTTTCCCCTGGCGGACCTCGCGACCCAGATCGACGCCGCGCGACTGCTCACGTGGCGGGCGTCATGGATGGCGGCGACTGGCGTCGAATTCCGGCACGGTGAGGGCTCGATGGCGAAACTCGCGGCGTCGGAGGTCGCAGTGAAGACCACCGAACGCGCACTGCAGACGATGGGCGGCTGGGGCTACATCAGCGACCACCCCGTCGAGAAGTGGTACCGGGACGCCAAGCTGTACACCATCTTCGAGGGCACCAGCGAGATTCAGCGGATGGTGATCGGGCGCGCTCTCGGTGCCGCGGACGGCGCTCCGCCTCTCCACTTCGATCAGCCGACGGAAGGGTCCGCCTTCAACCGGCTATTCGGCCGGGGCACCTCCGTGCGCACGAAAGCGGGCGAGTTCGCGATGTCGATGAAGGACCGGATGCCCGAGTCCGCACAGCGGCTCGCGATGAAAATCCTTGCCCCGCCCAAGAAGTGAGACTTCGGCGCGATCAGGTCCAGAGAGCGGCCACCAGCACGGTGACGACGCCCAGTCCACCCACCACATGGACGAGGTTCCGGTTCCCCTGCCCCCTCTTCTGCTTGCCGCGGACGATCTCGGCGAGCGCGACCACCACCAGCGAGAGCACGAGTTTCACGCCGATCTTCACGTGGTTGTAGTCCTTGTCGAGTGCGGCCTCGCCGAGCCCGACCAGGATCAGTCCGGTCACGAATTGGAGCCGCGCTCCCCACACGATCACCTCGGAGATCCGCGGCGCCCCGAGCACGGCGAAGTAGCCGCCGACGAGGGCGGCCATACCGAGTAGATGGCAGACGAAGAGGAGGTTGTAGACGACGGTCATCTTCGCAGCCTAGCCACCAGTTCGGTCAGCCGGAAACGATGCCCGCGCGGGTCGCCGCCGCCCGGTACGAGGCGGCCAGGGTGGCGACGGTTTCGTGGGCGTTGAGCCCACTGGGATTGGGCACCAGCCACAGCTCCGCGCCCTCGAGATCGGCCGGTTGCCTCCCCTTCTTCGCCGCACGCTCCCCGAAAGCCGTGCGATAGGCCGTGATCCCGGCGACGGCGACCACCCGCGGAGCGGTGTCGCGAACCACGACGCGCAGGCGGTCGGCGCCGACGGCCAGTTCCTCGCCGGTCAACTCGTCGGCCTTCGCCGTGGCGCGCGGGGCCAGGTTGGTGATGCCGACACCCCTCTCGATCAGGTGATCACGATCGTCGTCCGACATGCCGGCCGTCGGATCGATCGCACGCTCGATGATCCCGGCGGCCAGCAGAGCCGGATAGAAACGGTTGCCCGGCCGCGCGAAATGCGCACCGGTCGCGGCCGTCCACAGTCCCGGGTTGATCCCGACGAACAGCAGCCGGCATCCCGGTCCGATGAGATCCGGGACCTCGGCGTCCCGGAACGACTCCAGTTCCGCCCGCGTGAAACTCACAACCGGCCGGCCTGCGTCAGCCCGGCAACGGTGTCGGCCAGCGTCTGCGCGGAATCGCGGTACTTCACACCCAGTTCGCTCTCGCTCGGCCCGTCGTCCGTGTCCGGCATCCGCGTGTAGTACTCCATCGCCGCCTCCGAGATGGGCGTGTCGAACGGGACGAACCGGTCCACCACGTCCACCAGCCTGCCCACCAGACGCAACGCGGTGTCCGGGACCGGAAGCACACCCATCCGTTTGCCGGTGATCACGCCCAGCATGTCGGCGACCCCGGCGATCGGAACCCGCGGACCGCCGAGCATGTACCGCCGGCCGCGGCGCCCCGGCTCCAGCAGGGCGGCGTGCGCGCTTGCCACTTCCCGGACGTCGACCATCGTCCACGCGGCGCTCCGGCCGGGGAGAAAGCGCAGACGCACAGCGGCCTCGACACCCTGGGCGGCCTCCCCGAACTGGTTTCCCGCGGGTGGGCCGACGACCATGCCCGGGTACGTGATGGCGATCGGCGCGCCGCCGGCCTGCAGGTCTCGTGCGTACTGCTCCACACGCGCCTTGCTCCGTCCGTACGCGTCGGGAGGTCCGCACACCGGCAGCTCCGGGGTGAGCACCCCGACCCCCGGCTGGAACAGGGCGGCGATGCTCGAGACGTACACGATCGGATCGAGGCCCATCTCGACCGCGGTACCCAGGACGTTCTGCGCGCCGGCGAGGTTGGTCTGCAGCATCTCGTCGGCCCGTCGCGGGTCGACCGCGACGACGGCTGCCGCGTGGATGACGGCGTCGCAGCCGTCCAGCGCACGCCGCACCGATTCGTCGTCGGTGATGTCACCGACGACGTGATCGGACGTGTCGAGTCCGAGGGCCGCCGCGCTGGTCACGAGGCGGGCCGGATCCCGCACGAGGAACCGCACCCGGTGGCCGGCGTCCACCGCCGCCTTCGCGCTCCACGCCCCGATGAAACCCGTTCCCCCCGTGACCAGTACCAGCAAGGGTTCTACACCGTCCTGGCGAGGCGGTTGGCGAGCATCGTGGTGAACCGGGCGGGATCGTCGAGTTCGCCGCCCTCGGCCAGCAACGCCATGCCGTACAGAAGTTCCGCGGTCTCCCCCAGCGCCGGATCCTCGTCGCGTTCGCCATGAGCGTCCCGCAGCCCGGAGACGAGCGGGTGGGTCGGGTTCAGCTCGAGAATCCGCTTCGTGGTGGGGACGGGCTGCCCCGACGCGCGGTACATCCGCTCGAGCGCCGGCGACATGCTGAAGGCGTCGCCGACGATGCAGGCCGGTGACGTGGTCAGCCGGGTGGAGAGCCGAACCTCCTTGACCTGCTCGCTCAACGCGTCGGCCATCCAGGAGAGCAGGCCTGCGAAGTCCTTCTCCTGCTCCTCCCGCTCCGACTCGTGCGCCTTCTTGTCTTCCTCGGTGTCGAGGTCGACCTCGCCCTTGGCGATCGACTGGAACGACTTCCCGTCGAACTCCGGAACGGCACCGACCCACATCTCGTCGACCGGGTCCGTCAGCAACAGCACCTCGAAGCCCTTCGCGCGGAAGGCCTCCATGTGCGGCGAGCTCTCCAGCAGCTGCCGGGAGTCGCCGGTGGCGTAGAAGATCTGCTCCTGGCCGTCCTTCATCCGTGCCACGTACTCTTCGAGCGAGGTCGGTTCCTCCTCGCTGTGCGTCGACGCGAACGACGAGATACCCAGCAGCGCATCCCGATTGTCGGTGTCCGACATCAGGCCTTCCTTGACCGCGCGGCCGAACTCCGCCCAGAACGTGCGGTAGTCGTCGGGCCGCTCCGCCTTCAGGTCCTTGATCGTGGTGAGGACCTTTTTCGTGAGCCTGCGCCGGATGGCGCGGATCTGCCGGTCCTGCTGGAGGATCTCCCGCGACACGTTGAGGGAGAGGTCCTGTGCGTCCACCACGCCCTTGACGAAGCGGAGGTATTCCGGCATCAGCTGGTCGCAGTCGTCCATGATGAAGACGCGCTTGACGTAGAGCTGCACACCCGTCTTGCCGTCCCGCATGAACAGGTCGAACGGCGCATGCGAGGGGATGAACAGCAGGGCCTGGAACTCGAACGTGCCCTCCGCCTTCATCGGGATGACCTCGAGCGGCTCGTCCCAGGCGTGGGCGATGTGCTTGTAGAACTCCTTGTACTCGTCCTCGGAGACATCGTCCTTCGAGCGCGCCCACAGCGCCTTCATCGAGTTGATCGTCTCGGACGTCGTCGTGACCTCGTCCTCGCCCTCGCCCTCCGCGGGGACTCTGCGTTCGACGTCCATCCGGATCGGCCACGCGATGAAGTCGGAATAGCGCTTGACGAGTTCCCTGATCTTCCGTTCCGACGTGTAGTCGTGGAGGTGATCTTCGGCGTCCTCGGGCTTGAGGTGCAGCGTGACGGAACTGCCCTGCGGCGCGTCCTCGACCGCTTCGATCGTGTACGTCGCCTCGCCGCTCGACTCCCAGCGCGTGGCCCCGCTCTCGCCGGCCTTGCGCGTCAGCAGGGTCACCTTGTCGGCGACCATGAACGTCGAGTAGAAGCCGATTCCGAACTGTCCGATCAGTTCCTCGGATGCGGCGGCGTCCTTCGCTTCGCGCAGTTTGCGGCGCAGATCCGCGGTGCCGGACTTGGCCAGCGTGCCGATCAGGTCGACGACCTCCTCGTGCGACATGCCGATGCCGTTGTCACGGATGGTGAGTGTGCGGTTGTCCGCGTCGACCTCGATCTCGATGTGCAGATCCGACGTGTCGACGTCGAGGTCCTTGTTGCGGAACGCTTCGAGCCGCAACTTGTCCAGCGCGTCCGAGGCGTTGGAGATGAGCTCCCGCAGGAACGAGTCCTTGCTGGAGTACACCGAGTGGATCATGAGGTCCAGGAGCTGGCGGGTCTCCGCCTGGAACTCCAGTTGTTCGATATTCGTGCTCATTTCGATTCCCTTCGACAGCAGAACCCTCGACACCAGATTCGTCGTCGGAATGATAGCCCGCGGCCGCAGACCGGATTCATTGCGGCGACAGGTCCGGATCCCGGTGCGCGAGGCCGGCGAGAACGGTCGCGATCATCTCCCGGACCGCGGTCTCGAAGTTCAGTTTCATCGCGGCCAGTTCCGGGTCGGCGGCGTAGGCCGCCGCCATTCCGGGCGAGGGTTGCGACGCCGCCCACACCCCGCCGACGAGGACGTTCACCGTCCCGACGAACAACGGCGCGCCCGACGCGGACAGTCCCCCGACGAAAGGTCCGACGAGTTCCGCCAGCCGCACACTGTTCGCGATCGCCGCGTGTTTGTATTCCGCCGCGACGTCGGCGGAGACGTTGTGTTCGAGCACCCCGGCGGCGGAACCGCAGAGATCGCAGAACGCGGGACGCGCGGCGACGGTCTTCGCGATCCTGGCGGCAACGAGTTCCGTGCCGGCCGCGGTGCCGGCCGGTGGGTTCCCGAGCGCCTCCTCGAGGTCGCCCAGCCATTCCCGGGTCTCACGGTCGAGCAGTTCCAGCAGCACAGCCTCGCGGGATTCGAAGTAGCGCAGCACGTTGGACTTCGCCAGCCCGACCCGGCGGGACAGCTCGTTGAGGCTGAGCGAGGCGACGCGCATCTCGTCGAGCATGGCCCGTGCGACGTCGAGGATGGCTTCCCGTCGCTGCGCGCGTTGCTCGTCGCTGTGCGCGCGTCGAAACGCCTTCGGTGCCTCTGACATGCGAATTCTCTCCTCACCCTTGCAATAGACCGACGGTCTGTTAATCTCGGAAGCGGAACAGACCACCGGTCTATTACTACTCTCAGGAGCCGACAATGTACAAAGTTCCCGACCAGTCCGGCCGCCGTGTCGTCGTCACCGGCGCCAACAGCGGAACCGGCAAGGAAGCGACGAAACGCCTCGCCGCGGCAGGCGCACACGTCGTGATGGCCGTCCGCACCCCGGAGAAGGGCGGGGTGGCGCGCGCCGAGATCCTGCGGGAGGTGCCCGGCGCCGAACTCGAGGTCCGGCGCATCGACCTCGCCGACCTGTCCTCGATCCACTCGTTCGTCGACGGCCTCATTGCGGACGGGCGGCCGATCGACACCCTGATCAACAACGCCGGCGTGATGGCACCCCCGAAGCGGTTCGAGACGCCCGACGGATTCGAGTTGCAATTCGGAAGCAACTTCCTCGGACCGTTCGCACTGACCAACCTCCTTCTGCCGGTGCTGCTGAACTCCGGCGCTCCCCGTGTCGCCACCATGTCGAGCGGCACCGCCAACTTCGGGCGCATCAACTTCAAGGACCTGCAGTCAACCGGGAACTACAGCCCCTTCCGGGCCTACGCGCAGTCGAAACTCGCGGACATGCTGATGGCGCAGCACCTCGCCGCGGTCGCCGCCGACCAGCGATGGAATCTGCTCAGCACCTACGCGCATCCCGGCTACACCCGCACCAACCTCCAGACGTCCGGCGCCAACCTCGGTCGCGAGAAGCCACGCCGCCGTCTTCTCGGCGATCGCACCCTGCTCCCCTCCCAGGACGTGACGCAGGGCACGGAGCCTCTGCTGTTCGCGGCTGCGAGCCCCGACGCCGTGCAGGGCGGGTACTACGGACCGGGTGGAAAGTTCGGACTCGTCGGACCCACGAAGAAGGTCGAACCGCCCCGCACGTCTCGCGGGGTCGATCTGGCGGCATCACTCTGGACCGTCGCCGAGACACTCACCGGAACCACGCTTGCCGGAACCACGCTTGCCGCGACGACTCCCCGGCCGGCGGGCGGCATCCGGTGACGCCCGCCGTCAGCCGGCGGCGTCTTCCTTCAGCGTGTGCGCCACCAGCGCGTTGGCATGACCGTGACCGAAGCCGTGCTCCGACTTCAGCCAGCTCACCAACTCCATGTGCTTGGTCAGCTCGGACGAACGGATGAGCGTCTGCCACTCACTGATCGGCCGACCGTACTTCTCCTCTATCGACGGGAAATAGGACGCGGGACCCTTCACTGCTTCAGCCATGCGCGGGAGACTACCGGCACCCGCCGACACATACTGTCCGACAAGCATCTTCGGGAGCGAGGGCACTCGGACACCGTCAAGCACACCGTCACCTCGCAAGGCGGTCCAGCAAGGTTGCATACCGGTCGCGGCCGTGCCGTGCGAGCGCTCGCACGCGTTCATCATGGATATGCGGTGCCGCAGCTTCGATGATCGCGCGCACCGCAGCCTCACGCTTGCCGACACCCTGCGCCTCGGCGAGGAACGTGAGCGCACACTCCTGCTCGTCAGTCGCAATATCAGGGCCATGCCGATCACGATACCGAGGTCGCAGACTTGATTATCTTTCCTCGCGCAGAAGCCTCCTCGCCGTCGCGCAGGGATCCGTAGGCTGATCGTATGTATCTGTCACGCGTGAATATTCCGGCAGGGTGACGTCGTGGCGGAGCTGATTCTGGGGCCACTGCTGAGACACGTCGGCACGCGCGATGCGACTCTCTGGGTCGAGACGTCCGAGGCGTGCATCGTCAGGGTTCTCGGCCACGAGGAACGTACGTGGAACGTGTCGGGCCACCACTATGCGCTCGTCGTCGTGGACGGCCTGGAGCCCGGATCGAGCACTCCGTACGAGGTGACCCTCGACGGCCGCCCGGTGTGGCCGTTGCCGAATGCGGTTCCGTCCCGGATCCGCACCCTCGACCAGGACGATGACACGCTCACGCTGGTGTTCGGGTCGTGCCGGTTCGCGACGATGTCCACGACGGAGGACAACCGGCATCTCGGCGCCGACGCCCTGGACGCGTACGCGGTGCGGATGGCCGAACAGTCGCCCGAGCAGTGGCCGGACGCCCTGCTGCTGCTCGGCGATCAGGTGTACGCCGACGAACTCTCCCCGGAGACGGAGGCTCGCGTCGCCGAGATCCACGACGTGAAGGAGCCACCGGGACCGCAGGTGCGGAATTTCGAGGAGTACACCTGGCTCTACGCCGAGTCGTGGTCGGACCCTCAGGTGCGCTGGCTGATGTCCACGGTGCCCACGTCGATGATCTTCGACGACCACGACGTGCGAGACGACTGGAACACGTCCGAGTCCTGGCGCGACGAACTCGAGGCCACGTCCTGGTGGGAGGAACGCATCGTGGGCGCACTGTCCTCGTACTGGGTCTATCAGCACCTCGGGAATCTTGCGCCGAGCGACCTGGCCGAAAACGAACTGTATCAACGGGTTCGGAAGGACGGCGGAGACGTCGAGCCGATGCTCCGCGAGTTCGCGTCCGCCGCCGACGAGGAAGCGGACGGGGCCAAGGGCACGCAATGGTCGTACCGCCGGGACCTCGGGGTCGCGAGACTCCTCGTCATCGACTCGCGGTGCGGTCGCGTCCTCGCCGGAGGTCGCCGCGAAATGGTGTCCGACCTCGAATTCTCATGGATCGAGAATCAGACCGAGGGCGACTACGACCATCTGCTCGTCGGAACGTCGCTGCCGTGGCTGCTGCCCCGCGCCCTGCACGACCTGGAATCCTGGAACGAACGCCTCGCCGGCGGATCGCGTGGCCCACGCGTCGCAGCCTGGGCCGAGAAGATCCGGCGGGGCGCAGACCTGGAGCACTGGGCGGCGTTTCGCGATTCGTTCGACCGCCTCGCCCGCCTATTCGCCGAGGTCGGACGGGGACATAGATCGGGTCCCGGCGGCCGGGCGCCGTCCACCATCTCGGTGCTGTCCGGCGACGTCCACCACGCGTACGCCGCGCAGGCGCACTACTCCGAGCCGGTGCAGTCACTCGTCTATCAGCTGACGTGCTCTCCCCTGCACAACTACGTTCCGGCTGCGATGAAAGTGACGTTCCGGATCTCGTGGCGTCGCGCCACCGAGAAGACGGTGCGTTTCATCCTCGGCCGGGTGTCGCGGGTGCCGCCCGTCCCGATCGACTGGTCCAAGCTCGCCGGACCGTTCTTCGGCGATCAGGTGGCGACGCTCCACCTGAAGGGGCGGGCCGCCCGCCTCGTGATGGAACAGGCCACCGACGGCGGCGACGGCACACCGCGATTCAGGACCATGACCGATCTCGAATTGACGACCGGGCAGGACCGCTAACGCTCCTCCGCCTCAGCCTTCAGCTGTGCGAGGCCCTTCTCGAAGTCCTTGCCCACCATCTTGTCCATCGGAAAGACGGCGCCGAGGATCTTGAAGAACCGGTTGGTCTTGCCGGTCATCTGCCAGCGGACGGTGGTCCCGGCGCTGTTCGGCTCGAGGAGGAACGTCGTGACGTTGTCCGCCTTGAACGGTTTGAGGAACTTCAGGTCCAGCACGACCTTCGAGCCGGGCACCGACTCGGTGATCACCATCGATCCCGCGCCCGCCTTGCGGTTGCCCTCCCAGGCGTAGGCGGCGCCGACGCCCGACTCCGGGCCGGTGTACGTGCGCTTCAGGTTCGGATCGACGTCTTCCCACGGCGACCACGACTGCCACTGCCGGAAGTTGTCGAGCAATGGCTGAACGACCTCGGGGCTCGCATCGATGACGGTGGAACGTTCGACGAGGAACTCGTCCGCTGCCATGTCGGTCTCCGTTCGGGTCTCGGGGGTCTGCGCACAGAAGATAACGCCTCACCGCCGGTCGCGCGCGCGGTATCGTCGGGGACGACCCATACGACAGTGCTGTGGTGGGGGAAGCCGTGACGACCGAGACCGATCTGATCCGCAATATCGCCCTGGTGGGACATCAGGGCAACGGGAAGACCACACTCGCGGAGGCGATGCTGTACCGCGCCGGTGTCGTCACGCGGCCCGGCCGCGTCGAGAGCGGCAACACCGTGCTCGACACCCAGCCGGAAGAGCACGACCGCACGCAGTCGCTGGCGCTCGGCCTGGCCTCGTTCTCGTGGGGCGATTACCGGATCAATCTCCTCGACCCGCCGGGTTACGCCGATTTCGTCGGCGACGCGACGACCGCACTCCGCGTCGCCGACGTCGCCGTGTTCGTGATCGACGGAGTCAGCGGTCTGCAGGTGAACGACGAGTTGCTGTGGCAGGCGGCCGGCGAGCGTTCCATCCCGCGCATCCTGTTCGTGAACAAGATGGACAAGGAGCGGGCGTCGTTCGACGTCGTCCTGTCCGGGATCCGCGACCATTTCGGGTCCGGGGTCGAGCCGGTCGACCTGCCTGTCGGCGAGGCGTCGGCGTTCACAGGGGTCGCCGATCTGCTCACCGAACACGTCATCCTCTACGACAGCGGGTCGGCGAACACGAGCGACGAACTGCCCGCCGACATCGCGGACCGCGAGCACGAACAGCACGAGCACCTCGTGGAGGACGTCGTCGAGATCGAGGACGACCTGCTCTCGAAGTATCTCGACGGGGAGGACATCGCCGTCGCCGAACTCGAGCACGCCCTCCGCGCCGGTTTCGCCGCCGGCTCGCTGTGGCCGGTGCTGTGCGGGTCCGCCGTCGATGCGATCGCCGTCGACCGGTTGCTCGACTTCGTGTGCCGGATCGCGCCGGCCCCGTCGGAGGTGCCGGGAATCGAGGTTCGCGGTGACGGGGTCGCCGAGGTGGGGTGTGATCCGTCCGGCGATCCGCTGGCGTATGTCTTCAAGACGCAGACCGACGAATACGTCGGGCAGGTGGCGTTGATGAAGATCCTGTCCGGCACCGTGCACGCCGACGACGTCCTCGTGAACCAGCGCACCGGTGCTAAGGAGCGTCTGCACAATCTCCTTCGCGTCCTCGGCAGCAAACACACCGCGATCGGCACGGCAGAGGCGGGCGACATCGTCGGGGCCATCAAACTCACCGACGTCGCGACGGGTGACACGCTCGCGCCGGTCGGCTCGTCGCTGTCGGTGCCGCCGATCCAGCACCGACGTCCCGTGTACGGGATCGCGGTGGCCGCCGAGAGCGCGGGCGACGAGGACAAACTCGCGACCGCCCTGTCCGAACTGGTCAGCGACGACCCGACGCTGGAAGTGTCCCGCGACAGCGAAACCCACCAAACGGTGGTCCGGGGTGCCGGCGACGTGCACGTGCAGGTGGCGCTGACCCGGTTGAAGCGCCGGTACGGCATCACGCTCCAGACCGAACCGGTCAAGATCGCGTATCGCGAGACACTGCTCGGTCCGGTGGAGACGGAGGGCCGTCACAAGAAGCAGAGCGGCGGGCACGGCCAGTTCGGGGTGGCGACGGTCCGGTTCGAGCCGCTCCCCCGTGACGAGGGCTACGACTTCGTCGACGCGACCCGTGGTGGTGTGATTCCCAAGTCGCTCATTCCGGCGGTCGGGAAGGGGATCGCCGAATCGATGGGACGCGGAGGCCGGCACGGGTTTCCGCTCGTCGACCTGAGGGCCACCGTCCTCGACGGCAAGCACCACTCGGTCGACTCCGACGACTTCAGCTTCAGGATGGCGGGCGCGCTCGCCCTCCGCGCCGCCATCGACAAGGTCGGCACTCTCGTGCTCGAACCCGTCGACCACGTCGAGGTCACGGTGCCCTCGGCGCTGCAGGGTGACGTGATGGCCGATCTCGGACGACGGCGCGGCCAGATCGAGGGCACCGAACCGGCGGGCGACGGCGAGGTCACCGTCATCGCCTCCGTCCCGACGAGCGAGATCACCGACTACCCCGTCGCCCTGCGCTCGATGACGCACGGGCGGGGTCGCCTGGCTCTGGAATTCAAGTGCTACCAGGAGCGACCCGAACCACGCTGACAGCGACCTTCCAGCGTGCACGCAATGTTCTCCCAGCTTCCCGCGGTGTAGTGGTGACTCACTCACAGAAGGGACGGCATCGATCATGCGTTCACAATTGGTTCGCGGCCTCGGCGGAGCGGCGATGGCGGCAGGTCTCGCATGTTCCGTCGTCGCGTGTAGTTCGGGCGAGTCCACGTCCGGCGCTTCGTCGACCGACACCGGCAGCACGGTCGTGGAGGGCGGCGCCCCGCCCGCGGCGATGAGCGACGAACTCCAGGCCTGCCTGGAGGAGAATGGCGTGCCCGCGCCACCCGACCAGGCGGGTGCCGGCGGCGGACAGGCCGGGATGGCGCCGCCGAGCGGTGAGATGACTCCACCCGACGGCGGCGACGGTTCCGCCCCGTCGCAGGGTGCCACGCCGGACGCGTCGGCCGCTCCTCCCGGGGTCGACAGCGCGACGTGGGCGGCCGCGCAGGAGGCGTGTTCGTCGCTGGCAACCGGCACCACCGGGTCGTGAGCTAGTTCTCGCGACCGGTCCGCAGCCGCGCGGCGAGTTCCGCGCGGCTGCGGACCCCGGCCTTCGCGTAGACCGATTTCAGGTGGTCCTGGACGGTGTTCACCGTGATCCCACGGCGGTCGGCGATCTCGGACGTCGCATAGCCGGCCAGTACGTCCGCGCACACGTCCCGTTCGCGTGCGGTCACCGCGTAGGCCGCGAGCAGCAACCCGGTGAGCTCGCCGCCGACGGCGGGTTCGAGGGTGACCACCGTCTGCGGTTCGTCGCCGCCGATCAAGGTGGTGGCGCGCACCAGAATCCAGCCGCCCTCCGCGTCGCGGACCCGCGCTTTGAAGATTCCCGAAGGGCTGGAACGCGCGCCGAAGGTCGCGGCCCGCAGCACCACCGTCAGCCTCCCCGGGGCGACTTCGTCGAATCGGTCCTGCCAGCCGCGGGCGGCGGCCGTCAGCGCAACCGGATCACCCGCCGCATCCGTGAGCACCACTGCCGGACCCTGGTCGCCGTCGCCGGAGACCGCCGGGGCGTGCACGGATGCGGCCCGTGTCGCGGCTGCCAACCCGGGGGCAACGAGCGTCAGGAACTCGAGGTCGCGGTCGGTGAAATCCGGCGCGGACCGCACGAATCCGGCTGCGCCCCAGCACACACCGTCGACGCGGAACACGATGCGGACCTCATTGCCGAGCCCCAGCGGACCCCAGACCCCGCCGTGCCGGAGGCTGTGCGCGACCTCGGCGGCGGGCAGATCCGAGGCCCTGGTGACGGTGCGGCCGCTGCGGGCGAGTTCGGCGAATGTCCCCGGATCGTCGCCGTTGTACTCCGATTCGGCGAGCAGAGGTTCGTACTGCTGCGGTATCCGGCAGCGTCCGCTGGTCATCGAACTGATCGCGAGCGTCTCCGGGTCGAGCATCGCCCAGCACGTCAGATCGCTGCGCACCGTGTCACCGACCAGTTCGATGGCGCGCTCGTGGAGTTGCGTGACACCTGCGCCCACTCCCGCGAAGGCGAGTACCTCGCGGCGCAGCTTCTCCGCCCGGACCTCCAGCATGAACACAGTATGCGCTGGTCACAGGCACACCACCATCCCAGATTTCGGGGATGGGCCGCGGCGCGTGCCGGTCATAGCGTCGCAGTATGTCCACCAACGTTCACGTAGTCAGAGCAGGCGACGGCCGCCGCCTCACCGTGCCGGACGCCGACATCACGGTCCTGGTCGGCGGCGGTCACGCCGGCGGCGCGTACGAAATGTTCCTCGTCGAAGCACCCCGCGGAGCGCCCGCCCCGCTCCACTCCGAGCCGTGGTCGAAGTCGTATCACGTGCTGCGCGGCCGGATTCTCGTCCAGGCGGGGGACACCGGATACGAACTCGCGCCGGGAGAAACCATCGTCATCGAGGCGGGGACGATGAATACGTTCACGGCCCTCTCCGAGTCCGCCGACTTCCTCCTCGTCGTCGCCGGGGCGTCCAACAGTGGCTTCTTCGCCGAACTCGACGCGGTCGGACACGGCCACGCGCCGGAGGAAGTGGCCCGACTGCTGCACGAGGCCGCCGACCGCTACGGCGTCGCACTCGGGACCGGGGCGGGTGCGTCATGATCCTCGTAGCGCAGATCGTCACCCTGATCGCCGCGGGAGTGCACCTGCTGGCGTTCGTGTGGGAGTCGTTCCTGTTCCGCCGGCCGTCGGTGCACGAGGGCATTTTCCGGATCCCGAGCAGCGACGTGCATGCCGCCCACCTGTGGGCATTCAACGTCGGTTTCTACAATCTGTTTCTCGCCTCCGGAGCCGTCGCCGGCGTCATCCCGTGGTGGTCCGGTCACGACACTCCGGGCCGCACCCTCGTCGTCTACACCTGCATCTTCATGTTCCTGGCGGGCATCGCGCTGGCCGTCTCGGACCGCATGGCGCTCAGCCGCCGGCGCGGCGACGGCGTCGCCGGCGCACTCTCCCAGACCGTGCCCCCACTGGTGGCGCAGATCGCACTTGCAGTCGGCTGACACCCCTCGCCCACTCGATTGCCAGGAACTTCTCAGGCTCGACCGAACGGATCCTTACTCTCGATCGGCATGATCGAAGCCATGTCCCAGGTGACCGTTCTCGCAGTCGGTGGCACCGGCGAGTCCCACCCCGACGACCACCGGCGCCACGTCTCCGGGCTGCTGAGTGAGGTCACCGGCGCCCTCGACGAGCGCTTCGCGTCCCGTTGGGTCGGGTATCCGGCGTCGTACGGGCCGGTCGCGGCGGGCGGGCTCAGCTACCGGCAGAGCACCGAGGTCGGTGTGGAACGGTTGATCGACGCGATCGAGGACGCGCCCGGACCGGTCATGCTGATCGGCTACTCGCAGGGATGCACGGTGATCCGTGAGGTGCTCGGGCAGATCGCCACGGGAGCCCTTCGCGCCGACAACGTTTCCGCCGTCGGTCTCGTCTCCGACCCCGAACAACCCGCGGGAGCGGTGCCGGGGTGCAGCGGGCGGGGCGTCGCCGGCGTCGGAGCGCCGATCCCCGACTCCGTGCCGGTCCAGTGGATCGCGCACCCGGACGACATGATCTGCAATGCCAGCGAAGACAGCTATGTGCGCGACATCGCGGACCTCACCCGGTCGATGTCGTTCCGCACCCTGCGGACGTGGCTCGCGCACACATGGGTATTGCTCCGCCACAACAGCTTCCAGAACGCAGGCAAGACGCGCGTCAGCCCCCGGCAGTGGCGCACCGACCTGCGGCGCCTACGGACCGCCGTGAATGAGGTGCTCGGCTATCTCCCACCGCGCCTGGCCTGGCGCGGTGTGCGCGTCGTCAACGCGCGGGGCGGGCGGCACATCGCCTACGCCAGCGAACCACTCGACGCCAGCGGGCTCACCGGATGCCAGGTCCTCGCCCAGTGGCTGCAGGTACGGGCGACGTTCGACGCGCCCCTGCGCGTCGCGGCGTGAGGTTCGCGCCGTCGCTGCGCGGACGCAGCGGGGTGAGCATCCGGCGGGGCTCACGCAGCGCCACGGCGACGGCGTCGCCCCGCGGACGGAGGGCCTCGCCCGGCCCCGGCGCGACCACCAGGTCTTCCGGACCCGGGATCGTTCCGCAGTCGGGGCACCGCCCGAAACGATCGAGTTGCGTCCCGCAGTCCACGTGCGAGAAGACCCGACCGGGGTAGCTGCCGGGCGACGCGTACTGCTCACCCCACTGCGAGAGCGCATAGACGCTCGGCCACAGCGCTCTTCCGGACTCGGTGAGTTCGTACTCGGGATGGCCGCCGTCGGTCACGCGAACGAGCACTCCAGCCTCGACGAGAGCGGTCAACCGATCCGTCAGGACGGCGCGCGAGATGTCGAGATGGGCGAGCAGATCACTGAAGCGACGGACGCCGTAGAAGCAGTCGCGCAGCACCAGCATCGTCCACCGCTCGCCCACCACTTCGAGGGCGCGAGCGAGGTTGCAGTTCTGCTGCGAGTACCCGGTTCCCAGTGCCATCTCCACATGCTAGCGCAATTCAGTCTTGTCACCAGACCAAATTAGTTCTAAGTTCAGTCTTGTGAACAGACCAACCACGGTTGCCGCGCCGATCCGAGAACGCTCGCCCCGCGCGGGCACCACCCTGTCCGTCGCGTCACTCGGGACGTTCGTCGCCCTGGTCGCGTTCTGCGCCCCGCTCGGCAACATGCCCACCGTGGCCGCGGCCCTGTCGGCCGGCCCGGCGGCGCAGACGTGGATTCTCAGTTCGATGAGCGTGGGCCTCGCCGCGGTCCTGCTGACCGCGGGGGCGCTCGCCGACGACTACGGCCGACGCCGGGTGTTCCATTGGGGAGCATGGCTTCTCGCCCTCGGCGCGATCATCGGGGCAGTGAGCCAGGAACCGGTCCTGTTCATCGTCGGGCGACTGATCCAGGGAGTCGCGGGCGCCGCGCTGATCGCCGCCAGCCTCGGTGCCGTCGCGCACGCCTTCACCACCCCGGCGGCCCGCGCCACGGCGAGCGGGATCTGGGGTGCCAGCGTCGGAGCCGGCATCGCCGTCGGTCCCGTGCTCGCCGGTCTTCTCGATCTCGCCGGATGGTGGCGCGGCCTGTACGGGGCCCTTGCCGTCGCATCGCTCGTGATCGGTCAGGTCGCCACCCGAGCACTCGCCGAGTCACGATCGGCGGTCCCGAAGCGGATCGACGTCCCGGGGGCCGTCACGCTGTGCGCCGCGATGGTCCTCGTTCTCGTCGCACTCGTCGAGGGCAGGCAGGGCAACACCGCCGCCACCGTGCTGTGCGGCGTCGGCGCCGCCGTGTTCACGATCGCCTTCGTCGGCGTCGAGCGGCGACGGCCCTTCCCGATGCTCGACCTCGACCTGTTCCGCCGACGCGACTTCCTCGCCGCCACCCTCGCCGCCCTCGCGACCGGCGCGGGCATCATCGGGCTGATGTCGTTCGCGTGCACGTTCCTGGTCAAGACGATGCACGTCAGCACACTGACCGCCGCCGGTGTGATCGGCCTGTGGTCGGGCACCAGCGTCGTGGCATCACTGCTGGCGCGGAAACTCCCGGCTCGGCTCGCCGGATCACCGCAACTGGTCCTCGGACTCGCCGGTGTCGGCGTCGCCATGCTCACGATGACAGGCCTCTCCCCCGACTCGTCCCTGCTGCGTCTGGTCCCGGGACTACTGCTCGCCGGCGTCGCCAGCGGACTGCTCAACGCCGGCCTCGGACGCCAAGCCGTCGCCAGCGTGCCCGCCGATCAGGGCGGACTCGGCAGCGGCGCCAACAACACCGCCCGCTACCTCGGCTCGTCCATCGGCGTCACCGTCGTCAGCATCATCGCCCTCGACCCGGCAGGCACCGTCGACGGCATGGTGACGGGCTGGAACCATGCGGCCGTCACAATGGGGCTGATCTCCCTCGTCGGCGCAGGCGTCGTCGGCGTCCTCGTGCGAGGAACCGCCGTCAGACGTTGAAGCGGAACTCCACCACGTCGCCGTCGGCCATGATGTAGTCCTTGCCCTCCATCCGGACCTTGCCCGCTGCCTTGGCGGCGGCCATGGATCCGGCGGCGACGAGGTCGTCGAAGGAGACGATTTCGGCCTTGATGAAGCCGCGCTCGAAGTCGGTGTGGATGACGCCGGCGGCCTGCGGGGCGGTGTCGCCCTTGTGGATGGTCCAGGCGCGGGATTCCTTGGGACCTGCGGTGAGGTAGGTCTGCAGGCCGAGGGTGTGGAAGCCGGTGCGGGCGAGTGCGTGCAGGCCGGGCTCGGACTGCCCGATGGAATCGAGCATTTCCTGCCGGTCCTCCTCGTCCAGCTCGAGCAGTTCCTGCTCGACCTTCGCGTCGAGGAACACGGAGTCGGCGGGGGCGACGGAGGCGCGCAGTTCGGCGACCTTCGCTTCGTCGGTGAGCACGGCCTCGTCGGCGTTGAACACGTACAGGAACGGCTTGGTGGTGAGCAGGCTCAGCTCGCGCAGCAGCGAGAAGTCCAGCTTGTCCTTCGCGCCGAACAGGGTCTTGCCTTCGTTGAGGAAGTCCTGCGCCTTCAGCGCCTCCTCGTGGATCGGCTTGAGTTCCTTGTTCTTCTTCGCTTCCTTCTCCAGACGCGGCAGAGCCTTCTCCAGCGTCTGCATGTCGGCGATGACGAGCTCGGTCTCGATCACCTCGATGTCGGATGCCGGGTCGACGCGGCCGTCGACGTGCACGACGTCGTCGTCGTTGAACACGCGAACCACCTGGCAGATTGCGTCAGCCTCGCGGATGTTGGCGAGGAACTTGTTGCCCAGGCCGGCGCCCTCGGAGGCGCCCTTAACGATGCCGGCGATGTCGACGAACGACACCGTCGCGGGCAGGATGCGCTCGGAACCGAAGATCTCGGCGAGCGCGGACAGCCGCGGATCGGGCAGTTCGACCAGGCCGACGTTGGGTTCGATGGTCGCGAACGGGTAGTTCGCGGCCAGCACGTCGTTGTTGGTCAGCGCATTGAACAAGGTGGACTTGCCGACGTTGGGCAGTCCGACGATTCCGAGGGTAAGGCTCACGGTCGTTGGATTCTACGGCGTCGGGGCCATATCAACGACCATCGGCCTCACCAGCTCGAAGTATTGCTGTTCGCGACCAGCGCGACGATCAGGATGGCGTACCCGATCACGAAGACGACGATCAGCGCCACCCAGATCCAGAGGGCGATCTTGCCGAGCGCCTTGGCGCGGTCGGACGCGTACTGGGCGCCCGGGTAGTCGCCCATCGCCCACTTCGGGTAGACGTCGTGGACGTGGTTGAACGCGGCGAACGCGAGCGGCCAGAAGAACAGCACGGCGGCCACCGCCCACCCGGCGTTCGACGGCGGCAGCGGCGGCGGGCCGTACTGGCCCGGATACGGCTGCGACTGCTGGGGGTGCTGGGGTTGCGACGGATACTGGTAGCCGTACGCGCCCGTGTCGCCGGGCGTCGGCGGCACCGGATTGCTCGACGATTCCGGATTGTTCGGTGACTCCGTCATGAACATCCCCCTGTCCTGGCAGCTGACCTCGTGCGTCCACTATCGCACCCCGCTCCCCATGTGAGTGGGAAAGTGCACCGGAGTACGCGTCGGCACTCACGTGAGGTCTTAGTCTCAGCGAGTGACCCGCTGGCTGATCGTCCTCGCGATATGGATCCTCGGACTGGGTGCGCTCGCCCTGACCCTCGGTGTGGCGACCGCGTGGTGGTTCGGCGCGGTCGTCCTTCTCGCGCTGGCGGCCCTCGGGACGTGGGATCTGCTGCAACGCCGGCACAGCATCCTGCGGAACTACCCGGTCCTGGGGCACGCGCGGTTCCTGCTCGAGAAGATCCGCCCCGAGATCCAGCAGTACTTCGTCGAATCGTCCACGGACGGAACCCCCTTCGACCGCGACACCCGCGACCTCGTCTACGAGCGCGCGAAGGGCACACTCGCCGAGGAGCCCTTCGGCACCGAGCGGGACGTGCACGCCGTCGGCTACGAGTTCATGGTCCATTCGCTGCGAGCGAGAATGGCACCGCAGGAACAGCCCACCGTGCGTCTCGGCGGCCCCGACTGCACACACCCCTACGACATCGCCCTCCTCAACGTGTCGGCGATGAGTTTCGGCTCGCTGTCCGCCAACGCCATCGAAGCTCTCAACGCCGGCGCGGCGCGGGGTGGGTTCGCGCACGACACCGGCGAAGGTGCCATCAGCCCTTACCACCGCAAGCACGGCGGCGACCTGATCTGGGAGATCGCGTCCGGCTACTTCGGCTGCCGCACCGAGGACGGCAGTTTCGACCCCGGCACGTTCGCCGAACACGCGGTGCTCGACCAGGTGAAGGCGATCTCGATCAAGCTGTCCCAGGGTGCCAAACCGGGCCTCGGCGGTGTGCTGCCCGGCGCCAAGGTGTCGCGGGAGATCGCCGAGACACGCGGTGTGCCCGCCGGGAAGACGGTGATCTCGCCGCCCGCCCACACCGAGTTCTCCACCCCGAACGAGCTGATCGACTTCGTCGTCACCCTCCGACGGCTGTCCGGCGGCAAACCCGTCGGGTTCAAGCTCTGCGTCGGATCGCGCATCGAATTCCTCGGCATCTGCAAGGCGATGCTCGAACGCGACATCACCGTGGACTTCGTCATCGTCGACGGTTCGGAGGGCGGAACCGGCGCAGGTCCAGTGGAATTCGAGGACAACATGGGCATGCCCCTCACCGAGGGGCTGATGCTGGTGCACAACGCGCTGACGGGCACGGGCCTGCGGGACCGCATCAAGATCGGCGCCTCCGGGAAGGTCGCCAGCGCATCCGACATCGTCAAGAGAATCATCCAGGGCGCCGACTTCACCCTCGCCGCCCGCGCCATGATGTTCGCCGTCGGATGCATCCAGGCACAGATGTGCCACACCAACCGCTGCCCGGTCGGCGTGACGACCCAGGACCCGGCACGGACCCGCGCGCTCGACGTCCCCGACAAGGCGGCCAGGGTGTTCCGGTTCCAGAAGTCGACGGTGGCCGGCGCCCAGCAGATGGTGGCGTCGATGGGCCTCGACAGCTTCGACCAACTGACCCCGGCGATGCTCAACCGCCGCATCGACGGGGTCACCACCCGCACCTACGCCGAACTGTACGAGTGGCTGATGCCGGGCGAACTGCTCGAGGATCCGCCCTCCGACTGGCTCACCGACTGGATCGATGCCGACTCGACTCGCTTCTGACGTCGTTTTTTCGTCGAACGGAACGTCGGCGCAATAGGGTGACGGGGGCCACAAAAGATGTGGCATCTGTCGACAGCGGTCCTCCTGCCACACAATGAGTACGGGGACGTTGGGAAGGAGTTCGCGATGGCCCTGAGAGCCGCCCCCGAATCCGAGGTCGAGTACCTGAAGACGGATCCGGATCTGCCACCGGTGGGCGTCGTGGACCGCACCCCCATCTCACCGACGGCACGAATCGTGTTCGCCGTCCTCGGCCTTCTCGGCGGTATCGCCTGGGTGATGATCGCGTTCGTGCGCGGCGAGAACATCAACGCCGTCTGGTTCGTGGTGGCCGCCGTCTGCACGTATCTCATCGCGTACCGCTTCTACGCGCGCCTGATCGAGCGCAAGATCGTTCAACCCCGCGACGACCGCGCCACTCCCGCCGAGATCCTCGAAAACGGCAAGGATTACATGCCGACGGATCGGCGGGTGCTGTTCGGGCACCACTTCGCCGCCATCGCCGGCGCGGGCCCGCTCGTCGGCCCCGTCCTCGCCGCGCAGATGGGATACCTGCCCGGCACGCTGTGGATCATCATCGGTGTCGTCTTCGCCGGGGCCGTCCAGGACTTCCTCGTCCTGTGGATCTCGACGAAACGCCGCGGACGCAGTCTCGGTCAGATGGCCCGCGACGAACTTGGCGTCGTCGGCGGTGTCGCCGCCATGATCGGCGTGTTCGTGATCATGATCATCCTCATCGCGGTGCTCGCCCTCGTCGTCGTCAATGCGCTCGCGGAAAGCCCCTGGGGCGTCTTCTCCATCGCCATGACCATCCCGATCGCCCTCTTCATGGGCGTCTACCTCCGCTACCTGCGCCCCGGCAAGGTCGCCGAGGTGTCGCTGATCGGCGTCGTGCTGCTGCTCCTGGCCATCGTGTCGGGCGGTTGGGTGGCCGACACCGGGTGGGGCGCCGACTGGTTCACGCTGTCCAAGGTCACCATCGCCTGGCTGATGATCGCCTACGGCTTCGCCGCATCCGTCCTGCCCGTGTGGCTACTCCTGGCCCCGCGCGACTACCTGTCGACGTTCATGAAGATCGGCACGATCCTCCTGCTCGCCATCGGCATCCTGGTCGCACGACCCACGATTCAGATGCCCGACGTCACCACCTTCGCCATCCAGGGCAACGGTCCCGCGTTCGCCGGTTCGCTGTTCCCGTTCCTGTTCATCACCATCGCGTGCGGCGCACTGTCCGGCTTCCACGCCCTGATCGCCTCCGGCACCACTCCCAAACTGCTGCAGAAGGAGAAGCAGACCCGCCTGATCGGCTACGGGGGCATGCTCACCGAGTCGTTCGTCGCGATCATGGCGCTCGTCACCGCGTGCATCATCGACCAGCACCTGTACTTCGCGCTGAACGCCCCGGCCACCCTCACCGGTGGAACCCCGGAGACGGCCGCCGCGTATGTGAACAGTCTCGGACTGTCCAGCCCGAACATCAGCGCGGACACCCTCTCGCAGGCCGCGGCGGGGGTGGACGAGGAGTCGATCATCTCGCGCACCGGCGGTGCGCCCACCCTCGCGTTCGGCATGTCGCAGGTGCTCAGCCAATTCCTCGGCGGCGCCGCCCTCAAGGCGTTCTGGTACCACTTCGCGATCATGTTCGAGGCGCTGTTCATCCTCACCACCGTCGACGCCGGTACCCGTGTCGCCCGGTTCATGCTGTCCGACTCGCTCGGCAATTTCGGCGGCCCCGCCCGCAGGTTCAAGGATCCGTCGTGGCGGGTCGGGGCCTGGGTGTGCTCGCTGGCCGTCGTCGGCCTGTGGGGCGCCATCCTCCTGATGGGCGTCACCGACCCGCTCGGCGGAATCAACACCCTCTTCCCGCTCTTCGGCATCGCGAACCAGTTGCTCGCCGCGATCGCCCTCACCGTGGTCCTCGCCGTCGTCATGAAGAAGGGCCTCTTCAAATGGGCATGGATTCCCGGTGTGCCCCTCGTCTGGGATCTCATCGTGACCATGACCGCGTCCTGGCAGAAGATCTTCTCTGCCAACACGTCCGTCGGTTACTGGTCCCAGCACGCCGCGTTCAAGGAGGCGAAGGAAGCCGGTAAGACCAGTTTCGGATCGGCCAAGACACCCGAGGCGATCGACGCCGTCATCCGCAACACGTTCATCCAGGGCACCCTGTCGATCGTCTTCGCCGGACTCGTCCTCGTCGTCGTGGTGGCCGGAGCGCTCGTGTGCATCAAGGCGTTCCGGGCCGGCGGACTCCCGACCACCGAGTCACCCGAGGAACCGTCGAAGATCTTCGCCCCGGCCGGGTTCGTCCCCACCGCCGCCGAGAAGGCACTCGACAAGGAATGGAACGAACTGATCGCTTCGGGTGCGGTCCGCGCACCCGGCGCGGCACACACCCATACGGACAGGGCGCATCACCATGATGAATAAGGTGGTCGGCGCGGTGCGGGCCGCGTGGTGGTGGACGGGATCGCTGATGGGCGATCACGACTACAGCAGGTACGTCGAGCATCTCCGCCGGAACCACCCGGACGCGGAGGTGCCGACCGAGCGCGAGTACTGGAAAGCGCGCTACGCGGACGCCGACGCCAACCCGGGTGCCCGCTGCTGCTGACCTCACCGTGCCGCCCCGCCGACCCCCAGTACTGTCGGTACTGATCGGCTGAGCAGACACGGCAGGGAGGACCATCTGTGACGGAGAAGGAAACCCCGGCACCGTCCGGGACCGCAGTCACGAAACCGGACCGCGGGCACCTCATCGGGGTGGGAGCGATGTGGCTGGCCAAGTGGTCGCTGGTCCTCGTCGCGATCGCGCTGGGCGCGTTGTTGTTCGGGTGGATCATCGAGAAGCTGTGGGTGATCGTCCTCCCCGTGCTCCTGGCCGTCGTGGTGTGCACGGTGCTGTGGCCGCCGACGCGGGCGATGACGAAACGGCGTATCCCCCCGGCGGCGGCCGCTGCGACGACGCTCGTCGTGTTCATCGCCGTCGTCGCCGGGATCATCGCGGGCATCGTGCCCTCGGTCGTCCGCCAGGCCCCCGAGCTGGCCAACAAGGCCACCCAGGGCATCAACCAGGTTCAGGACTGGTTGAAGGGCCCGCCGATCAACCTCCAGGACGATCAGATCGACCAGGGCATCCACACCATCATCGTGAAGGTCCAGGAGAGTGGAACGGTCATCGCCTCCGGTGTGTTCACCGGTGTCAGCACCGCCAGCTCCCTGCTGATCACGCTCGGCCTCGTGCTGGTCCTGTCCTTCTTCTTCATCAAGGACGGCCCCCGCTTCATCCCGTGGCTGCACTCCATCAGCGGCGGCCGCGCGGGTCGACACCTCGAAGTGGTGCTGGGCCGCATGTGGGACACGCTCGGCGGATTCATCCGGACCCAGGCGCTGGTCAGCCTCATCGACGCCGTGTTCATCGGCGCCGGACTGCTGATTCTCGGGGTGCCACTCGCACCGGTCCTCGCGATCCTGACGTTCATCGGTGGCTTCGTCCCGATCGTCGGTGCGTTCGTCGCCGGCGCGCTCGCCGTGCTCGTCGCGCTCGTCGCCAACGGCCTCACCACCGCGGTGATCGTGCTGATCATCATCATCGTGGTGCAACAGATCGAGGGCAACGTGCTGCAGCCCGTTCTGCAGAGCAAGAGCATGAAACTGCACGCCGTCGTGGTTCTGCTCGCCGTCACCGCCGGCGGCTCCGTGTTCGGGATCGTGGGCGCCTTCCTCGCGGTGCCCGCCGCCGCGGTCGCCGCCGTGGTCGTGCGCTACATCGGTGAACAGATCGACGCGCACAGCGCCGAGAGCAACATCGCCGACTCCGTCGCCGCGGACGAAGATCTCGGTGACGCCGAACAGGAAGGCGTCACCGTCGACCGAGCCGCCGTCGCCCCGAAGGCGGACTGACCCGGCGGTCAGCCGGCGACGACCTCCACGGTGGAGCCGGTGCGTCCGCGAATCACGTGCAGGCGGCTCGGGATTCGCTGACGCATCTCGTCGACGTGACTGACGATCCCGACCACCCGTCCGCCGTCACGAAGCTCGTCGAGGACACCCATCACCGAGTCGAGGGTGTCCGCATCGAGCGTGCCGAATCCCTCGTCGATGAACATCGTGTCGAGCACGACGCCCCCCGATTCCGCAGCGACGACATCGGCGAGACCGAGCGCCAACGACAGGGACGCCAGGAACGACTCCCCACCGGACAGGGTCTTGGCCGACCGCACCACCCCGGTGTAGTCGTCGCGAATGTCCAACCCCAGTCCGCCGCGCCGGCCTCGCGGACCGGCCTCGTCACTGTGGACGAATTCGTATCGCCCCGACGACATCCGGCCGAGCCGCGCCGACGCCGAGACCGCCACCTCCTCCAGCCGGGCGGCCAGCACGTACGACCGCAGCGACATCTTGCGGGAGTTCTGGCCACGGCCTGCGATGACCTCGGCCAGCGCGGCCAGTTCCTCGTGCGCGGCCTGCAGCGGAGCGATCGCCTCGGCAGCCTTGTCGAGCTGACCGACGTACCGTTCGAGGTCGAGCAGCCGTCGCTCCGCGTCGGACGCCGCCGCGACGGCGACGTTCACGACCTCCGCCGCCACGTCGTGCGCGCGCTGAACAGACGCCAGTTCCACGGGATCCGCGTCGGCGACGGCCGCGACCTCGGGGTCGTCGAGCACGCTGCGCGCGCCGACCTCGGCATCGCGTGCCGCGGAGAGAACGGCCTCGATCTCTCCCTGTCGGGCGGCCGTGCGGACCGCGGCCTCGGCGTCGTCGACACTGCCGAAACCGGCGGTCGCGGCAAAGCTGTCGGCCTTGGCAGCGAGTTCGCGGGCCGCCGACTCGGCTCCCGCACCCGCGTCGCGCGCGTCGAGGAGGTCCGATGCGGCCTCGGCGAGTGCCTCGAGCCGGGCGCGGCGATCCGCGACACTCGGGTCGTCGCCCGCTGCCTCGGCGACCCGGGCCCGGATCTCCCCGAGCTGCGTCGTGCTCGCGGCGATCTTCTCGGCGACGGTGGCGGCGTCGACCCCCACCTCCCGGGACCGTTCCTGTAGTTGGTTCTCCCGGTCGCGCAGTGCGGTGAGCGATCGGGACCGGCGCTCGGCCTGATCGGCGAGCGCACTCGCCTCCCGCACCGCCGTGTCAGCGGCCGCGAGTGCCTGCACGAGTTCGTCCGCGTCGCCGTCGCCGCCCCGCTGGATCAACAGGTCGATGGCTCGCTCGACCGCGCCCAGCTTCTCGGTGGCGGTCGACAGCGCCGCCGCGGCCTTCTGCTCCGCAGCACGTGCCGCCTCCTCGTCGGCCTTCGTGACCGAGAGCTCGGACGGTTCGGCGGGCCGCGGGTGCTCGGGTGAGCCGCACACCTGGCACGGAACACCGTCCTCGAGCTTGCCTGCCAGTTCCGCGGCCATGCCCGCAATCCGGCGTTGCAGCAGATCGAGCCAGTGCTCGCGAGCATCCTGATGCTTCTGCCGGGCACCCAGCACCGCGCGGTCGAGCCGACCGTGCTCGGCGCGGCGGGTGCGCAGATCCGCGGCCGCGGAGGCGGCATCGGCCGCGCGGTCCCGGGCGTCCACCAGGGCGGGCAGTGCGGCGCGGGCCTTCTCGGCGGCGTCGAGCGCCTTCTCCGCTTCCCGCAGGGCAAGTGGAAGTTGGTCCCGTTCGCGGGACAGTGCATCACCGGCATCGGTGAGTTCGACCTGCCGGGCCCGCAACCGATCGAGTTCGACGGCGAGCCGGTCGGCGGCGACGGATTCGCCGAGTGCCCCGTCGAGGCGCACGATCTCGTCCCGCCAGACCCGGATGCTCGACCGGATGGGCTCCCGTTCGTCCGGGGTCGGTGGCCACGACAACTCCGCCACGAGATCGGCGCCGCCTGCAGTGGAGCGCAGTCCGCCGGTGATCGCCTCGACCTTTCGAGCCGAGGCCGCCGCCTTGGTGCGCGCGGCGTCGGCGTCCCGTGCCACCGTCGCCACCGGTTCGGCGCGGCGCGCATCGGCCAGTTCGGCGACGAGGACAGCCCGCCCGTCCGCCCCCGCCGCGTGGGTGTCGAGTTCCGACCCGGCTCGCCGCCTGCGGTTCTGCAGTTCCAAGACGCGGCGCGCCTCCGTGAGCGCGTCACGGGCCACCTTCGCCTGACTCTTGGCTTTCTCCAGGTCGTCCGCGGCAAGGTCGCGGGTCTCGCGCGCCTGTTCTTCGAGTTTGTGGGCCCACGTCACCGGATCGGCGTCGGCGCCGCCCTCGATGCCGGCGGCTGTCGCGACTCTCGCGAGCAGGACCTCGACGGCACGTTGATGCTCGTCCAAGTCGTGGGCACTGGTGCGCCTGCGGTCGAGGAACCACTCCTCCACCGTCCCGAATCGGGTGGTGTCGAACAGCCGCTCCAGAAGCTGACCGCGTTCCTCGTTGTCGGCGCGCAGGAATTTCGCGAACTCCCCCTGCGGCAGCAGGACCACCTGGAAGAACTGGTCGGCGCTCATGCCCATCAGCCGCCCGACCTCCTCGGCGACGTCGGGGATCCGGGACAGGTTTTCCCCGCGACCGTCGAGCCAGGTGAGCGTGACCTTCGCGTTCTCCTTGATCGTGCCCGACCCCCGGCGCTTGGGACGCTCGAACTCGGGGCTGCGCACGAGGCGGAGATGCCGGCCCGCGATCGTCGCCTCGAGCGTCACCGTCGGGACGGAACCGGCAGGTGCGTGGTCGGACAGCAGGCGCTTGCCGTCCTTCCGCGCCCCGGGGACCGTGCCGTAGAGCGCGAACGCCACCGCGTCGAGCACCGTCGACTTACCGGCGCCGGTATGACCGTGCAGCAGGAAGAGGCCATCGGCGCCGAGCCGATCGAAGTCGACTTCCACGGATCCTGCGAACGGCCCGAAGGCTTCGACCTCGAGTCGATGCAGCCTCATGCCGTCTGTTCCAGCGCAACGACCTCGGCGGTGTTCTCGCCGGCCCGGTCGGCGAAGCCGAGTGCGGCCTCCACCAGCCGGATCTCGCCGGGCGACGGTTCGCTCCGCACGTCGGTGAGGAAGCTGCGCGTGATCTGCAGATCGCTGCGTCCGTGCACCTTGTCGCGGTAGCGCAGGTCGTCGACACCGTCCGGGCGCTGCCACTCGAGGTGCACGGCGAACGGGAATCGGGTCTGCAGCGATCGCATGGCGTCGACCGGACGTTCCGGGTCGGTGAGCACCGCCGACACGTAGCAGTCCTCGGCGTCGCGGTACGACTCGTGCTCGAGCAACTCCTGCACCGTCCCGGTCAGTTGCCGCAGACCGCGGACCACGGGCAGATCGACGCGTTCGACGGCCCGCAGTCCGTCGGCGTCGAGGTCCACGAGGAACACGGCCTTGGCGTGGGTGCGCTCACCGAAGGAGTACGGCAGCGGCGAGCCCGAATACCGGATGTTCTCGGCGAGGGTCTGTGGTGAGTGGAGGTGGCCCAGCGCGACGTAGTCGACATCGCCGAACGCCGACGCCGACACCGTCTCGACACCGCCGACGGAGATCGACCGCTCCGATCCGGTGGCCTCGGCTCCCACGACGAACGCGTGGGCGAGGACCACGGACCGGGTGCGCGCACCGGTCTCGTTCCGCGCGTCGAGGTCGGAGCGGACGCGGCCCATCGCGGCATCGAGGATCTCGGCGTGCGAACGGGCGGTCGGCACGTCCAGTTGGGCGCGGGTGATCTCGGGCTCGAGATAGGGAATTCCGTAGAACGCGACCGGACCGTGCGCGTCCTCGAGCACGACGGGAGAGTTGATCCCGGCGACCGTCGTCATGAGATGCAGTCCGCCGGCCCCGGAGAACGCGGCGCCCGCGCCGAGTCGCGCAGCCGAGTCGTGGTTGCCGGAGGTGGCGACGATGACCGCGCCAGCGTTCCGGATCGCTTCGAAACCGCGGTTGCACACGGTGACGGCGTCGGCGCTGGGGATCGAACGGTCGTAGACGTCTCCCGGGACGACGACGACGTCGACGCCGTGCTCGGTGACGAGCGCAGCGATCGCGTCGAGCACACGGGCCTGGTCGGCGAGCAGGTCCACCCCGTGGAACGTGCGTCCGATGTGCCAGTCCGAAGTGTGCAGGATCCTCATGTCCCGAGACCGTAGAGCACCCCGCCGACAACCTCGAACACCTCGGCCGCGTGGCGCCGGACCGATTCGACTTGTCGCTGGGGCGGTGCCCCACATGTCGCTGGGGCGGTGCACCACATGTCGGTGGGGCCGTGCACCATAAGCCCCATGAATGCACTCGCTGCACTCGGAATGCTGCTGGCGCTGGCCGCGGGCACGGCCCTCGGGTGGCTGCTGCACGCGGCGCGGAGCGGCGATCGGGCCGCGCGGGCGGAGGCCCAGCTGGCTGCGCTGCGGGAGAACGAGGCCCTGCTGCGGCAGTCGCTCGGCGCGGTCAGCGAGGATTCCGCCCGCCGCCACTCGGGAGCGATCGGCGAGCAGATCTCACGACTGGTCGGGCCGCTGCACGAGGCCGTCGGTGCCCTGGCGGAACAGGTGGACACGTCGAACGCAACCGGGTTCACGCGTACGCCGGACTCAGTGAGCAGGTCGAGGGCATGCACCGCACCTCACAGATGCTGTCCACGCAGACGAACAGACTCGTCACGGCGCTGCGGGCGCCGCAGATCCGGGGCCGGTGGGGCGAGATCCAGCTGGAGCGGGTGGTCGAACTGGCCGGGATGGTCCGGCACTGCGACTTCGACACCCAGGTGTCGAAGGAGGGTGTCCGTCCCGACCTACTCGTGTACCTGGCGGGTGGCAAACAGATCGTGGTCGACGCCAAGGTCCCGTTCGCGGCCTACCTCGACGCCGCGCAGACGGAAGACCCGGCCGCCCGGGAGCAGCACCTCACCCGGCACGCCCGGCAGCTCCGGACGCACATCGACCAGCTGGCCGACAAGACGTACTGGGAGTCGTTCGACCCGACCCCCGAGTTCGTCGTGCTGTTCGTGCCGGGCGATCCGTTCCTCGACGCCGCCCTGACCGCCGACTCCGGGCTGCTCGAGCACGCCTTTGCCCGGAACGTGATCCTCGCCACTCCCACCACCCTCATCGCCCTGCTGCGGACCATCGCGCATACCTGGCGGCAGGAGGCGCTGTCTCAGGACGCCGCGAAGATCCACCAGCTCGGCCGGGAGCTGTATTCGAGGCCGGGCACCGTCGGCGCGCATCTCGACCGCCTGGGCTCGCAACTCGGCAAGGCCGTCGACTCGTTCAACCTCACCGTCGCGTCGATGGAGTCACGAGTCACAGTCACCGCGCGCAAGCTGCACGACCTCGACGTGTTCGACGGCGACGTCACCGAGGTCAGCGCCGTCGATTCGTGGCCGCGGCGCACAAATCTCGAGGATCTCTCAGGCTCCACCGGTCACGCCAACGAGGCTAGTTAACGAGTTGCCGCTACTGTCGTTGTGTGTCTGCAACCCAACGTGCTCGCTCTGGGGTGCCGCTCGACAGGCGGTCGATTGTCCCTACGGTCCCCGGTCTCCCCTGGTGGGGTGTCATTCTCCTGGCCGTCGGAGTCACCTTTGTCGGATTCGCTGTCGATGCGGCTGGTGGCACGGAACTCACAGCGGCGTTCTCCACGTTCTATTTCCTCGGCTGCGTCCTCGCCGTGGCGGCTGCCAGCAATCGGGCGCTGTTCACCGCGATCGTCCAACCCCCGCTGATCCTGTTCGTCGCGGTGCCGCTCGGGCAGAGCCTGATCGCGGACGAGAACAGCACCGCGCTGAAAGACCTGGCGATCAACGTCGCGTATCCGCTGGTCAACCGCTTTCCGGTGATGCTCGCCGCCACCGTGGTGGCGCTGCTGATCGGCGGACTCCGCCTGTTCCTGTTGCAGCAACGCAAGACCGGGCCCGCACGCACGTCGGAACGGCGACGCGCCCAGCGTGCCCCGCGCTCCGCCCGCCCGCGCCGTGCCGCCGACGAGTCCGAGCAGACTCCACCGCCGCGCAGGGCGCGTGACAGGGACGCGGCCCGGGAGCACCC
>NZ_BCWY01000030.1 GCF_001894825.1 Rhodococcus jostii NBRC 16295 | reverse complement strand
AAAAGCCTCACTGTTCCGTTTTCGGAGCACCGGACAGGTGCCATGAACCACGGCCAATGTTACCCGCTGGTAAGGATGCGGTGTGGCGATGTCCGACGGTGAATCGACAGAGTTGAGGCGGGGAGGGTTGCTCAGACCTTGTCGCCGGTGGACGGCTCCAGGGACGGGGCCTCCGACTCGGCCGGGGTGTCGCTGTCGGCGTCGATCCGGTGCAGATCGCCGGCGGCCTCCGCAGCGCTGAGACGCGAACGGCGCCACGCGACGACGAGCAACCCGGCCCAGACCGAGACGAGCGCGATGTATCCGAGGGCGGCGGCGACGCCGGCCACGTCGAACGTCTTGAACAGCTTCTGCGCGTTGGTGATGATGATGATGCCGCCGACGCCGGTTCCCAGAAGGGTCGCGGGCACCCGGCTGACGAGCCACGCGGCGATGGGTGCGGCGAGCATGCCGCCGAGGGCCAGGCCCGCGATGATGGGGATGTTGTCGAAGAAGTCGCTGCCCAGGCCGAAGATGAATCCGATGCTCGCCGCGGCAGACACCAGGAACTCCGATGCGCTGACCGAACCGATGACGGTGCGCGGTGCGGTCTTGCCCCGCGACAGCAGCGTGCTGGTGGTGATCGGACCCCAACCGCCGCCGCCGCTCGCGTCGATGAAACCGCCGAACAGTCCGAGCGGCGAGAGGAATTTCGCCGTGTGCGGAGAGGTTCGGGCGTCGTTGACGGCCGGCGGGCGGATCGAGAAGCGGAGGAGGACGTAGACGCCGATCGCCAGCAGGATCGTGGACGTCACGGGGACCGCGGCCGCCGTCGACAGCTGGGACAGCACGGTCGCGCCGAGGAATGCGCCGATGGCGCCGGGGACGCCCAGGCGCAGCACGAGGGGCCAGTCGATGTTCTTGAACCGCCAGTGCGACGCACCGGACGCGAGGGTGGTGCCGACCTCGGCGAAGTGCACCGCAGCGCTGGCGTGCGCAGGCCCGACGCCGCTGAACACGAGCAGGGTGGTCGCAGTCACGCCGAAGGCCATGCCGAGAGCGCCGTCGACCAACTGGGCACCCACGCCGACCAGCGTGAAAATCAAGAGCTTGAACATCGAGACTCCGACCGAGAGAGCGAACCGTCAGGGCAGCAACAAACCAGCGAGCAGGCTGGTCAGCAACATCCCTGGTCGAAGGCATGGCCTCGGCGGGAGGGCCAGAAGGGCATGAGGGCGAGCGAGGCCGCGGGGCCTGCCTGCGCGCTCGTGCCGTTCACTCGGACTCCCGTGTCTCTCGTCGCGTGCGCGGTCCTCCGCGCACAAGGATCGACATTAGCGGGAGGGATGGGCGCGTGTCATCTTCACACGCGCCCGATCGCTCACAAATTTCGCGCGGAAATCTCGAAGCCCGCGTCGCGCAGACGTGTCACCAGCACGTCGCCGAGTGCCGTCGCCGGAGTGAGGACTCCGGCCGCGTCCGGCAGTGCGTCGCCGCCGAGCACGAGGCTCAACGCGGATTCGCCGAGCATCACCGCGGTGGCGCTGTATCCGGGGTCGCCCTTCGCCTTCACCCGCGACGTGTATCGCGCCCCCGTGGTGGTGGTCGTGTACAGGTCGATGGTGAAGTGACCCTTGCGCTGTGCGTCCTCGCTGGGTCCGTCGCCCGGCGAGGGCAGGACGCGGTCGAGGATGTAGCGCGTGGGCGGGACCGCCATCCCGACGATCATCGCGCCGAGTCCGGCCGCCACCGCACCCGCGACGACCGGTGTGAGCGGTGAGCTTCCGACGTTCATGACCTCGCGGTACTTGAACTTCCGGCCGTACGCCCAGTCGCGGAGAGCGTTGCTGCGCCGTACGATCCGGGTGTTGTACGGGCCCATGAAGAAGGGCGCTTTCCATCCCTTCAGATCCGGGGCGATGTCCTTGCCGTTGATCACGCCCATGTCGGATTGCCTGCCGAGATCCGGTTCCTTCGAGAGGTCGGGGCTCAGTGAGTACGGGGACGCGGCGAGACGTCGGAGCGCCGGATCCTTCTTCGACACGTCCACCTGCGTGCGCAGTGAGTCGATCGTTCCGCCGCTGACGCCGCCGCGTACGGACGTGACCACCAGCGTGGTGTCGGTGAGTTCGCCGGCGCCGTCGGCCTGGACCTTCTCGTGCAGTACGTGCACCCCGAGGTCGGAGGGAATGGAGTCGAATCCGCAGGAATGGACGATGCGGGCGCCGGTGGCGCGGGCCCGGTCGTGGTTGGCGTCGATGCTCTCGCGGGCGAACAGGACCTCCCCGGTGAGGTCGACGTAGTCGGTGCCCGCCTCGGCGCAGGCCGCGGCGAGGGCGTGGCCGTACTTGGCGTACGGCCCGACCGTCGTGGCGATCACGCGGGTGCGTCCGGCCAGGGCGGCAAGGGAGGCGGCGTCGTCGGAGTTCGCGACGATGACGGGCCAGTCTGCCGCCCGCGGACCGAGCGAGGACCGCACCGTTTCGAGTTTGGCGGCTGTTCGCCCCGCGAGCGCGATCCGCACTCCGTCCGGTGCGTGCTGTGCGAGATAGTCGGCGAGAAGCTTGCCGACGAAGCCGGTGGCCCCGTAGACGACGAGATCCAATTCACGTGCGCTGTCTGTCATGGCACGACCCTACTCGTCGGTAGGGATCGGGCGGGCTCAGACTCCGGCGCCGCCGGGGCGGGTGGGTGCGAGGGGTGCCCGGGTCCGGACGCGGAGGAAGATGTAGCCGACCCACGAGCCGACCACTGCCAGCGCGACGAGGGTCTGGACCGCGCCGGCGGCGGATTCGGGGTAGACGACCCCGGTCAGGTAATGGGCGATGAAACCGGACGAGGGGAGTGGATCCTGCCCGGCACGGACCCGGGCCCAGCTCTCCAGGTGTGTGAGTGGGCAGTCGATACCGACGACGAGACCGGTGAAACCCCAGGCGACGGCGGCGAGGTGGAGTGCAATGGTGCGCGGCCAGTGCCAGGCGAGGAACCCGCCGCACACGACGTAGAGGATGAAGATCAGGTGTGCGACGGCTGTGGCGTCGGCGACGACCTCGTAGAAGACCACGCTCCCCATCGATGCACCCCTGACATCCGAAGTGTCCCCTGACGCCATCGTAGGCGTGGTTCGGCCTGGTCCGCGCGGTAACGGCTCAGGCGGTGCGGCGCACGTCCTCCTTGACCACCAGGATCGGAATGTCGACCTCCAGGAGGAGTCTCTGCAGCCATCGTTCCAGGGGGAACTTGCCGATCGGCGACATCCGCCGGGTGCCGACGACGAGAAGATCCGCGCCGCTGCTGTCGACCAGGGCGCACAGTGCGCTCACCTGATCACCGTCGTGTTCGTTGGTGCGCAGTTCCCAGGACGACTCGCCGACCCCACCGCCCTCGAGCGTGGCCTGGATCTCGGCACGCAGAGCGGACCGGTCGGACTCGGCATCCTGCCCCGAGTCGTCGTCGAGGACGTGGAGGACGAGCAGCTGTTCCCGTCGTTGCACAGCCTCACGGGCGGCGTGGACGATGGCCGCCCGGCCTTCCGGGCTGTCTCGGTGGACAACGGCTATCGCCATGAAGCGCCTCCATATTCAGGGATCGGTACGACCCCCATTATCCCTGTGCCGAGTAGTGCTCCGGCTGTGTCGGTGCTCTCGTCGGCGGGTCCGGGCGGTGGTCGATCACCAGGGTGAGGGCTCGTAGTCCTTGAGGAAGCAGCCGTGCAGATCGACGCCCTGCTCGCCCTGGACGATGGGGTCGTAGACGCGGGCGGCACCGTCGACGAGGTCGAGAGGGGCGTGAAATCCCTCGTCGGCCAGGCGCATCTTGGTGTAGTGCGGCCGCTCGTCGGTGATCCACCCGGTGTCCACCGCGGTCATGAGGATGCCGTCGTCGAGCATCTCCTTGGCGCTGGTGCGGGTGAGCATGTTCAGCGCGGCCTTCGCCATGTTGGTGTGCGGATGACCCGGACCCTTGAATGCGCGGCTGAACTGCCCCTCCATCGCGGAGACGTTCACCACGTACTTGCGCCGGGCGCCGGCCGCCGCCATCGTGGGACGCAGGCGCGAGACGAGGATGAACGGGGCGACCGAGTTGCACAACTGCACCTCGAGCAGCTCGATCGGGTCGACTTCCTCGACCGTCTGGACCCAGCTGTTCGTGTGCGCCAGATCGGGCAGCAGGCCGCCGGCGTCGATCGCGAGACCCTGGTCGATCCGATCGGGCGACGCCGACTTCGCGACCAGTGCGAGGGAGCTCACCGCGTCGGGGGACAGCGCGGCGCCCGCCATCGCGGACACGTCGGACAGCGAACCCGCGAGTGCCGCCGGGTGGGCGTCGCTCGTCTTTCCGAAGGTCAGGACGTCGGGAAGGTCGCCGGAGGGAAGGGCTCCGGACTCGGCGTCCGCCAGAGCGCTGTACGCGCCGGGGGAGCGTCGGACCGTCTGCGCCGCGTTGTTGATCAGGATGTCCAGCGGGCCCTGCGCTGCAACCGAATCGGCGAGCGCCACGACCTGCGCCGGATCACGCAGATCGATACCGACGACGCGCAGGCGGTGGATCCACTCGCTGCTGTCCTCCATCGCCTTGAACCGGCGGATGGCGTCGTTGGGGAACCGTGTGGTGATCGTGGTGTGGGCGCCGTCGCGGAGCAACCGCAGGGCGATGTACATGCCGATCTTCGCGCGACCGCCGGTCAGCAGCGCCCGGCGTCCGGTGAGGTCGGCGCGTGCGTCACGCTTGGCCCGGCTCTTCGCCGCGCACTCGGGGCACAGCTGGTGGTAAAAGGCGTCGACCCGGGTGTAGCGCTGCTTGCAGATGTAGCAGGGGCGGGGCCGGATCAGGGTGCCGGCGGAGGCGCCGTCGGCGTTCGACGTGAGCGGGATGCCCGCGGTCTCGTCGTCGATCCGATCGGGTGATCCCGTCGCGGTCGCGGCGACCACCTGTCGGTCGGCTTCGGAGACGGCGTCGCGGGCGGCGAGGCGCCTGCGCTTCTTCAACTTCTTGAAGAGGTGACCGACAGCACGCTGGACGGTGACGGAATCGGGATCCGCATCGTCGAGTTCCGCCGCCTGATCGAGGACCTTCAGGCAGATCTCGAGATCCGCCGGATCGATCGTCGTCGTTGTTTCACCCATCGAACTTCGCCCTCTCACGAAGAAGGCCCCGGTTCGATGAACCGGGGCCTTTTCGTCTGTCTCAACTCAGAGTGTCCGAGGGGGGACTTGAACCCCCACGTCCGTTAATAGGACACTAGCACCTCAAGCTAGCGCGTCTGCCATTCCGCCACTCGGACTTGCTTGCCCCCATTTCCTGGGTGCTGCAAAAGATTAACCGATGAACCGCCACGGCCCCAAATCGCCCCTCTCACCTGAGCGTTTCCGCTGCTCCGGTGGTAGGAAAGTGGAGTGCCAACTACACAGGAAACCCCAGGCCAGGGTCGCGCCGAAGCCGAAGTCGTGGATCTCGTCAGTTCACTGATCCGCTTCGACACGTCCAACACCGGAGAGCTCGCGACGACGAAGGGCGAGCGCGAGTGTGCGGAGTGGGTGGCGGCCCAGCTGCAGGAAGTGGGCTACGAGACCGAGTACGTGGAGTCGGGAGCGCCGGGCCGCGGCAACGTGTTCGCGCGGTTGAAGGGTTCGAACCCCGACCGCGGCGCCCTGATGCTGCACGGCCACCTCGACGTCGTCCCCGCCGAACCGGCCGACTGGCGCGTGCATCCATTCTCCGGAGCCGTCGAGGACGGTTACGTGTGGGGGCGCGGCGCCGTCGACATGAAGGACATGGTGGGGATGATCCTGGCGGTCGCACGCCAGTTCAAGGCCGAGGGAATCGTTCCTCCTCGTGACCTCGTGTTCGCCTTCGTCGCCGACGAGGAGGCCGGCGGCAAGTACGGCTGCCAGTGGCTCGTCGAGAACCGGCCCGATCTGTTCGAGGGTGTGACGGAAGCGGTCGGTGAGGTCGGCGGGTTCTCGCTGACCGTTCCGCGGCCGGACGGCACCGACCGCAGGCTCTATCTCGTCGAGACCGCGGAGAAGGGTCTCGGCTGGATGCGCCTGACGGCCAAGGGCCGGGCCGGGCACGGTTCGTTCCTGCACACCGACAACGCCGTCACCATCCTGGCGCAGGCGGTCGCCCGTCTGGGCGCGCACACGTTCCCGTTGGTCATCTCCGATTCGGTGGCCGAATTCCTCGAAGCGGCGGGTGAGGAGACCGGACTCGACTTCGACCCGAAGTCGCCCGACCTCGACGGCACCCTCGCGAAACTCGGCACCATCGCCAACATCATCGGCGCCACCCTCCGCGACACCGCGAACCCGACGATGCTGTCGGCCGGTTACAAGGCCAACGTGATCCCGCAGACCGCGGAGGCCGTCGTCGACTGCCGCATCCTGCCCGGCAGGCAGGCCGAGTTCGAGGCAGCGGTCGACGAGCTCATCGGACCGGACGTGCAGCGTGAGTGGATCACGAAACTCGACTCTTACGAGACCACGTTCGACGGGCACCTGGTGGACGCCATGAACGAGGCGATCCTCGCGCACGACCCGGGCGCCCGGACGGTGCCGTACATGTTGTCGGGCGGTACCGACGCCAAGGCGTTCGCGAAGCTGGGCGTCCGGTGCTTCGGGTTCGCTCCACTGCAGTTGCCGGCCGACCTCGATTTCAGCGCGCTGTTCCACGGCGTCGACGAACGGGTACCCGTCGACGCACTACTGTTCGGTACACGCGTGCTGGAACATTTTCTGCTCCACAGCTGATCCGAGAACGATACGCGACACGAGAGGAAACGCATGTCATACGACCCGTACGAGGCCCTTCCCGACCTGCCGAGTTTCGAGCTGACCTCCACCGACGTGACCGACGGGCAGCCGCTGAACAAGGACCAGGTCAGCGGAATCTTCGGCGCCGGCGGCTACGACAACTCACCGCAGCTGTCGTGGTCGGGATTCCCCGCCGAGACCAAGAGCTTCGCGGTGACGGTCTACGACCCCGACGCGCCGACGGCGTCCGGGTTCTGGCACTGGGCGGTCGCGAACATTCCGGCCGACACGACGACGCTGGTGAACGGGGCCGGCGACGACGACGGAACCGGGCTCCCGGCCGGTGCGATCACCCTGAAGAACGACGCCGGACTGCGCCGTTTCCTCGGTGCGGCTCCGCCGGAAGGCCACGGACCGCACCGCTACATCATCGTGGTCCACGCGGTCGACGTGGACACCCTCGAGGGGGTCACGGCCGATTCGACGCCGGCGTTCCTGGGATTCAACCTGTTCGCCCACTCGATCGCCCGCGCGAAGATCCAGGGGACGTACGAGCAGTAGTTCCGGTAGCACCGCAGAACACGGGTGGCCGGCGAATCCTCGGGATTCGCCGGCCACCGGTCTCGGTGTGCGTGGGTCAGCGCACGGCGCCCGCACCGACAGCATCGGCGACGGACGAATAGCCGGCCTCACGCACCTTCCGGGCCAGGCCCCGGTGGATGCGACGCGCCCAGAAGGGCCCGCCGTAGATGAAGCCGGTGTAGCCCTGCACGAGGGACGCCCCGGCCAGGATCCGTTCCCACGCCTGGTCGACCGTCTCGATACCGCCGACCGAGATCAGCACCAGGCGATCACCGACGCGCGCGTGCAGGCGCCGCAGGACCTCGAGGGACCGTTCGGCGACCGGGGGACCGGACAGTCCGCCGGCACCGATGGCCGTCACCTCGTCGTCGGGGGTGTTCAGCCCGTCGCGGCGGATGGTGGTGTTCGTGGCGACGATCCCGGCGAGCCCGAGTTCGACCGCGAGATCCGCGACGTCGTCGACGTCGTCGTCGGAGAGGTCCGGTGCGATCTTCACCAGAACCGGGACGGTCACGCTGTCGAGTACCGCCTGCAGGAGGGGCCGGAGGGATTCGACGGCCTGCAGGTCCCGCAATCCCGGGGTGTTCGGGGAGCTGACGTTGACGACCATGAAATCGGCCAGCGGACCGAGCAGCTGTGCGCTCGCCGTGTAGTCGGCCGGCGCGTCCGCGGCGTCGACGATCTTGGTCTTGCCGATGTTCGCGCCGATCGGGACACCGGCGCGGCGCTGCCGGAGATGGTTGGCGGCGTTGCCCGCACCGTGGTTGTTGAAACCCATCCGGTTGATCAGGGCGCGGTCCGCCGGCAGCCGGAACAGGCGGGGAGCCGGGTTGCCGGGCTGCGCCTGGGCGGTGACGGTCCCCACCTCCGCGAACCCGAATCCGAGGGGACCCCAGGCGTCGACCCCGGTCGCATCCTTGTCGAACCCGGCGGCCAGTCCGAGGGGCGCCGGGAAGTCGAGTCCGAACACGGTGTTGCGCAGTACCGGATCGTCCACTACGAGAACCTTCCCGACGAGCCGGCGCAGCGGCGAGAACCGCGTGACCAGGCGCATCGCAGCGAAGGCCAGATGATGAATCCGCTCCGGAGGAACGCGGAACATCACCCTCAACAGCAGGTGGTACAAGGAGGTCTCCCTAGATTGCGGGGTCGGGGACATGGTGCGCTGTTTTCCTTCGTTTGAGCAGGACGCGGCGGCTTCCGTCGGAGTACAGGCGGACCCGGGACAGCTCCCAGCCACCGAACTCCGCCTGGATGGCCAGTCTCATCGAGGCGCTGATGCGCGTGACGTCGGGTGGCAGCCGAAGCGGCACGTATTCGAAGTCCTCGGATTCGATCTCCCAGCCGGAGGGGAGGCGACGTGAATGCGATGCCATCTACGAACTCCTCGTCGGGATCTGCTGCAGGCCGTCTCCCGTCGCGGAACCGATCAGGAGGTCACCGTTCACGGTATCCACAGCGACGGAATTCGGCTGCCGGACGGTCGGATAACGTGCCGTTTCCACGCCCACACCACTCGACAGGTCGAAACCGACCACTTCGTTGGTCTCCGTCAGTGTGACCCACGCCCGGTCGGCGGCGTCGTCGTAGGCGACGGCGTACGGCGCGAGTCCGGCGGGAAAGCGCTGGCGGAGCATCAGGGTGTCGGTGGTGTAGGCGAGCAGTTCGTCTCCGGTGGTGTCGGTGACGAGGATGCGCCCGTAGTGATCGGTCGTGAGCTGTGTGGCACCCTCGCCGGCCCGCAGGGCTACGCCGAGCGCGGAACCGGGGACGTCGATGGCGGTGACGGACGTCTGACCACGGTCGAGTGCGGTGAGCGACTCGCCGACCACGGCCAGCCCGTCGACGGACGTCAAGCCGCCGATCACCTGTGATTCGTTCGTCTCCGTGTTCAGGATGTGAATCTCGCCATTGCCCAGACCCATCGCCACGCGTCCGTCGGGCAGTTCGGCTACCGATCGCACATCACCGCCGGCGGGCACATACGTCACCTCGCCCGTCCGCAGGTCCAGGCGTCCGACCTGCGTGTTCATAGCGAGCAGCGCGACACCGTCGCGTGCGAGCGCGACCTGGGCGACGGCGGCGTCCAGCGGGATCACCCGCGGAGCGGCGGCGAAATCCCCGGCCGGGAACAACAGGATCTGATTGTTCTCGCCTCCCAGGACGACGGTCGTGCCTGTCTCGGGGTCGAATGTTGTGGAATCGATCGGCAGGCCGACGGCGTGGACGACCCCGGCGGGGGTGGTGCTCTGGGTGGGGGACTGTGCGGCACTCGCGGGCGCGATCGTGATCGCCTGATCCTCATCGGAGTTCGACGAACAGCCCGTGACCAGTAGAAACACCAGTCCGATACACGAGGCGACGATGCGCGCTCCCGGTCTACCCATGTGCTGCTCCTCGGAGTTCTCTCATCGACCTACACCTGCACAACTGTCCACTAGCATCCCTGATCCGCGAAACGCCCACGAATTCGGTCGGTGCCGAGCGGGTTCCGAGGCGATACCGTGAGGAGCATCGACCCCGCGCCCGGCGGTTTTCCGACCGCCGGCCCAGGTCATCGAGGAGAAGACCGTGGAAATACCCGAATGGAAGACGTTCACAGTCGAAGACATCTCGGTCGGACCGCATGCGCACGGCTTCGGCCGGACCGCGGAAGGTAACTCCTACGCATTCCGGGTGCGCAAGAGCACGATGCACGTCGAGGTCTACCGCGCCGACGTCGAAACCGAGGTACCGGCCCCGGACGACATCGTGGCATCGGCGCGGCGGTCGGTACGCGAGATCGACCTCACCGATGAACGCAGCATCGTCGCCGTCGTGAGAGATGCCGTGTCTGATCCCGACTCCTTGTCGGCCGGGCCGGAGGACGGAATGACCGTGCGTGCCGTTCTCAGCCGTCTGGGGGCGGTCATCGACGGACTCTGACCGCCACGCATCAGTGGTGATCGCGGCGGGGCAGGACGAGGGTCGCACCGGTCACCGGGTGTGCGATGACCTCGACGGGATGCCCGTACACCCGGGTGAGCAACTCCTCGGACAGGACGTCGGAGGGTGGCCCGTCGGCCGCGACGCGTCCGTTCTCGAGGACCACGATCCGGTCCGCGTACGCGGCGGCGAGCGCGAGGTCGTGGAGGACGACCACCACTGCGGTGCCCTGCGCCGCGCGGGAGCGGGCCAGACTCATCACCGTCTCCTGGTGGCCGAGGTCGAGGGCGGCGGTCGGCTCGTCGAGCAGGATCGTCTCGGTCCGCTGCGCCAGCACCCGGGCCAGCGCCACCCGGGCACGCTCGCCACCCGACAGCGCGGTGAACGGCCGGTCCGCGAACGGCTCGACGTCACAGATCCGCAGGGCGTCGGCGATGGCGGCGGCGTCGTCGTCGGCGCGGGGTGTGCGCGCCCACGGGGACCGGCCCATCGTGATCACCTGACGTGCGGTGAACGAGAATCCGACGGTGTTCTGCTGGGGGAGGACGGCGCGCCGCTGGGCCATCTCGAGGGCTGTCCAGTCGCCGAGGTCGCGGTCGTCGAGGTGCACGCTGCCCGACTGCACGTCCTGGTCGCCCGACAGCGCCGCGAGCAGGGTGGACTTGCCTGCCCCGTTGGGGCCGACGAGAACGAGGACCTCGCCGGTTCGCACGTCCACGGACACGTCGTCGAGCACGGTCCGGCCACCGCGGGTCACCGCGATACCGTTCGCACGCAGCGTCACGGCCCCGGTGGGTCGCGGCGGGGGCGTCGGGTCGGTCCGCCGGAACAGGTTCTGCTCGATGGCCTCGCCGATGCGGGTGCGGAACGGGTGGAACGCCGGACTCATGCCCACCCGCCTTGGCTGGCCCGGGTGCGGCGCAGCAGCCAGAAGAAGAAGGGGCCGCCGACGAGGGCCGTCAGCATGCCGAGGGGAAGATCCGCGTTCGCGACCAGCGATCGGGCGCCCAGGTCGGCGAGCAGCAGGACGAGGGATCCGCACAGCGCGCTCGCCGGAATGAGGGCGCGGTGGCCCGGCCCGACGGCGATCCGCATCAGGTGCGGGACCACCAGCCCGACGAACAGGATGATGCCGGTGAAGGCCACGCTGGACGAGACGAGCAGGGCGACGATCAGCACCGCGATCTGCCGCAGCCGCTCGACGTCGAGCCCGAGGTGACGCGCCGCGCTCTCGCCGAGGGACAGCAGGTCGAGTTTCCCGGCGATCATCATGGTGGCCGCGATCCCGGCGACGGTCATCGGCGCCACCACCGCGACCGCGTTCCAGGTGGCCCCATTGAGGCTGCCCAGTTGCCAGAAGACGATCTGATCGCGTGCCGCGGGGGACGCGATGAACGTGAAGAACGCGATGAGGCCGCCCGCGAACGCGTTGACCGCCACCCCGGTGAGGACGAGGGTGACCACCTCGGTGCGGCCCTCGTGCCGGGCGAGGACGTAGACGGCGACGGTGGTGATCAGTCCGGCGACGAAGGCGGCGGCCGCGACCGTCCACCCGGCGGCGAACGCGCCACCGACCACGATGGCGGCGCTGGCGCCGACCGCGGCCCCGGCGGACACTCCGATGACGCCCGGCTCGGCGAGCGGATTGGCGAACACACCCTGGAGCAGCGCTCCCGCGCACCCGAGCGCGGCCCCGACCAGGACGGCGAGGACCACTCGCGGGAACCGGACCTCCCAGAGAGTCACCTCACCACTGGGGTGCGCGGGCATCGGTCCGAGATCGAGTCCGATGCGGTGCAGGATGCTGCCGACGACTTCTCCGGGCCCGGTGGGCACCTGTCCGATGCAGGCCGAGAACACGGCGGCGACCGTGAGGGCGATGAGCAGACCACCGAGAACTGCACCGGTCCGAGTGCGTGACGAAGGCTTGCCGGGAGCGTCGAGGTCTTCGACGGTCATGGATTGGCGGGCGGGTAGACGGCGTCGGCCAACGCGCCGAGGACGCGACCCGTGTTGGGACCGAAGCTGAGCAGCACCCCGTCCTCCATGTTGACGACACGCTGATTCTTTCCCGCCGGCGTCTGCGCGACGCCGGGGATCTTCTCCAGCCCCTCCACGCCTCCGATGGAGTCGAGTCCACCCGTCATCATCAGGAGTACGTCGGGGGCGGCGGCGATCAGCGCCTCGCTGGTGATCGGGGCGAACTGCTGGGTGATCCCCGAGGCGGTGCCGGCGTCGACGGCGCCGAGAGCGTCGATCAACGAGTCGGCGCCCGAGCCCGGGCCGCCGATCATCGTGATCGCGGTGCCCCGCAGATAGAGAAAGGCGATCTTCAGCGGGTCGTCACCCCCGGGGGCGCGACTCCGGGCGGCCGCAATCTCGCTTTCCGTGCGCGCCGCGAGTTCCCGGCCCTGCGCGGGCACACCCAGCGCGTCCGCGACCGCCGTGATCTGGCCGGGGACGCCGTCGAGGGTCCGCGTCGGATCGAAGTAGACGACCGGAATACCGGCGGCCCGCAGCTGATCCTGCACGGCCTGCGGTCCGATGCTCGTGTCCGTGAGGATCACCGTCGGCGCCAGAGCGAGAATGGCCTCCGCGTTGAGAGACTGCCCGCCCGGAGTCACCACCGGAACGTCCTGAGCGGCCGGGAACGCGGAGGCGATGTCCCGGCCCACCACGTTGTCGCCGAGCCCGAGAGCGAAGACCGTCTCGGTGAGCGTCCCGTAGCGGTCCGCGGTCACGATCCGGCTCGCGTCCGTGATCGTCACGTCCACCCCGTCGAAACTGCGGACCGTGACGGGCAACGCCGGTGAGGCCGGCGACGCGAGAGGTTCGGGATTCAGGTCGTCGAGGACCGCGGTGCGCGCGCCGCCGGTGCCGTCGACACTGTCACCGGCGCCGGAACTGCACGCCGACACCGCCACCGCGGACACGAGGAGCAGGGCGAGAACGGCGAACAGTGACCTGTTCGTGCGGGTCCGGGACACCGATCTCATCGTGCGCGGTAGTGGTCGATGCCGGCTTCGAGGTCGGCGAACAGGTCGCCGTTGAGGCGGTAGGCGAGGTTGACCTCGTCGATCACCCGCTGCTGGTCCTCCGGGGACAGGGGCGCGGCGTCGAGCTTCGCGCGGTAGGTGTCCTTGAACACCTTCGGTTTCGGGATCTCGTCGAAGATGTAGAACTGCAGGCCGTCGGTGGTGTACCCGTACGTGCGTTCGAGCATGCGCCGGATGATCTGCCCACCCGACAGGTCGCCCATGTACCGGATGTAGTGGTGCGCAACGAAACCGGCGGGCCACCCGTACGCCACCTCGCGGAGCCGCTCGACGTAGCGGGCGGTGGCCGGTAGCGCGGACACGCTGTCGCGCCACGACGGTCCGCGCAGGAACTCGAGATCCGCCTCCAGCGACGGGACCCGCAGCAGTTCGTCGTGGAGGAACGGAGACGCGACGGGGTTGCCGATGTGAGTACGCCCGGCGTCCTCGAGTTCGCGGTAGACGAGGTACGTCTGTGCGAGCAGTTCGGCGTAGCCGTCCGAGGTCAGCTCGCCGGCGAGGAGGGCCCCGACGAAACGGGACTGCTCGGTCTCCCGGTGAGCGGCGTCCGTGCCGGACTTGATGCGCTCGGCGAAGCCGACCGTTCGGCGATCGGCCGCGTCGGCCTCGTTGAGCGTGGTCATGGACTCTCCTGCAGATCTACGGACGTCGGCCGGTGGGCACCAGGTTAGCCTGCCCTGCACGTGAACTGCAGGTGCACGTCGGCCGGGCTCGTGCCGGCGTCAGGCGCTCACATCGTCGAGGGCCGCCGCGATCGCCGCCGGCAACTCCAGTTCCTCGGCGACGAGCACGCCGGTCAGCTGTGCGATGTCCCGGGCCCCGACGACCGCGCTCGCGACGCCGGGACGGTCGCGTGCCCACGCGAGCGCGACGGCCAGCGGGGACGTGCCGAGGCCGTCGGCCGCCGTCACGACCGCGTCGACCACCCGGACCGAGGAGTCGGTGAGATAGCTCTGGACGTCCTGTGCGTGCGCGTCGTCGGCGCCGCGGGAATCGACGGGGATGCCGTTGCGGTATTTGCCGGTCAGTACCCCGCGGGCGAGGGGCACCGCCGCGAACACGCCGATCCCGTGGTGCGCCGCGGCCGGAACCAGCTCCTCCTCGACGCCCCGTGCCAGCAGCGAGTACTCCACCTGAGTGGCGACGAGTGTGGTGCCGCGGGAGGCGCCCGCCGCCGTGGCCAGCTGCCACCCGAGGTAACCCCTGGCTCCGACATACCGGACCCGGCCGCTCGACACCGCGAAATCGAGTGTGGCGGCGACCTCGTCGACCGGGGTGAACGGATCCCAGGTCGCCACTTGCCACATGTCGAGGTAGTCGGTGCCGAGCTCGCGGAGGGTGGCGTCGAGCTGCGCGACGAGGCCGCGTCGCGAGCAGTCGATGCGCGACGGACCGGCAGGATTGATGCCCGAACTGGAGCTCAGGACGAGTTCGGCACGCGGCACCACGTCGTCGAGCAGTTCCGCCAGGATCCGCTGCGCCACACCGTCGCCGTACGCGGGGGAGGTGTCGACGAGTGTGCCGCCCGCGTCGACGAACGATGCGATCTGCGCCGCCGCCTCGTCGCCGTCGGTGTCCCGACCCCAAGTGAGCGTGCCCAGGCCGAGCCGTGACACTCGTAACCCGCTTGCTCCGACCGATCTCTGTTCCATAACCGCCTGCGTCTCGTGCTGTAGCTGCAACCCGGGCTTGCCCCCCCGGGGACTGCTGTTGCCTCCGGGACCGGCCACCACAGGTGCAGAGTAGTGGGGTATCGCGTGGCAGTGGTCCTGCCACGCCGGATTCTGCCGGAGGTCGCCCACCCCGGTACCGTGGCGCCGGTGAATTACGAACGCGACACGGGAAATTGGCGTCAGAACAGCACATTCGACCACGGGACAGGTGAGTGATGGGGGAGGCGATGACCTGGCTCCAGGCGATTGTCCTCGGTGCCGTCCAGGGATTGACCGAATTCCTGCCGATCTCCTCCTCGGGTCACCTCCGGATCGTGTCGGAGATCTTCTTCGGTGACGACGCCGGTGCTTCTTTCACCGCCGTCACCCAGCTCGGCACCGAAGCCGCGGTGCTCATCTACTTCGCCCGCGACATCGGACGGATCATCGCGGGGTGGTTCCGCGGACTGCTGCACCCCGAGCATCGTGGTGATCTCGATTACCGGATGGGCTGGTATGTGATCATCGGCACGATCCCGGTGGGTGTGCTCGGCTTCCTGTTCAAGGACCAGATCCGCACCGGTGCCCGCAACCTCTGGCTGATCGCCACCATGCTGATCGTGTTCGCGTTCGTCATCGCGGCCGCCGAGTACTACGGGCGGAAGGTGCGTCCCGTCGAGGATCTGCGCGCCAAGGACGGCATCATCATGGGTTCGGCCCAGGCGCTCGCCCTCATTCCCGGTGTCTCGCGGTCGGGCGGCACGATCAGCGCCGGCCTCTTCCTCGGGCTCACCCGCGAAGCCGCGGCGCGCTACTCGTTCCTCCTCGCCATCCCCGCGGTCGTCGCATCCGGGCTGTTCAGCCTTCCCGACGCATTCGAACCGGCCGGTGAGGGTCTCAACGCGAGCGGTCCGCAACTCCTCGTCGCGACGGTGATCGCGTTCGCCATCGGCTACGCGTCGATCGCCTGGCTGCTGCGATTCGTCGTCGACCACTCGATGTACTGGTTCGTCGGATACCGCATCATCCTCGGCGTCGTCCTCCTGTCGCTTCTCGCGACCGGCGTCGTGTCGGCCACCTGAGATCGGGCGGTCAGGGAGTGCACGACACTAGGCTGGGCCAATGACAGTTGTGCTGCTGCGCCACGGGCGGTCCACCTCGAACACCGCGCACACGCTCGCCGGCCGGTCGCCAGGAGTCGAACTCGACGACCGCGGCCGCGAACAGGCGCAGGCCATCGTGTCCCGCCTCGCGGACGTGACCATCGAGGAGATCGTGCATTCCCCGCTCGTGCGCTGCGAGCAGACGGTCGAGCCGCTCGCCCGGGCACGGGGCCTCACCCCGGTGGTGGAACACCGCCTGGTCGAGGTCGACTACGGAGAATGGACCGGCCGCGAGCTGAAGGTCCTGCTCGAGGAACCGCTGTGGAAGGTCGTGCAGCAGCACGCGTCCGCAGCGGTCTTCCCCGGCGGAGAAGGGCTCGCCCAGGTCCAGGCCAGGGCCGTCGCCGCGGTCCGCGAACACGACGCCCGGCTCGCGGAACTGCACGGCCGGGACGTCGTGTGGGTGGCGTGCTCACACGGCGACGTCATCAAATCGGTCCTCGCGGACGCCCTCGGAGCGCACCTCGACGGATTCCAGCGGATCGTCGCCGAACCGGCCTCGATCAGCGTCGTCCGGTACACCTCCACGCGTCCCTACGTACTGAAGATGAACGACACCGGAGCCGACCTGTCCGGAGTGAACACCCCACCGGTGTCCGGCGACGGCGCCCGCGCCGAAGTATCCGGATCGGTGCCCGGCGGGGAGGTCCGCCTGTGACGATTAGCCGGACCCCGGCGGCGACGATTAGCCGGACCCCGGCGGCGACGATTAGCCGGACCCCGGCGGCGACGATTAGCCGGACCCCGGCGGCGACGATTAGCCGGACCCCGGCAGACACGATTGACGGATAATGAACGCAGCACACTGCGAGGAACAGTCCGAGACGGAACAACGAGTGGGCAGTGCCGCAGTAGGGCCCGGCTCCAGCTGAAGGAGGTGCAATGTCACGCGCAATTCACGTATTCCGCACTCCTGACCGATTCATTGCCGGGACGGTGGGCGAGCCCGGCGACAGGTCGTTCTATCTCCAGGCGGTACACGAGGCGCGAGTGATCAGCGTCCTGTTGGAGAAACAGCAGGTTCAGGTACTCGCCGACCGGATGGGGCTTCTCCTCGAGGAAGTGCACCGCCGGTTCGGAACGGAAGTTCCGCCGGAGGGGGCCGAACTCGACGACGCGAGCCCTCTGGTCACTCCGATCGACGCCGAGTTCCGGGTCGGCACGATGGGCCTGGGCTGGGACGCCGACGCCGGCGCCGTCGTGGTGGAACTGCTCGCGGTCAGCGAGACGGAGTTCGACGAATCCGTAGTCCTCGACGACTCCGAGGACGGACCGGACGCCGTGCGCGTCTTCCTCACCCCGTTGCAGGCGCGGGACTTCTCACTGCGGTCCGAACGAGTCATCGCCGCCGGACGGGCGCCGTGCCCGCTGTGCGGTGAGCCGCTCGCCCCCGAAGGCCACATCTGCATTCGAACCAACGGGTACCGCCGTGGCCAGAGCTTCGGACTCACCCCGGAAATGGACGAGGAGGACTGACGGTTGCCTGCCGAGGAGTCCGATCCTCTCGAGTCCGGCGAGCTGACCCTCATCGGCCAGATCACCCACGCGAGCAACGCCACGTTGGTCTGCGACGCGGTCTCGGGCGAGACCTCCGTCCGCTGCGTGTACAAACCGGTCCGCGGGGAGCGTCCGCTGTGGGACTTCCCCGACGGCACGCTCGCCGGCCGTGAGTACGCGTCGTACCTCGTGTCCGACAAGCTGGGCTGGAATGTGATTCCTCGCACGCTCCTGCGCGACGGCCCGTTCGGCCCGGGAATGGTGCAGCGCTGGGTCGACACCCCCGACCGGCACGGCGACGACACCGGCGGTCTCGACCTGGTCGACATCTGCGCCCCCGACGCCGTGCCCGAGGGCTGGTTCGAGATTCTGCGGGCCACCGACATGGACGGCGAACCGGTCGCGCTCATCCACGCTGACGACCCCCGGCTGCAGCGGATGGCCGTCCTCGACGTGCTGATCAACAACGCCGACCGCAAGGGCGGCCACGCGCTCGAGGGGCTCGACGGTTCGGTGTACGGCGTCGACCACGGCATCTGCCTGCACACGGAGAACAAGCTGCGGACCGTGTTGTGGGGATGGGCGGGGACGGAGGTGCCGGGTCCGCTCGTCGTCGACATCGCGGAACTGATCACCTCACTCGAAGGCGACTTCGGGGAGCGGCTGGGCGAGCACATCACGTCCGACGAGGTCGCCGCCCTGTACGAGCGGGCCGTCGATCTGCTCGAGGCGCCGGTGATGCCTCGCCCGAACGGCCACCGGCCGATCCCGTGGCCGGCCTTCTGACGGACCCTCCCGGAGGCCGTCGGCCGGCGGCTCCCTCCGAGGCGGAAACACCGGTCCACTAGGCTCGCTGTCATGCAGTCTTGGTCCGAAACCGCTGTCCCGTCCGTTCCAGGCCAGGGGCCTCCGCTGCGGTTGTTCGACACCGCTGACCGGCAGGTTCGTCCCATCACTCCCGGACGCACGGCCACCATGTACGTGTGCGGCATCACCCCGTACGACGCGACCCACCTCGGTCACGCAGCCACGTACCTGACGTTCGATCTGGTGAACCGGATCTGGCGTGACGCCGGGCACGACGTGCATTACGTCCAGAACGTCACCGACGTGGACGACCCGCTATTCGAGCGCGCCAACCGCGACGGCGAGGACTGGGTGGTCCTCGGTATGCGTGAGACGGCGCTGTTCCGCGAAGACATGGAAGCCCTCCGGGTGCTGCCGCCGCGTGACTACATCGGCGCGGTGGAGTCGATCGGCGAAGTGATCGAGATGGTCGAGAAGTTCGTCGCGTCCGGCGCCGCCTATGTCGTCGACGACGCCGAGTTCCCCGACGTGTACTTCCGCGCCGACGCGACGGAGCAGTTCGGGTACGAGTCCGGCTACGACCGCGAGACGATGGCCAAGTTCTTCGCCGAGCGCGGCGGCGACCCCGACCGCCCCGGCAAGGTGGATCCGCTCGACGCCCTGGTGTGGCGTGCGGTCCGTCCGGGGGAGCCGTCCTGGCCGTCGCCGTTCGGCCCCGGGCGTCCCGGCTGGCACATCGAGTGTTCGGCGATCGCCCTCAACCGCATCGGCTCCAGTTTCGACGTGCAGGGCGGCGGCAGCGACCTGATCTTCCCGCACCACGAATACTCCGCGGCGCATGCCGAGTCGGCTACGGGTGACCGTCGCTTCGCCCGTCACTACGTGCACACCGGCATGATCGGTCTCGACGGCGAGAAGATGTCGAAGAGCCGCGGCAACCTCGTGTTCGTGTCGAAGCTGCGCGGCGAGGGTGTCGACCCGGCCGCCATCCGCCTCGGTCTGTTGTCGGGGCACTACCGGCAGGACCGGCCGTGGACCGAGCAGGTGCTCGCCGACGCCCACACCCGGCTGAAGCTGTGGAAGGATGCCGCCGCACTCGAGTCGGCGCAGTCGGCCACCGACACGATCGCCCGGCTGCGCCAGCATCTCGCGGACGATCTCGACACCCCGAAGGCCCTCGACGCCCTCGACGGCTGGGCCCGTCGCGCCCTCGACAACGGTGGCTCCGACACGAACGCGCCGAGCGAATTCGCCGCCGCCGTGGATGCCCTTCTCGGTGTGCGCCTCCGGCGCCCGTGAGTACTTGTTAACCGCGGGCGGTTGACAAGTACTCACGGGTCAGGCGAACTCGAGGGCCCCTTCCGCGGGGGTCGGGACTCGCCGGCGCAGCGGCGAACCGAGCGCCTGCGCCAGATCGGTGCCGTCGTGTTCGGCGAGTAATTCGCCATCCGACCACACGAGCAGCGTGGCGCTGACACTCTGCTCGGCGGTCGAGTGCGCCAGATCGTAGTGCGCACACCCCGGCACGCCGCCGTACGTGATCCACAGGTCGAACCCGGTCATGAACAGGTCGAGGTCGAATTGCACACTCAGGCCGAGCAGTTCGGCCCGGCCGTTGTCGTCGACGCCGGCGAACGCCTCGTCCAGTGCCAGCAGTCGCGGTGCGTGGGGATCGGCGGAGTCGAGCATGACGTGCGCTGCGGCGAACAACGGCAGATGCAGTGACACGGACTGCTCGCCGCCGGAGAGTGCGCTGTGCCGGGCGACCGTCAGCCGGTCCTCGTTGCCGGTGCCGCTGATCAGGGTGAACGAGAACACCCGCCACCGCCGGTAGTCGAGGGCGGACGCCAGGATCTCCGGATACGACCGTTCCGGGTGGGCGGCCCGGGCCGTCCGGATCTGGTGGGCGAAGTGCGCGCGCATCGTGGCGAGTTCGTCCGGGCCCAGCGCCGAGGTGTCCCGCTCGAGCAGTTTGGAGATCGCCTTCGCGCTGTCGTCGAGGTTGTCGGCGAGAACCCAGTGCACGCCGATGGTGTTGCCGGACGACATCCGCCGCTCCCGCATCTCGGTGCCCATCCGGGCGATGAGTTCGCGGGCGTCGACCGTCCGTTCGTGGATCTGCTGGGCAAGACCTGTGAGCAGTGCGTCCTCCAGAATGCGACGCTCGGATTCGGTGAGCAGCAATTCCTGATCGGAGCGGGCGGCCGCGATGCGGGCGGCGAACTCGCCGATCGACGAGTAACCGTCGTCGTCCTGTACCTGCACCACGGTCACGCCGTCTGGCGCATCCCACTGCAACCGGTAGTCCTGGCCCGCGGCCGCCAGCTGGGCGTCGAAGTCCTGGAGAGCCGTGGTGAGCGCGGATCGCGTCGACTTGCGGGCTGCGTCGCTGACCCGCACCGATTCGGTGGCGCCGTCCAGTGCGCGGAACAGTGCGTCCGCCTCGGGCGGAAGGATCGGGGTGTCGTCTGCGTTCTGGATGCGGTACACCAGCTGATCGGCGCTCATCCACGCCGCCGCGCTCGCCGGCCATGTGTGACCGCCGCCGACACCGAGGAGTTCGAGCAGGTCGCGTCGGGCGTACGGCGCGAGGCGGGCGGCGTCGGCGTGGGTTTCCGTGAGCGCCAGCCGGAGGGTCTGCACGGCGGTGTTGTACGCGCCCTCGGCCTTGCCGATGGCCTCGCCGGCGTCCTTGTCCGCCTTGCGCGCGTCGCGCTGCTCCTTCTTGCACGCCTCGATCCGCGCGTGCGCCTCCTCGAGCTGACGGTCCAACTGCTCGGCTCCCGCTCCCAGCGTGTCGCGGAGCGTATCGAGTCGTTGGACCTGTTGCGCGAGAACCTCTTCGGCGATGGCGGCTTCTTCCGCGAACTCCTCTGCGTTACCCCGCGCCTCGTGCAGTCGATCCTCGGATTCGCGAGTGTGCTCCACCTCCTTGGTGTGTTCGCGCCTGCACCGCTGCACCATCTCGCCCTGCCTCTCGAAGTGCCGGACGGCCGCGGCGAGCGAATCGATCTCCCGGGCGACGTGCGGAGTCCGATGGGTGGACGCGGTGACCCGGAGTTGTTTCTCCTTCGCGGACAGGTCGGCGATGGCCTGGTCGAGTTCGCGGCCGACCGCCGTCGCCGTATCGGAGCGGCTGCGGAGGGCGCCGGCCGATTCGGTGACCTTCTTCAGCGCTGTGTGGATCGACCCGGTGCGGGGCAGTGCCTGCGCGGCGGCGGTCGCCCGCATCAGCAGCGCAGCGGCCGCGTCCGCGGAGGTCCGTGCTTCGGCGAGCGTCGCTCGGGTCTCCTCGACGGTTCGGTCGAGTTCGGCGATACGGGCGGCACGCCTGCGGGCGCGGGCGGTGGTTCCGATGTATTCGGCGTCCGACTTCGTGTGGCGTCCGCGCTGGATTCCCTGCCGGTACCCGCCGTCCTCTGCGACACCTACCTGATTCCCGGGCAGATCCAGGGATTCGAGGGCGATCGATTCGAGGATCCCGCGCACCCGGCCCTCCGGGACACCCGCGTCCTGCTCGACCTCGAGTACGTCCGCGAGGGTTCTGCCGGTGGGCCGGTCCTCGGCGGCAAGTGCCACGAGGAACTGTTCGGATTCGACGTCGGGAAGGGCGTCGTCGACGGGAACCCAGCCGTCGAGGAGGTGTGCTGCCTCCAGTGCGGCCTCGATTCCCGCTGCCGACGTGGTGTCGACGTGTCGGCGAATCGGACCAGGCGCCACAACGGTGCACCGGTCAGCCGGGTGCGGGTGTCGTGCCGGGCAGCGGACAGCTGTGGGGCGTCGTCGTGCTCGGATTCGATTGCGGTGCGGGCCGATTCGTGCTCGGCGATCGCGTCTACGGCGGCAGCCGCGTCCCGGTCGTACTGCTGGCGACGCAGCCGCAGCGTGTCGACGGCTTCCGTGGTCTGTTCCGTCAGTGTCTCCGACAGGGTGGCGGCGTCGTCGTCGCCGATCCGGCCGAGCGCGGTGTCCAGCGCATCGAACAGCGGAGCGGGCGCACCGATCTCGGAGTAGAGGGACGACTGTTCCGCCCACCAGGACCGCAGTGCGGTGGCGCATTCGCTGCGGGCCGACTCGACCGCGGTCTCGGCTTCCAGGACGGTCACCTTCGCGGAGTCGAGTTGCTCCTGGCCGCGGCGGGCCGCGTCGTCGGCGCGGGTCCGCTCGGTGGCGGCCTTCTCGACCGTGGTAAGCGCGGCCCGGACCGCGCGGATGTCGCCGTCGCGTTCCTCGGCGTGCCCGCGCAGGGCCGCGGTCAGCTGATCGGTGCGCGCGTCGGCGGGCAGCGCGGTCCAGGTGATGCCCGCGTCCTCGGCGGCGAGGTGGAGTTCGTCCTCGGCGTGCGTGAGCGCCTCGACGGCGCGAGCGACCGCGTCGCCCGCCTTGTCGTGTTCCTCGGCGCGTTGTTCGAGGGTGGCCTTGGCCTTACGTGCCTTCTCAGCCTGCAGTTCGGTCGACTTCTCGAGCGTCGACACGGCCTGGGCCAGGTCGTCGAGTTGCGTCCGTCCCTCGTAGGCGGTCGAGCGCTTCAGGGCGTCGAGTGTGGCATTCGCCTGGTCGAGTGCGCGTTCGGCCGCGGTGAAGCGTTCTTCGGCGGCCTCCCGGCTCGCCTGGCTACGGGTCCGGTCGGCCGCTGCCTCGTGGAGTGCGGAGATGCCCGAACGGACGGCCTCGAGTCGGCTCGCGAGGTGGTCGACATCCATCCGCGCCTGCTGGCGCAGGTATTTCGCGTACACGCCGACGAAGCTCTGCGCTGCCTGGTCCGCGGCGGCCAGCCCTTCGAGTGCCCGGCCGACCTCCTCCATGTCGCTGAACGAGCGTGCCGCTTCGAGGACCAGTTGCTCGTCGAGGGGTCGCAGACCGTCGGTGAGGGCCTGCGACAGTCCCTTGGGGTCGAGGTTCTTCGCGAGCTGGGGTCGGCGCAGCGTGAGGATGAGGTTGATCAGCTGGTCGTAGCGCTGGACGCCGAGTCCGAACATCCGGGCGTCGATCGCGGCGCGGTAGTCGAGCGGCCTGTCCGTGATGGAGTCGGTGCCGATCTGCTCGCCCAGTTGCTTCTTCGTGAGCGGACGGTCGTCGCTGCCGAGCAGGGAGAAGTCGACGCCGACGCGACCGTCGGCCACGAAATACCAGCGGGTGACCTTGTCGTTGGTGCGGGTGGCGCGCATACCGATACCGACGGTGACCGCCTCGGGGTCGTTCTTCGCGCCGCGGCAGAATTCCATCCAGACGTAGGAGTACGCGCTCTCCTGTCCGCGGTACAGGAGATTCGACTTCATGGTGCGTTCCTCGCCGGCGAACGGATTGAGCCGCCGGGGTTCGATCCTGCCGTCGAAGACGAAGGGGAACAGCACTTCCAGCGCTTTGGTCTTGCCGGAACCGTTGGGACCGCGGAGCACGAGCCGACCGTCGGCGAAGGAGAACTCCTGGTCCCGGTAGTCCCAGAGGTTGATGATTCCGGCGCGGGTGGGCCGGAAACGCGCACTCGTCATGCTGTGACTTCCTCGCTGTCGTTCGCTGAGCTCTGGAACAGGTCGATCTCGGGGGTGCGGTCGCGGATCGTGACCACCACACCTCGGTAGCGGGCGAGCGCCGGGAGAACGAGCACACCGCCGGGCACCGACGCGGTGAGCCGTAGCCGCTCGAGCAGGGCGAGTGCGGCGCGTCCGAGCCCGTCGGGGTCTGCTTGCCATCCGGCGGCGAACGTCCGCCCGAACCGTTCGGACAGTGTCCGTACGGTGCCGGCGATCCACTCGTCCTCGACGACGGGGAAGAGCCGGTCCGACGGGGCGGGGTCCTCGGGTTCGGCGTAGTCGTGGCCCGCCAGGCTGTCGAAGATCCCCGACTGCGGGACGGCGCTGTCGACCTGCTCGATGAGGTGGTCGGCACGACTGTGCGGCAGCGGCATCCGAATCATTTCCGGCAGATCCGGGTCGAGAACGCGATCGGCGATCTCGCCGGCGAGCAGGAGCGCGACCTGCGCGACCGTTCCCGTCCCGGGGAACCGGACGTCGGACAGACGTCCGGAGGAGTCGATCATCGCGACGCCCTCCTCGCGCCGCTCCGCGACCAGTCCGGTGAGCAACTCGACATCGGCCGCGGTGCGGGGGAGTGCGAGCTGTACCAGCTCGTGATCGTCCAGTTCGGCGGCGTAGACCACGGGCCGTTCGACGAGCGCGCGCCGGACCCGCCGAGCCGTCTCCTTCACGTCGACGGGGCGGATCGTCCCGAAGTCCGTGGTGTCGTCGTCGGTCACCGATTCGGCACCGGCGAGCAGTCCGCGGATCGACCGGAGATGCTGCAGTGCGCGCGACGGCCGGAACAGGGCGATGACGACGGATCTGTCGATGTCGTACAGCGCTTCTCCCGCATCGGGATTGGCGGCCCAGCCGCCCGCGTCCCCGTCGGCGAGGGCGATGGCGCCGCGGGCGGCGAGCCAGCCGACGGCGTCGACGAAGGCGTCGCGGTCGGATGCGCGTTCGGTGGACAGGTCGACACCGTCGACCTGCGCGGCGTCGGCGGCCACGTGATCGGCGAGCTCGGACAGCGTGATCTGGTTGCCCGCGCGGCCGAGGGCGGCCAGTGCCAGCGCGAGGTAGGCGTAGCGGTAGCGGTCGAACGTGCGGTCGGTGGCCGTCTTGGCCGGCGTTCCGGCGTCGAGGCGGTCGCTCACGGTGAACAGCCGGGCCGTCGTTTCGGTGACCTCGAGGCGGTACCCGAACAGCGTCATCAGGTCGTCGCGGAGTTCGGTGGCCCACCGGCGCAGCAGCGGAAGTGCGATGCGATCCGGATAGGTCTGTGTCACCAGATGATTCGACAAGATGACGCGGGCCGCACGCTGATACGAATCGAGGGCGAGCGGCGAGATCTCCCGTGCCTTCACCGGACGCTCACCTGCAGTCCGTCGAGGTGCAGGCGTCCCCGGGCGGTGCGCACCACCGTGGACTCGCTGTGCGGGCTGAGGGTGAGCTTCACGCCGTTCTCCGATCCGGTGCTGCTCTTCACGTGGCCACTGACCGGGACCCGCGCCGTGAGTGCGGCATTGAGCAGACTCAGCAGCACGTCGGTTTCGGCCTCGTCCAACTCTCGCTCGTAGACGCCGCCACGGGCCAGCGACTGGGCGGCCGCCGCGCGGAGACGTTGCGCCGCCAACTGTTCCTCCCGGAGGCGGCGCACGCTGCCCTCGTTGCGTTGCACCCGAGCCGGCAGACCAGGGGACGGTGGACGCCCGGTCTCGGCCAGCGTGCGGGAGATCTCGACCGGCTGGGCCTCCCACCACGACCGCGTGTCGGGAATGATGTCGGCGTCCGGATGCACCATCGAGAGATGACGCGGCCGGCCCAGGTCGAACACGGCCTGGAACAACGCGTGCGCGGCGTCCTCGGTCGGGGTGGCAGCGAACCAGCCTGCGAGGTGACGCAATTGGCTCTCCCTGCTCACACCACCCTTACGGGTTTCGGTGACCCGGCGCAGCAGCGACAGCACCGCGGCGATCGCACTCATGGTGCCCTCGCGCAGACGTTCCGACTCGCTGAGGCCCGCCTCGGAGCCGACGAACCACTGCGTCAACCCCGCCCACCTCGCGCGCCAATCGGCTTCGCGTTCTTCGACGCCGAGGAACACCCGCTCGTCGCTGGCGGCGGCGCGGGCCACCATCGTCTCGACACCGGTGTCCTCGACGAGCGCGATGGCGGCCGCGAGTTTCGGCGCGTAGCGCGACAGGTCGGAGCTGAACTCGCGCATGTGGGTGAGGAGAGCGTCCTTGTGGGACATGAACGTCTCGGGCGTGATCTCCGTGGTGCGGACGAGGTCGCCCAGGGTCAGATAGAACTGCGCCGCGCGCCCGGCCATGTCGGACAGTGTCGCGTCGAGGCGGCCTAGTTTCCGGTACACCAGGTCGTTGTCGGCCGCGCGGTTGGCCGCGGCCAGGTCGTTCATGTCGGCGAGGAGGTCGGGCAGCGCCAGCCGGGACAGGGACGCGTCGTCGAGTCGGGCGGCGAGTGCGTCCTCGACGGCTCGGAACACCTGGTAGCCGGCCTGGCTGAACTGGTACACGAAGTGCCGGTTCCGGTATTCGGCCAGCGTCGCGGCGCGGGTGCCGTCGTAGCTGCGTTCGAGCACTTCCCAGACGTGGAGTTGCTCGAGCAGGGGAGTGATATCCGCGGGAGAGAGGTGTCCCGAAGCGTCGTCGCCGGCGACACGTTCGAGGATCCGGGCCACCTCGGCGGCGTGGAGCAGCACCACGTAGTTGGCGCGAGCGTGGTCGAAGGCGCGGAGTACCCACAGATACTCGACGCGTTTCTCAGCAGTCGCGAATGAGAACAACTTCAGGCGATCGTCGCGCACGAGCCGATCGGGTACTGGCCCTCGGGTGCTCGACCACTCTGGATCGCTGGCTGATTCACTCACCGTGACAGGTTATGCGGTCGTGCAGGCGTCGAGCCAACGCCGTGCCGACCTGCATCATCACCACGACCTGAATCGGACTCGGACGGAACATGCGAATTGACCGAACTTGAAGGGGTTGCTCGAGGTTCGCATCACTCTGGGTCACCCCTGCCCGATCACCCCAGTTCCGATCCCTCACCCCGCCGCCGCAACGATGGATGCGGGCGGCGGGCGTTCAGAGTACGAACAACACGAAGATGATCGCGACCAGGACGAGTGCCAGTCCGACCGCGGCGGCGACGAGCCAGGACGCCCTCGACGCCGGCTCGGCGGCCGTGTCGTTCTCGGACTGTGCGACGGCGCGAGGTTCCGGCGGCGTCTCGACCGCGGTTCCGCCCGACACCCGCCCGGGCGAGGCGCCCACCGCCGCGGCGGACGCCGGGTTTCGGGTGCCTGTCGCCGGCCGGCTCGGGGCTGCGGGACGGGAGGGGACGGGCTCGCCGACGACGGCGTCAATCACTTCGGTGACGTCGTACGAGGGCGGCAGGCCGATCGGGGTGACCCTGTGGGTGGTGGGGTTGAAACCTGCTGCGCGGATGGCGGCGCCGAGCGCGGCGGTCTGCTCGGGACCCGGGCCGACGACGCATCGCACGTCGAACTTCTCGCTCACGGTGTGCGCGAATTCGTGAATGGCCGCGGAGTCCCGCGCGATCAGACCGTCGCCGGTGACGACGACGGCGTCGAGGTTGCTGGGCAGCCACCCGAACGCGCCGAGCGCGGTGGCGATTTGGGCCGTGGGGGAGCCGCCCGTGGAGAAGCGGAACGCCTTGCCTGCCTCGACGCCCGAGCGGATGAGTGCGACCGTCGCGCCGGTGTCGTCGACGTGATAGATGCCGACCAGCTGTCCGGGACGTTCGGCGATCTCGGATTCGAACCATGCGGCAGCGGCTTCGGCGTCCGAGACGAGCGACAGGTAGGACATGTCGGCGTAGTCCAGCGCGTCGCGCAGCGCGGCGACGGCGGTCGAGTCCCAGCGGGTGGGATACGTGGCCATGATGTCGGGGGCGCCGCCGGTCCGGCCACCGTGGTCCGGGAGGGGTTCACATTCCCGGAGCAGGCACCGCATCGCTCCCGCGACCAGGTCTTCGGCGCGGTAGCGCGATCCGTCACCCACCGGAACTCCGGCGGGGTCGCCGACGCGGGGGAGGAACCCCGAGACGGTGTGGGTCTCGCCGATCGTGTGCGGCGCCGAACCGCCGAGAATCGCGGTGCCGTCCGGGCACATGTGCAGGACGGTGTCCCGGACGATGACGACCGGATCCGGGGATCCCGGATCGTTCGACGCCACGACCGCGGTGGACACGACACTGCCGATCCTGAGCCCGACTCCCATGGACATGCAAGTACCTCTATTCGTTTGCGAACGGATTGCGACTTCCGTCAGGCCCGTTCCGACTCACTCGGTGAGGCCACAAGATGTACATCCTGCTACCCGAGCGCGCTTGTGTGCGCCATCACGCGCGGCGTGGCGTGGTTGTGTCGCGCACATTCGGAAGGTTTTCGCCTGTCGACGGTGATCGGTCAGGTCGCCGTCGGTGCGCCGAGCGCTGTTCTCCACTCGGGCACGTTCGCCGTCATCCAGTCGAGGAGATGCTCCGCTTCCTGTGGATGTCGCCCCGTTCCGGCGAGCAGGTCGGCGAAGGCCTGCGCGGGCGCGACCACTCGGACGTTGTCCCGGAAGAGGGTGCGCTCGAACACCGCCGCCGATCGGGGAGTGGCGACGAGGACGTTGGCATCCTGGTCGACGGGGCGGAGTTCGAGTGCGGAGGCCAGGGCCTCACCGTGATCGGCATAGATCTGGATCTGATGCGCCGGCGCGTACTCGGCGAAAGCGGCGGCCGCGACCGATCCCGTGACCGCATACAGGTGGTCGGAGACTTTCCCGAGTTTCGCGAGGAATGACTGCACCCCCTCGGGTGCGAAGTAGCCGACGGTGGGGCAGTCCTTGAAACTGGTGTCGCTGCTCCATGCGCGCAACATCTGCTGCCACCGCACACTGGTGATGGGTCCGCGGGGGAGTCGTTCGAGTAGCTCCCGCTCTTCCAGCGTTTCGACCACCCGATAGGTGGCGCCCGTGGACGCGCCGGCCAGCCGGATGAGTTCGGGGACCGTCAACTGACCCGAATGATCGGCGAGCGCACGAACGACCCGCGCGGCGGGATCTCCGGTCAACTGCGCGGCCGGGCGGCCGGGGCCACGCCACGGGTCGGCGTCCGCGCCGCGATCGCGCACCCAGATCGCGGGCCGGTCGGCGGACAGCGAGGTGTTCCCCGTCGCGTCGGCGTAGGAGAGTCCCCTGGCGTCGAGTTGTCGGCGCACGGGCTCGGAAAGGTAACGAGCGCAGACGAATCCGCGGTCGGATCCGGACAGACTGTCCGCGAACCGGGCGGCGTCGCCCGCGAGCACCCCGCGGGCGGGGATGACGGAGAAGGACGCCACCTCACCACCCGGGGCGCCGACGAGCAATCGTTCCGGTGCGTCGGCGAGGGAGCGCGACTTTCCCGACGTCAACGTCCAGCCGAGGGGGAGCGCGGCCTGCAGCGTGGTGATCGCCCTGCGGTAGAGGTCGATGTCGCGCTCCGGCTTGGGAAACGGCACCTTTGTCTCGCCGCCGGCGAATTCGGCGTTCTCCTGGTTCGGCACGGTCGTGAGTCTATCTGAATCGGTCACATACGGAACCGGAAAATAAACCGAATGCCGCCACACATCCGCCTGCGCTACCGAGTGGGAAAGTCCCCACCGCACTCACCACCGTCACCCTCCGGTTCGCTGATCAGGGACGTCGAGCCGCCCAGGCGGTCCGGGTGCCACGGGGGATCAGGTCAGTGCGGCGCAGAACGCTGTTCGGGTCATCGTCCGACAGGAGGAGGTCGAGGGTGATGCGATCGTCGGCGGCCAGTTGACCGTCGAGGGCGGAGCGGATGCGGCGCAGGTAGGTCTGCGCGTAGCGTCCGGTGCTCGGCGGCGCCGGGTTCGCCTCGCTGACGAAGGTGCGCTCCTCGACGACCTCGAAACCGTTCCGTTCCAGGTGTGTCTGCCAATTCGGATGCGAGTTCCAGTTCATCCGGGCCAACGCTTCGTGGCAGCGCGACTCCAGGCCCGGGCGGCCCACGCCGACGTCGTCGGGCAGAAGGCGTGGCAGGGCATCCATCTCGACGACCACCAGCAGGCCGGCGGGGTTCAGCGCGGCACACATGTCGCGGAGCACTCGGTCGGGGTCGGCGACCTCGTGCAACGACGACGCGGCCCACACGACGTCAGCGGCGCCGACCGCCGTCCATGCGACGTCCAGATCGGCGTGTACGACGCTCAACCGGTCGGCGAGGCCCTGCTCGCGCGCGGCCGTTCCGAGACGTTCGAGCATGAACTCCGACCGGTCGATCGCGATCACCTCGGCTGCGGGAAACCGCCTGGCCAGAGTCAGGGTGCCGACGCCCGTTCCCGAGCCCACGTCGACGATCCTGCGTGGGGTCTCGCGGAGGTGCTGCCCGACCCACTCGGTCAGCGGTTCCAGGTAGGAGCCGAGTACTTCGGCGTCCAGATCCAGAAGGTCGGCCAGCGAGGTTCCGTGGTCGTGGTCATGAGTGTGCGCGGTGTGGTGATGCGAATGCTGTGCCATGGCTCCAGGCTAGCCACGTCATGCTCCTCTCGCATACACTCTTGCGTATGACGCAAGAACTGGGATTGGACAGCGTGATCCGTCAGCGCATCCGCGGTCTGAGGGTGGCGCGGGGATGGTCGCTCGATGCCCTTGCTGCTCGCTGCTACCTCAGCCCGTCCACCCTCAGCCGCATCGAGACCGGGCATCGCAGGATCGCGCTCGACCAGCTGGTTCCCATCGCGCGGGCGCTCGGCACCACGCTCGATCAACTCGTCGAGTCCGTAGAAGACGACGATGTGGTGATCCGGCCGCTACCCGAACACACGCGCGGCTTGACGATCTGGCTCCTGTCTCGTGAACGTGCTCTCCACGGCGCGACTGTCGCGAAGATGCGCATCACCCCCGAGCGGCCGGCCGGGCCGGAGCACGTCAGCGTGCACCCCGGTCACGAGTGGTTCACGGTCCTGTCGGGGACAGCCCGCCTGCAACTGGGCGAGCGAACCATACTGATCGAAGCCGGTGCCGCAGCAGAATTCTCGACCATGGTTCCGCACTCCATCGGCGCCCACGACGGTCCCGTGGAGATCCTCACGATCTTCGACCACGACGGCGAGCGTGCCCACCTGCACGCCGATCACAACGAGTAGAAAGGACCGACATGTCGTCTTCCGACACCGCAGGCCAGACGGAGTTTCCCGCGAGCATGGGGAAGGTCTCCCGCCGTGAGCTCGCCTCCCACGGCTATACGCGTTTCGACCAGTTGACGACGGTCACCGCCAAGGAACTGCTGAAGATCCACGGCGTCGGACCGAAGGCGATCCGAATCCTCGAGGAGGAACTCACGGAGCGGGGGCTCGGCTTCGCGAGTTGAGCCGGGCCCGGCCGGGCTACAGCAGGCCGAGCGTGCGCTGATAGGTCGCCGGTGGTGTCCCGACGACGTGAGTGAAGACACGGGTCAGGTGGGCCTGGTCGCTGAACCCCAGTTCGTAGGCGAGCGCAGACCAGTCGATCCGCTCGCCCGAGTGGGCTGCGCCGGCCGCGTCGAGGATTCGGAACCGCTGGATCACCCACTTCGGACCGATGCCGACGTACTCGGTGAACAGGCGTTGCAGGGTACGCAGGCTACAGCCGGCACGTGCGGCGAGCTGGTCTGCGCGGACGATGTCGCGGTTGCACTGGGCGTCGCCCACCAGAGCCGTGATCTCCCGTCCCGTGGGATCCGGAACGGGATCGGTGCGGAGAAGGTATCGCTCGAAGTCGTCGATCATCTCCGCGGTGTCCGTGCCGGCGAGGATTCGCTCCGCGACCGGGCGATCGTCACCGGCGAGCAGATCCCGTCCGGGCTGGACGGTTCCCGAGATCGCGCCGACGCTGCCCCTCAGCAGAGGCCGGAACCCTCCGGCGTGGAACGCGGCTCCCAGCACGTGGCCGTTCCCGGTCAGCGTTCGGTAGAACGGCGACCGGGAGATCCCGTGCACCAGCAACTGTCCGTCCTCGGCAGCGACATGAACGCGGGGCTGGGGTACCACCTGCTGTCGATGGGGCTTCGGTACCGACCACCTCACCAGCCAGTGGTAGTCGACGAACTCGGCCAAAGCCTCTCGGGGAGCGACCCGTTCGACGCCGAACCCCCGCTCGTCGACCGTGGGGCGGATGATGGCCTCGGGATGTCCTGGCACACTCGGCACTCGCCCATCCTAGTGTCGCGAATGGTGTCGCGAATGTTCAAGAACGTCACGCCACCGCGTACCTAGAGTTCCGTGTCATGAGCTACTCACACACTGCACGAGGCACCTTCTCCATCGCCTCGTGGTCGGAATCGGTGATCGTCGACATCGACGGCGAAGGCACGACCGCCTGCGACACCTACTACCCCACACGCGGTGCGACCCGAGCGACCGTCGCGTACTCGTACTCGGGGGACATCGAGGGAACGAGCTCGGTGGTCTACCTGATCGCTTACAAGGCCGATGCGGCGCCGGTGCTCGGCCTCGAGCGCTTCGAGGGCTCGATCGGAGGGCACGACGGGACGTGCGTGTTCCAGCACATCGGCAGCCAGGACCAGGGTTCCGTGTCGGCACGGATCGAGGTGGTGCCGGGTATGGGCACCGGCGGTCTGACCGACCTACGGGGCAGCGCGGACCTGTCCATCGCGGGACCCGGCGACAGCGGCTACGACTTCGTGCTGTCGTACGACGTCGGCTGAGCCTTCGACGCCGAACGCGGTGTCGGTGTGTCGCTACCGCTCAGCCCGGTGCGAGTGCGCGGTCGGCGAGCGCGGCGACGACAGGTGTGAGCGCCTGGGCGTGTTCGAGGGTCAGGTGGTTGTCGTCGCGGTACACGAGGTCGTTGCCGACGATGACAGGGCAGCGCTCGGCGGTGCAGAACAGGGCGGTCAGGTCGGCGTACCGCCCGCCACCTGCCGTGGTGACAGCCGACTCGGCCGCGACGCCGGCGTCGTTCACCGCGGCCGGTCGCGGCGGCGAGCAGGCGGTCGCGTCGTCCAGGTGATCGGACAGGCAGGTCGGCACGGTCGACTGCGGATCCGGGATCGGTCCGAGGATCAGAACGGCCGCGCCTGTGGCCCGGAGCTCCGTGACCAGGCGGGTCAGGCTGTCGAGCCACTCTCGACCGAAGACGGTGAAACCGAAATCGGCACCGTATCGACGGGACATGCTCACCACGATCAACCGGGGCCGCTCTGCCTGCAGCCGGGCGACGACCTCACCCCGCCATTGCTCGCATTCCGTGTATTCCCGCCCGAGATAGGGGCTGGTGAGCGGCAGATCGAGAAGCGGGCAGGTGACCTTGCCCATGGTCTCCAACCGCCAGTGACGCTGCTCGGCGGCCTGCTCGAACGCCGGTGCCCACATCGCGGCGTGCGAATCGCCGACCAGGGCAACCGTCGTCGGTGAGGTCACGTCACCCGATGCGCACTCGTCCTGCCCGACCTCGCGCCACGAGCGCACGCAGCCGTTGACGAACACTGCCGGCTTGTCTGCCGGTGCGTCGGCGAGCGGCGGGGACAGATTCGACGGGACGGCCTGCAGCCCGGCCGATTCCGCGACCGCCGCCTGCACCTGCGCGGTCACCTCCTGCACCGCCGCCTCGTGCGGATCGACCGCGGGCGCCACCGAAACGGGTGGCGCAGCGACGGTCAGGGCGGCGGCCTCGGCACCGTGCCCGACGGGCACCGGCCGAAGCACCAGCAGCACCAGCGCTGCGCACACGGCGAGTGCGGTGACGGTGCCTCCGAGAGCGAGACTGCGCGAGGTCGAGTCACGCAGGGGGGTCGCGAAGCGGACCGGGTTCTCGATCAGATGCAGTGTCAGGAGGGCGAGCCCGGCGGACACCAGGATGATCGCCAGACGATCGGTCATGACGAGTGAGCGGCCGAGTACGACCGGTGCGAGCAGCAGGACTGGCCAGTGCCACAGGTACCATGAATACGACATCCGGCCGACAGCCCGCATCGGCGGCAGCGACAGGCCCCGCCCGACGCCCAGTCGCGGTGCCGCGCAACCGGCCCCGATGACCAGTACCGTGCCGACGACGGGCAGCAGCGCGGCGGTACCGGGATAGGGTGTCGTCTCGCCCAGCCGGAGGCAGGCGGCGACGATCAGGGCGAGGCCCAGCCATCCGGCCGCGGCGGCCACTACCGACGGCAGTCGCCGCCAGTGCCGAATCGACAGCGCCACCAGCCCGCCGGCGGCCAACTCCCACGCCCGGGCGGGCAGCGAGAAGAACGCCCACGGCGGCAGTGTGCGGGTCCAGTCGAGCGAGACCGCGAATGACACTGCCGCGACGACCGCGAGAAGCACCAGGTACGGCGTCGCCGACGGTGGGGTGTCGGAGTCGGTGTGCCGGGTCCGGCGGCGAACGAGCCAGGCGACCCCGATGATCAGCGCCGGCCACAGCAGGTAGAACTGCTCTTCCACGCCCAGGGACCAGTAGTGCTGGAACGGCGACGGGGGCGTGTCGGCGGCCAGGTAGTCGGTGCCGTGCAGCGCGAACCGATAATTGCCGACGTAGAGAGCGCTGGCGATTCCGTCGCCGAGGACCTGGCGGGCCTGCAGTGGGGGTAACAGGATCGCGGCTCCGATTGCGGTGGCCACCAGCACGACACACCCGGCGGGCAGCAGTCGGCGGGCCCGAGCACCGTAGAAGCGGGTGAGCCGGACGCGGCCGGCGGACGCCACATCCCGCCACAGCAGCCCGGTGATGAGAAACCCCGAGACGACGAAGAAGACGTCGACGCCGGCGAACCCGCCGTCGATCCCGGGCACACCCACGTGAAAGAGGACCACGGCCAGCACCGCGACGGCCCGCAGACCCTCGATGTCCGGGCGGAACCCGGTGTCGACCGGTCGCACGCCGGTGGGAGGGCGCCCAGCGGATTGGCGCCGCCGTTCCGGACTCGCGACGATATTCACGCGACCAGCGATCTGTCCATGCGACGAGCTCCTTCGGCTGCAGCGCTGAGCTCATGATGACAGCGGAGCCGGAGTTTTCCCGAAAGGCACGCCGTACCGGGATCGAGCGCCCGCGAGCGTGTTCTCAGACGTGCACGACCACCGATCCGTCGCGGATCGATGCGGCGTAGGTGCGCACCGAGCCCACACCTTCGGACGCGCACGCGCCCGTGTCGAAGGAGAACGCGTACTGGTGGAGGGGGCACATCACGCTGCCGGCATCGATCTGCCCGTCGGCGAGAGGGCCGCCCCGGTGCGGGCACACCGCGTCCATGGCGCGAACGGTCCCGTCCGACAACAGGAACACGGCAACCTGACGGTTCTGCACGACGTACGTTCGTCCTTCGCCCGGGGTCAGGTCGCTGACCGGCCCCACCGCGACCTCGGAGGGACCGTCGATCAGGGCGGTCATCGGACCGGCACCTGGGGGAGCGGCAGCAGGGGGAGCGAGGGGGCGAACTGCGCCGGCGATTTCGGTGCGGTGCGTTCCTTCCATGGGTCGCGGTAGCCCTCCACGGCCGTCTGGATCCGTTCGTCCAATCCCGTCACGATGTTCTCCTCGTCTCGGACCAGCAGCGCCTGAAGATGTTCGAGCCCCATCCGCGGTACGAAGTCGTAGGTGCGTTCGAGCCATTTCGCGTTCTCGCGGTAGTACTGGATGAAGCGACCGCCGAGTTCCAGCACTGCTTGCGGTGATTCGACCGTGGCCAGCAGGTCACCCTTGCGGATGTGGGCTCCGGCGGCGCCGCCGACGTAGATCTCCCAGCGGCCGTCGCCGACCGCGACCACCCCGAAGTCCTTGCACAGGGCCTCGGAGCAGTTGCGTGGGCATCCGGCGACGGCGAGTTTGAGCTTCGCGGGCGTCTCCAGGCCCTGGAACCGTTCCTCGAGAGCGATGCCGAGGCTCGTCGAGTCGCCGAGGCCGTAGCGGCAGAAATCCGTTCCGACACAGGTTTTCACGGTGCGCATGCTCTTGCCGTATGCGAAACCGGACGGCATGTCGAGGTCGCCCCACACCCTGGGGAGGTCTTCCTTCTTGATGCCGAGAAGGTCGATGCGCTGCCCGCCGGTCACCTTCACCAGCGGCACCGCGTACTTGTCCGCCACGTCGGCGATCCTGCGGAGCTGGTCCGGGGTGGTGACGCCGCCCTTCATCTGCGGGACCACCGAGAACGTGCCGTCGCGTTGGATGTTGGCGTGCACGCGGTCGTTGATGAACAGCGCGCCGCGCTCGTCCACCCAATCGGGACCCCAGACGGTGCGGAGCAGCGACGCCAGCGGCATCTTCGCGGTCGCGTCCTCCTCGCCGCCGGTCGCGAGTTCGGTGAACACCTGCGACACGGCGCGGAGATCGCGTTCCCGGATGGTCGCGATGAGTTCGGGTTTGGTCATCGGGATGCAGGGCACGTACCAGTCGGCGGACGGGTCGGCCTCGAGTTCGCCGCCCGCGGCGCACGCCACGATGTCGGCGACCAGTCCTTTGCACGAGCCGCAGCCCTTGCCCGCCCGGGTCTGCGCGCACACGTCGGTGAGGGTCTTGGCGCCGGAATGGACGCAGGCCACCAGGTCGCCCTTGCTGACGCCGTTGCAGTTGCACACCTGCAGATCGTCGGGGAGGTCGGCGACACTCGTCGCGGCGCTCGGGGCCCCGACGTCGAAGAGCATGCTGATTCGCTCCTCCGGCAGCGGGACCTTGCCGTCGAACGCCTGCGTGAGGAATCCCGCCTTGCTGATGTCGCCCATCAGGGTGGCGCCGATCAGCTTTCCGTCCCGGACGACGAGGCTCTTGTACGTGCCACTGCGGGGTTCGTAGTACTGGACGAACTCGTCGTCCGCCGTCTCCGGTCCCTTGACGCCCATCGCGGCCACGTCGACCCCCGCGACCTTCAGTTTGGTGGTGGTGCGCGAACCGACGTAGGCCGCTTCCGGATTGGAGCCGGTGAGGACTTCGGCGAGGATGACGGACTGTTCCCACACCGGGGCGACCAGACCGTAGGTCTCTCCTCGGTGCTGCGCGCACTCGCCGACGGCGTATACGGAACCTTCGTCCTCGCAGCGCATCTGGTCGTCGACGACGACCCCGCGCTCGACCACCAGTCCCGCCGCCCGCGCCAGTTCGGTGTTGGGCCGGATTCCCGCGGTGACGACGACCATGTCGGCGTCCAGTGTGGAACCGTCGACGAACGACACCCCGGTCACCAGGCCGGCCTCGTCCCGCAGCACGGCGGTGGTCCGCATCGACGTGTGGACGCCGACCCCGAGTTTCTCGATCTCGGCGCGCAGGACGCTGCCGCCGCGCTCGTCGAGCTGCTGGTTCATCAGATGTCCGGGGGAGTGCACGACATCGACCGTGAGCCCCTGCGTGCGCAGCCCGTACGCGGCCTCGAGTCCGAGCAGACCGCCGCCGATCACCACCGCCGACACGTCGTCGCGGGCCTGCGCCATCTGCAGCATGCCGTTGGTGTCGGCGATGTTGCGGAATCCGAACACGCCGCGGGCCAGGCGACCGTCGTGCTCGCGCAGCCCGTCCATGTTGGGGAAGAACGTGTTGCTTCCCGTGGCGATGATGAGCACGTCGTAGCCGACGACGCGGCCGCTCTCGCACGTGACGGTCTTCGCGAACCGGTCGAGCGCGACGGCGCGGTCACCGGCGTGCAGCTTGACGCCGTTCGCCTTGTACCAGCCCATGGGGTTGAGGATCAGGTCCTCGTCGTCGACGGCTGCCTCCCCGGACAGCACGTGCGAGAGCATGATCCGGTTGTAGTTGCCGTACGGCTCGTCGCCGATCATGGTGATCTCGAAGCGCTCGCGGCCGCCGCGATTCAGAATCTCCTCGACGGTGCGTGCGCCGGCCATACCGTTGCCGACGACCAGCAGCTTGCTCGAACTCGGTGTGTGGGCCATGCACCGAGACTCCGCCCCGGGAGTGTCGTAACGGCTGCGCGCACGTTACGTGGGAATCAGGAACACCTCACAGCCGCCATGGACTGCGTGTCAGACGGGTGAGCGGTCGCGGGGCATCAGCAGTGGGGCCAGCACGGCCAGGAGCGCGGCGGGCAGGAGGAAGCCGGCCGCGGGCGACACCGCATACACCGGGGTGAGGGTGATCGGCGCGAGCGCGTTGCCCATGAATCGCAACGCCTGCACGACGGACACCGCGCCGCCCCGGTTCGGGCCCGGCGACCCGAGCACGGCGGCATTGACACCGACCAGGATGAACTGACCCGCCGTTCCGGCCGCGAACCACGCCACCGCCACCACCGCGAGGAGCGACACGGTTCCGGCGGCCGCGACGAGAATCGCGCCGGCGAAGGCGCCGATCAGGACGGCGGCCCGGGCCCCGATCTTGTCGATCACCCCGCCGACCAGGCGTGCGGTGAGGATGCCCGCCACACCGAACCCGGTGAGCAGCAGGCCGCGCTGGGTGGGGCTCAGCCCGAACACGTCCTCGGTACGGAACGCGACCAGGAAACTCAGCCCGCCGAGAGCGCCCCACCCCAGCAGCGCGACCACGCCGATTCTCAACACCGAGGGGGTGAGAGCGTCGCGCAGTCGCGGGCGCGCGGCACCCGTCTCGGCGGGAGCGCTGTCGGGAACGCCGACCAGCCCCAGCACCGCGGCGACCAGCGCGATGACGAGGAAGGCGAGCCGCCAGTCGACCTCGGCCGCGAGCCCGCCGACGAGTGGTGCGCTCGACTGTCCGGCGGCCTGGAAGGCGCCGAAGATCCCCAGCGCGCGCCCGAGGTGCTTCTTCGGCGTCGACGCGGCGAGTGCCGCCAGCAGCAGCGGCGTCGTGAACGAGTTGGAACACCCCTGGAGCACGCGGGCGCCGAGGAAGAGCGGGAGGGTCGGGGCGAAGAAGCAGGCCAGCGACGACAGCAGGTACACCCCGTAGGCGATCCGCACCGTCCGCGTCTGCCCCCACCGCGCACCCAGCGTGCCCGACACCAGCATCAGCAACGCGAACGGCAACAGGTACGCCGTCAGCGAACTCGCCGCGGCGGACGCGCTGACGCCGAGGTCGTCACCGATCTCGGGAAGGATCGACGCGACGACCCCGCCGCCGAACGGACCGAGAAAACCACCGGCGTAGAGCGCCGTGCGCTGGAGCGAGGAACGAAGTGACTCGGACGAGTTCTTCGTCACAGCCCGAAGCTGCCGGGCCCACGCCTACGGAGATACCGCTCGAACTCGGCCGCGAGCGCGTCACCGTCGATCTTCGAGATGGCCTCGGAGATGTCGGTCTCGGCGTCGCCGCGCTCCTCGAGGGAACGGACGTACTCGCCGATCTCCTCGTCGTCCGCGGTCATCTCGGTGACCGCTTCCTGCCAGTCGTCGGCCTGGGACGGCAGTTCGCCGAGGGGTACCTCGATGTCGAGGACGTCCTCGACGCGCTGCAGCAGCGCGACCGTGGCCTTGGGGTTCGGCGGCTGGGACACGTAGTGGGGCACGGCCGCCCAGAACGACACGGCAGGCACACCCGCGCGGACGCACGCGTCCTGCAGCACGCCGGTGATGCCGGTCGGCCCCTCGTAGCGGGTCTGCTCGAGGTTGAAACGCTCGGCGGCCTCGCTGCTGTACGCGCTGCCTGTCACCGGGACCGGCCGCGTGTGCGGGGTGTCCGCGAGCAGCGCGCCGAGAATCACCACGGTGTTGATCTGGAGTTGGTCGATCAGCTCGAGGAGGTCTTCGCAGAAGCTGCGCCAGCGCATGTTCGGTTCGATCCCGCGCAGCAGCACGACGTCGCGGTCGCTGCCGGGAGGCGAGCACACCGACAGCCGGGTGGCGGGCCACACGATCTCCCGGGTGACGCCGTCGACCTGCCGAACCGTGGGACGATTGACCTGGTAATCGTAGTATTCCTCGGAGTCCAGCTCGGCGAGCGGCTGGGCGTCCCAGGTCAACTCGAGATGCTCGACGGCGCCGCTCGCGGCGTCGCCAGCGTCGTTCCAGCCCTCGAAGGCGGCGACCAGGACAGGGTCACGAAGTACGGGTACGCCGCTGTCCACCGCACCGACATTTGCGGTGTCGGGGGCGTCGTCGTCGCGGCCCGCAGGCGTGACAGGGAACTCACTGGAACTCACCCACCCAGCCTACGGCCAGCCTCCGTTCCCGCGCCCACTAGTCTGGACGGCATGTCTGCGCCATTTCACTCTGCCCTGCTCGATGCGTTGAACCAGCGCGTTGTCATCGGCGACGGAGCCATGGGCACCATGTTGCAGGCCGCGGATCTCACGCTCGACGACTTCCTCGGGCTCGAAGGCTGCAACGAGATCCTCAACGACACCCGCCCTGACGTGCTGAAAGACATCCATCGCGCGTACTTCGAGGCCGGCGCCGACGCCGTGGAGACGAACACGTTCGGCTGCAATCTACCCAACCTCGCCGATTACGACATTTCGGACCGTATCCGGGAACTGGCCGAGAAGGGCACCCGGCTGGCGCGTGAGGTGGCCGACGAGATGGGCCCGGGGCGCGACGGCATGGGCCGCTTCGTCCTCGGTTCGATGGGGCCCGGAACCAAGCTCCCGACGCTCGGCCACGCGCCGTTCGTGACCCTCCGCGACGCCTACGCCGAGGCCGCGATGGGCATGATCGACGGCGGCGCCGACGCCATCCTCGTCGAGACCTGCCAGGACCTGCTTCAGGTGAAGGCCGCGATCCTGGGCAGTCAGCGGGCGATGGAGACGCTGGGGTCGAGGCTGCCGATCATCACCCACGTGACGGTGGAGACCACCGGCACGATGCTCCTCGGCAGCGAGATCGGCGCCGCGCTGACCGCACTGGAGCCGCTCGGCATCGACATGATCGGCCTCAACTGCGCGACCGGTCCCGCCGAGATGAGCGAGCACCTCCGGCACCTGTCGAAGTACAGCTCACTTCCGGTGTCGGTGATGCCCAACGCCGGACTGCCGCAGCTCGGACCGAACGGCGCCGAGTACCCGCTCACCGCGGAGGAACTCGCCGAGGCGCTCAGCGGCTTCGTCACCGAGTTCGGTCTCGGTCTGGTCGGCGGCTGCTGCGGCACCACCCCTGAGCACATCCGGCAGGTGGCCGAAGCGGTCCGCCTCGTCGAGAAGGCCGAGCGCACCCCGGTGCGCGAGCCGGGGACCTCGTCGCTGTACACCGCGGTGCCGTTCCAGCAGGACGCCAGCATCCTGATGATCGGTGAACGCACGAACACCAACGGCTCCAAGGCTTTTCGTGAGGCGATGATCGCCGAGGACTACCAGAAGTGCCTCGACATCGCGAAGGATCAGACCCGCGACGGCGCCCACATGCTCGACCTCAACGTCGACTACGTCGGCCGTGACGGCGCCGTCGACATGGCCGCCCTCGCGAGCCGATTCGCGACGGCGTCGACGCTGCCGATCATGCTCGACTCCACCGAGCCCGCGGTCCTGCAGGCCGGCCTCGAGCACCTCGGCGGCCGCTGCGCGGTCAACTCCGTGAACTACGAGGACGGCGACGGGCCGGACTCGCGGTTCCAGAAGATCATGCTGCTCGTCAAGGAACACGGCGCCGCCGTCGTCGCACTGACGATCGACGAGGAAGGTCAGGCGCGCACCGCGGAACACAAGGTTCGCATCGCCGAGCGCCTCCTCGAAGACCTCACCGTCAACTGGGGCCTCGACGAGTCCGACATCATCATCGACGCCCTGACGTTCCCGATCTCCACCGGTCAGGAAGAGGTGCGCCGCGACGGCATCGAGACGATCGAGGCCATCCGGGAGCTCAAGAAGCTACACCCGCGGGTGCACTTCACCCTCGGTGTGTCCAACATCTCGTTCGGTCTGAACCCCGCGGCCCGTCAGGTGCTGAACTCGGTGTTCCTGCACGAATGCACCGAGGCCGGACTGGACACGGCCATCGTGCACGCGTCGAAGATCCTGCCGATGGCGCGCATCCCCGAGGAGCAGCGCGAAACGGCCCTGGATCTGGTCTACGACCGTCGCCGCGAGGGCTACGACCCGCTGCAGAAGCTGATGGCACTGTTCGAGGGCGTCTCCGCGGCGTCCGCCCGCGAATCCCGTGCCCAGGAACTGGCGGCACTTCCGCTGTTCGAGCGGCTGGAGCGTCGCATCGTCGACGGTGAACGCAACGGACTCGACGACGACCTCACCGAGGCGATGACCGAGAAGCCGCCGCTCGCGATCATCAACGAGACCCTGCTGTCGGGCATGAAGACCGTCGGCGAACTCTTCGGGTCCGGGCAGATGCAGTTGCCGTTCGTGCTGCAGTCCGCCGAGGTGATGAAGGCGGCCGTGGCGTACCTCGAACCGCACATGGAGGCGACCGACGAGGACGGCAAGGGCCGCATCGTCATCGCCACCGTCAAGGGCGACGTCCACGACATCGGCAAGAACCTCGTCGACATCATCCTCAGCAACAACGGATACGACGTGGTCAACCTCGGCATCAAGCAGCCGATCGCCACGATCCTCGACGCGGCGATCGAGCAGAAGGCCGACGTCATCGGCATGTCCGGTCTGCTCGTGAAGTCGACCGTGGTGATGAAGGACAACCTGCAGGAACTCAACGCCAAGGGTGTCGCGGAGAAGTTCCCCGTCCTCCTCGGCGGCGCCGCGCTGACCCGCTCCTACGTGGAGAACGACCTGGCCGAGGTGTACGAGGGCGACGTCAGCTACGCGCGTGACGCCTTCGAGGGTCTGCACCGGATGGACGAGATCATGGCCGTCAAGCGTGGCGGCGGGCCGGATCCGGACAGCCCGGAAGCGATCGCGGCGCGTGAGAAGGCGGCCGAACGCAAGGCCCGCCACGAGCGGTCCAAGCGGATCGCGGAGAAGCGCAAGGCCGCCGAGACCCCCGTCGAGGTGCCGGAGCGGTCCGACGTGGCCACCGACATCACGGTCCCGAGCCCGCCGTTCTGGGGCAACCGGATCGTGAAGGGCGTCTCGCTGTCGGACTACTCGGGCCTGCTCGACGAGCGTGCTTTGTTCCTCGGGCAGTGGGGTCTGCGCGGGCAGCGTTCCGGCGACGGTCCCACCTACGAGGAACTGGTGGAGACCGAGGGTCGGCCCCGGCTGCGATACTGGCTCGACCGCCTCAGCACCGAGGGAATCCTCGCGCATGCCGCCGTCGTGTACGGGTACTTCCCCGCGGTGTCCGAGGGTGACGACGTGGTCGTGCTCACCGACCCGACACCCGACGCGGAGGAGCGTTTCCGGTTCACGTTCCCGCGCCAGCACCGCGACCGGTTCCTGTGCGTCGCCGACTTCGTCCGGTCCCGCACCGAGGCGAAGGAGACCGGTCAGGTCGACGTGTTCCCCATGCAGTTGGTCACGATGGGGCAGCCGATCGCGGACTTCGCGAACGAGTTGTTCGCCGCCAACGCGTACCGCGACTACCTCGAGGTGCACGGCATCGGTGTGCAGCTGACCGAATCGCTGGCCGAGTACTGGCATCAGCGGGTCCGCGAGGAACTCGTGCTGCCCGGCGGTCACAACGTGGCCGAGCAGGACCCGTCCGAGGTGTCCGGATTCTTCGACCTCGCCTACCGCGGCGCCCGCTACTCCTTCGGGTACGGCGCCTGCCCGAACCTGGAGGACCGCGCGAAGATGGTGGCGTTGCTCGAACCCGAACGGATCGGGGTGAAGCTGTCCGAGGAACTGCAGTTGCATCCCGAGCAGTCCACGGACGCGTTCGTGCTGCACCACCCCGAGGCGAAGTACTTCAATGTCTGACGCGCAGACCGGTCTCGCAGGTGTTCTGTGGGACATGGACGGAACTCTGCTCGATTCCGAGAAGATGTGGGACGTCGCGGTGCGGGAGCTGTCGCTGCACCTCGGCGGACCCATGACCGAGGAGACCCGGCTGAAGACGATCGGCGCGTCCAGCGCCAACGCTCTCGGCGTCATCTTCGACGCCCTTGGGCTCGACCGGGACCCGGCAGCGCTGGCCGAGGCCAAGGAGTGGATGTTCACCCGCGTCGAGGAGTTGTTCGGCGACGGGATCCCGTGGCGGCCGGGCGCCCACGACGCACTGCAGACCGTGCGGGCGCACGGCCTGCGGTCGGCGCTGGTGACCAACACCGAGCGCCGGCTCACCGAGCGGGCACTCGAGACGCTCGGCCGGCATCACTTCGACCACTCGGTGTGCGGCGACGAGGTTCCTGCCGGCAAACCGCATCCGGACCCGTATCTGCGGGGCGCGGAACTGCTCGGGCTGGATCCGTCGCAGTGCCTCGCCATCGAGGATTCGCCCACCGGCGCGGCATCCGCGCAGGCCGCGGGATGCGTCGTGCTCGTCGTCCCGTGCGAGATCGCGGTGGCGGACGCCCCGGGGCGGGTGTTCCGGGACAGCCTCGAAGGTCTCACCGGTTCCGACCTGGTCGATCTGTGGGCGCAGCGGAGCGGTGTGCGTCTCTAGGTATTCTGGTTTCCCGTGGCTGTTCCGAAAATCGTGCTGTTCTACGTGTTCACTCCGCTCGCCGATCCGGAGGCGATACGGCTGTGGCAGTACACGCTCGCCGAGGCGCACAACCTGACCGGGCGGATCCTGGTCTCCGAGCACGGCATCAACGCGACCGTCGGCGGCGACATCCGCGACGTCAAACGGTATGTGAAGGGAACGCGCGGCTACGCGCCGTTCAGGGACGCCGACATCAAGTGGTCCGACGGGCTCGGTGACGACTTCCCGCGGCTGAGCGTGAAGGTGCGGTCGGAGATCGTGACGTTCGGCGCGCCGGGCGAGCTGAAGGTGGACGCGGACGGCGTCGTCGGCGGGGGCACCCACTTGGCGCCGGAAGAGGTGCACCGCCTGGTCGAGGGCCGCGGCGACGACGTCGTCTTCTTCGACGGCCGCAACGCATTCGAGGCCGAGATCGGACGGTTCAAGGACGCAGTTGTGCCCGACGTGTCGACCACCCGCGACTTCGTGCACGAACTCGACAGCGGCAAGTACGACCACCTCAAGGACAGGGCGGTGGTCACCTACTGCACCGGCGGTGTGCGCTGCGAGGTCCTGTCCTCGCTGATGCGTGCGCGCGGGTTCGAGGAGGTCTACCAGATGGACGGCGGCATCGTCCGCTACGGCGAGACGTTCGGCGACACCGGTTTGTGGGAGGGCTCGCTCTACGTCTTCGACAAGCGGATGAACATCGAATTCAGCGATCAGGCGAAGACCCTGGGACGCTGCACGGAATGCGGCGGTCCGACGTCCCGGTACGAGAATCTGCCCGACGACCGGGACCGCGAACTCGTCCTCGTCTGCGACCGCTGCGCCGAGAATCGGACCCTCTGAGGTGGCCGGGGCACCCTTGCCGGTCCGCAACGGTCTCGGTCCCGATCGCCTCCGGATGCCGGCCGGACTCGGCGCGGAGACGGTCGCCGATTTCCTGGTCCAGACCTACCCGGACGAGCGCGCGCACTGGCTGTCCCTGATCGACGGCGGGGGAGTCGTCGACGAACACGGGCGGGTGGTCGATCGCGGAACCCGGTATGCCCCCACCCGGTTCGTGTACTTCTACCGAGACCCGGCACCGGAGATCCCGGTTCCGTTCGAGATCGACATCCTGCACCGCGACGACCACCTCGTGGTGATCGACAAACCCCATTTCCTCGCGACGATCCCGCGCGGCGCGCACATCACCGAGACGGCGGTGGTGCGGCTGCGAAGGGCGCTCGACCTGCCCGATCTCACGCCGGCCCATCGGCTCGACCGGATGACGGCCGGCGTCCTGGTGTTCCTGGTCCGGCGAGAAGACCGCCGGGCGTACCAGGAGCTGTTCGTCTCCCAGCAGGTCACCAAGGAATACGAGGCCGTCGCCGCACACGATCCTGCGCTCACGTTCCCCCGGACCGTTCGCAGTCGCATCGTCAAGGAACACGGGATCATGACGGCGACGGAGGAACCGGGAGAACCGAACAGTGAGACGGTCGTCGACCTGATCGAGGCCCGGGACGGCCGCGGACGGTACCGGCTGCTGCCGAAGACCGGCCGCACGCACCAACTGCGCCTGCACATGTCCTCGCTGGGGCTGCCGATCGAGGGTGACAACTACTACCCGGACTTCCGCCGATCCGAACCCGGCGACTTCTCGACCCCGCTGCGGTTGCTGGCGCGGGCCATCGCGTTCACCGACCCGCGGTCGGGCGACGTCCGCCGGTTCGAGAGCCGCCGCACACTCGGGTGGTGACCGGTTCGGAGAGGCCCGCGGCGGCGTGAAACAATGGGTCCTCGTGAAGACCTTCGAATCCCTGTTCGCCGAGCTGACCGAGCGTGCCTCTACCCGCCCCGAGGGGTCCGGCACCGTTGCCGCCTTGGACGCCGGCGTCCATTCGCAGGGAAAGAAGATCCTCGAAGAGGCGGGTGAGGTGTGGATCGCCGCCGAGCACGAGAGCGACGAGGCGCTCGCCGAGGAGATCTCTCAGCTGCTGTACTGGACGCAGGTGCTGATGGTGGGTAAGGGCCTCAAGCTCGAGGACGTCTACCGACATCTGTGATCGGTGATCGAGACTCCTCCACCCGCTCCCGAAAGGAACCTCAGCCATGCTGCGCGTCGCAGTCCCGAACAAGGGCTCGCTGTCCGAGTCCGCCGCCGAAATCCTCAGCGAGGCCGGCTACCGCCGTCGCACCGATTCCCGCGACCTGACCGTCCTGGACCCGTCCAACCAGGTCGAGTTCTTCTTCCTGCGTCCCAAGGACATCGCGATCTACGTCGGATCCGGGGAACTCGATCTCGGCATCACCGGCCGCGACCTCGCCCGCGACTCGGGCGCCCCGGTCGCCGAACGGCTGTCGCTCGGATTCGGCCGCTCCACGTTCCGGTACGCCGCACCCGCCGGCAAGGACTGGTCGGTCGAGGACCTCGCCGGTCTCCGCATCGCCACGTCCTACCCCAACCTGGTGCGCGACGACCTGTCCGCCCGCGGGATCGAGGCCTCGGTCATCCGTCTCGACGGTGCCGTGGAGATCTCGATCCAGCTCGGTGTCGCCGACGCCATCGCCGACGTCGTCGGCTCCGGTCGCACGCTGCGCCAGCACAACCTGGTCGCGTTCGGTGACACCCTGTGCGACTCCGAGGGTGTGCTCATCGAGCGCGCCGGCTCGCCCGCCGACGACTCCGCGCGCAACCAGCTGGTCGAGCGGGTGCGCGGCATCGTGTTCGCGCAGCAGAACCTGATGCTCGACTACGACTGCCCCAAGACGATCCTCGACGACGCGTTGAAGATCACGCCGGGCCTGGAGTCGCCGACGCTGTCGCCGCTCGCCGACGAGAACTGGGTGGCGGTCCGGGCGATGGTGCCGATCAAGGGCCACAACGGAGTCATGGACGAACTCGCGGACCTCGGCGCCAAGGCCATCCTCGCGTCCAACATCCGGTCCTGCCGCGCGCTCTGAACTCGTTCCGCTGCACGACGATCCGCGCCCGTTCCGTTCAGGAGCGGGCGCGGACCTGTACGGTCTGGGCGATCCGGCCGACGGCACCGGTCTCGTCGTAGAGCACGCCCGCGCACATGCCCACTCCGTCGGGGCCGATGGAGGTTTCGGAGCTGACGCCGACCCAGTCACCCTCGGGCACCCGGAAGATGTGGACGGTGAGGTCGGTGTTGAGGAACGTCCAGTCAGCCGGGTCGAGTTTCGACCCCACGCCGTTGGCGATGTCGGCGATGGAGAACAGCCGCTCGAGCGGAGTCATCGTCTCGCCGAGGATCAGCGTGGGTTTCGGCCTCGCCCACAGCTTGCCGGGGCCCTCGCACCCCATTTCGGCGATCCACCGCCAGTCGAGGGTGGTCAGGTAGCCGGAGTTCCAGGTGCCGCCGAACGCACCGTCCCGACCCTCGGAGCGAGGTTCGAGCGGCGGGTCGACGACGTGGACGGCGTCGGTGGTGTCGACGGTCTCCATGCGCCAGGCCGAGCCCCGCGCCACGGCGCGGGGGCGTTCGCCGACGGTCCACAGTTCCGCGACCACCAGCTCCACCCGGCGTCCCGGGCGCTGCACCCAGGACCGGACCTCGAGTTCGGCGATCGGGATGGGGCCGAGGATCTCGACCACCACCCGGGTGAGGCGTGCGTCGTCCCGTGCGGCGCACCGTTCGAGTGCCCGCACGAGCAGCGCGGACGGGGGAGCGCCGTGCTGCATAGTGTCGGCCCACACGCTGATCGTCAGATCCGTGCTGCCGAACCGCTCGACGGTGACCTTCTGGTCCGAGCCCGTTGCCGGCGCACTCAGTACTTCCGAACCGACTGGTACGTAGTAGGACTCGGAACTCATTCGACAATCTCCTCGAAACCCGGTGCATCTTCCGCGGGCCCCTCCGGCCATCCCGGGTAGGGAGGCGGCGTTCCGCCGAACGAGGGGCACCGGGACTTATGATCACACCAGTCGCAGAGCCGGCTCGGCTTGGGTCGGAAATCGCCGGTGACGCCGGCCGCGAGAATGGCCTTCCAGATCGCCGACAGCGTGCGTTCGAACCGCAGCAGTTCGTCTTCGTCGGGTGCATAGGTGAGGACCGTCCCGGACGCGAGATACAGCAGGCGCAATTGCGTTGGGACGATGCCCCGGGTGCGCAGCAGGACCAGTGCATAGAACTTCATCTGGAACAGGGCCTTGGATTCGGACATCTCGCGCGGTGCCCGACCGGTCTTGTAGTCGACCACCCGGACCTCACCGGTGGGGGCGACGTCGATGCGGTCGACGAACCCGCGCAGCAGCACTCCGTCGTCGAGTTCGGTCTCGACGCGCTGTTCGACCGATTCGGCCTCGAACCGGGTGGGGTCTTCCAGTTGGTAATAGGCGGTGACGAGGGAGCGGGCCTCGTCGAGGAACGACTCGCGTTCGTCTTCCGGGACCAGATCGATCAGGTCCGGGGCTTCATCGAGAATGCGCTCCCACGACGGGACGACGAGATCGACAGCTTTCGCCGGCACGCGTTCGGCCGCGGGCAGCCCGAACAGTGTCTCCAGCGCGGCATGCACCACCGTGCCCTTCACCTGCGCCCGCGACGGAGCCTCCGGGAGCCGGTCGACGGCACGGAAACGGTAGAGGAGTGGGCACTGCTTGAAGTCGCCGGCGCGGGACGGGGACAGGGCGGGTCGCCTGCGGGTCGCCGGAGTGTCGTCGCGCTGTGACGGGGAACCCTTTACGACAGGGGCTGGCGACTCTGAGATGCTCACACCTGGCAGGGTAGGCCCCCGGTCCGACAGTCCTGTCGGGGCTGCGGTGTGGGCGCCGGACGGCGCCCGGACGAACAGGCTGAGGAGTCGGTGACGATGGTGGGACGCGAAACGCGACCGAGCGGACCGTTTCGGGTGGGCGATCGCGTCCAGTTGACGGACGCGAAGGGCCGGCACTACACGGTCAACCTGGAGGCGGGCAAGGAGTTCCACACGCACCGCGGCGGCATCCTGCACGACGACCTCATCGGCACCGACGAGGGCAGCGTGGTCAAGTCGACCAACGGCACCCCGTATCTGGCGTTGCGACCGCTGCTCACCGACTACGTGCTGTCGATGCCGCGCGGCGCGCAGGTCATCTACCCGAAGGACGCCGCGCAGATCGTCCACGAGGGTGACGTCTTTCCCGGGGCCCGGGTGCTCGAGGCCGGCGCCGGATCGGGTGCGCTGACGTGTTCGCTGCTCCGCGCGGTCGGGCCGGAAGGCCGGGTCATCTCGTACGAGGTGCGCGACGACCACGCCGAACACGCCGTCCGGAACGTCGAGACGTTCTTCGGGGAGCGCCCCGCGAACTGGGATCTGACGATCGCCGACGTCGCCGAGTTCGACGCCGAGGCGGCGGGGGGCCGGGTCGACCGGGTGGTCCTCGACATGCTGGCCCCGTGGGATGCGCTGCCCGCCGTGTCCAAGGCTCTGGTTCCCGGCGGAGTGCTCGTCGTCTACGTCGCCACTGTGACGCAGCTCTCCAAGGTGGTCGAGGCGATGCGCGAGCAGGAGTGCTGGACCGAGCCGCGGTCCTGGGAATCGATCGTCCGCGGGTGGCACGTCGTCGGGCTCGCGGTGCGCCCCGAACATCGCATGCAGGGCCACACCGCGTTCCTGGTGAGCGCCCGGCGTCTCGCCGAGGGAACTGTTACGCCCAAGCCGCAGCGCCGGTCCGGCAAGGGCTGAGACATGCCTTCGGCGGCGCCCGGGCGGGGCGCCGCCGAAGGACGAAACGCTAGCTGCAGCCGGCCCGTGCCATCCCGAGCAGGGTGCACGTGCTCTCGTCGGACACCTTCCAGGTGCCGTCGACGTTCTCCCACGTCCACGCCGTCGGGGCGGCGGTGCCGTGCGGGCTCGCGATCGCGACGTTCGCCGTCGCCGTATCGCCTTCTACCTGCACATCCGTGACCGTGAAGGACACCGGGTAGTTGGCCATCGCCGCCGTCATCGCCTCGAGATTCGGGCGGCGTTCCTCGCCGTCGACCACCACGACGGTCTTCTCGTCGACCGGGCGGGCGGGGTCCACGAGGACCTGGAGAGTGCCGAGCAGTTCCTCGGAGGTGGGGGCCGCGACCGCTTCGGCGGCCGCGGAGGATGTGGCCCCGGACGTTGTCGCCGAGGTGCCGGCCGCGTCGTCGGACGAGCAGGCCGACATCCCGAGCGCGAGGACGATCGCGCCCACGGCGACCACGGATCTACCGATCGAGGATGTGCCGTTCGGGGGCTTGCGGATTATCACGACGAACCCTTTCGTTACACAGAATAGAGAGGACACTGCTCGACAGGTAGGTAAGGCTAACATGAGGGTTTCGGTAGCCCGGGGTGTCACGTATGCCGATTCGCAATCGGCAGAATCCGTGTCACGGCGCAGAATTCGGACAGTGCCGGTAGCGTTGATAGATCTCATTGGGAGGAGACGCACATGAGCTCGACAGAGAACCCCGATTCGGTTGCGGCCGCACGAGAGCTCGAGGCGTTGCGCGCAGAGGCGTCGGCACTGCGCAGGCAGCTCGCGGAGTCGCCGGAACAGCTTCGTGAGATGGAATCGCGAGTGGACTCGCTGTCCATCCGGAACACCAAGCTGATGGACACCCTCAAGGAGGCCCGCCAGCAGCTCATTGCCCTTCGAGAAGAAGTCGATCGCCTCGGCCAGCCGCCGAGCGGGTACGGCGTGCTGCTCGGAGTGCACGACGATCAGACGGTGGACGTGTTCACCTCCGGTCGCAAGATGCGGTTGACCTGCTCCCCGAACGTCGACGCCGAGACCCTCAAGCTCGGTCAGACCGTGCGCCTCAACGAGGCACTCACGATCGTGGAGGCGGGCAACTTCGAGCGCGTGGGTGAGATCAGCACGTTGCGCGAGGTCCTCGACGACGGCCAGCGCGCGCTGGTCGTCGGCCACGCAGACGAGGAACGGATCGTCTGGCTCGCCGAACCCCTCGCCACCGTCTTCGAGGAGAGCGAGAAGGAGTCGATCGCGTACGACGCGGACTCGCCCACCCGGAAGCTGCGACCGGGCGACTCCCTCCTCGTCGACACCAAGGCCGGCTACGCGTTCGAGCGGATCCCCAAGGCCGAGGTCGAGGATCTGGTTCTCGAAGAGGTCCCCGACGTCCACTACGACGACATCGGCGGTCTCGGCCGGCAGATCGAGCAGATCCGCGACGCCGTCGAGTTGCCGTTCCTCCACAAGGACCTGTTCCACGAATACGAGCTCCGCCCACCCAAGGGTGTGCTCCTCTACGGTCCGCCCGGGTGCGGCAAGACGTTGATCGCCAAGGCGGTCGCCAACTCGCTCGCGAAGAAGATCGCGGAGGCCCGGGGGCAGGACAGCAAGGAAGCCAAGTCCTACTTCCTCAACATCAAGGGCCCCGAGCTGCTGAACAAGTTCGTCGGCGAGACCGAGCGCCACATCCGGCTGATCTTCCAGCGGGCCCGGGAGAAGGCGTCCGAGGGCACCCCGGTGATCGTGTTCTTCGACGAGATGGACTCGATCTTCCGTACCCGCGGGTCGGGTGTCTCCTCCGACGTCGAGACCACCGTCGTGCCTCAGCTGCTCAGTGAGATCGACGGTGTCGAGGGGCTCGAGAACGTCATCGTGATCGGCGCATCCAACCGCGAGGACATGATCGACCCCGCGATCCTGCGTCCGGGCCGCCTCGACGTGAAGATCAAGATCGAACGCCCCGACGCGGAGTCGGCGCAGGACATCTTCTCGAAGTACCTCGTCGAGACGCTGCCGGTGCACGCCGACGACATCGCGGAGTTCGGTGGCGACCGCACCGCCTGCATCCGGGTGATGATCGAACGGGTCGTCGACCGCATGTACGCCGAAAGCGAGGAGAACCGCTTCCTCGAAGTCACGTACGCCAACGGCGACAAGGAGGTCCTGTACTTCAAGGACTTCAACTCGGGGGCGATGATCCAGAACATCGTCGACCGCGCCAAGAAGTACGCGATCAAGTCGGTGCTCGATACCGGTGCCCGGGGCCTGCGGGTCCAGCACCTGTTCGACTCCATCGTCGACGAGTTCTCCGAGAACGAGGACCTGCCGAACACCACCAACCCCGACGACTGGGCACGGATCTCGGGTAAGAAGGGCGAGCGGATCGTCTACATCCGCACGTTGGTCACCGGCAAGAACGCGAGCGCCAGCCGCGCCATCGACACCGAGTCCAACACGGGCCAGTACCTGTAAGCCGTCACGACCTGCGCGGCGGGAACTCGAATTCTGTTCCCGCCGTGCAGGTTCCTTCGGTGTCAGCGGTCCCGGTCGACGAGATAGTCCTCCAGCAGCGCCCGGGTGTCCGGGACGAACGGCCACTGCGGGTCGCGCAGATGCATGACCAGTTCGTGGGGCGCCCACCACCACCCGGCCGCGATCTCGCTGGCCTGGTGGACGACCGGGCCGTCCCAGTGCGTCTCGTAGGCGAACAGGTGGCAGCGCAGCCTCAGTCCCTTCCAGTGCCCGTCCCACGCCGCCTGCGCGATGGGGGTGAGGTCGACTCCGGTGATGCCGAGTTCTTCCGCAAGTTCCCGGGCGGCGGCCTCCTCCGCCGTTTCTCCCGGATCGACCACGCCGCCCGCCAGGCAGTCGTGCTGTCCGGCGAACACCGTCTTCGTGTCCGACCGCCTGTGCACGTAGACGCGCCGGCCGTCACCGGATCGGACGAGCACCCCGGAACTGGCGTGCCACAACCCCTCGGCGTAGACCCGGGAACGCTCGGCGGTACCGACCGGTCGGCCCGCACTGTCGAACACCGCCACCACTTCGTCCGTGCCGGGCGGGGTGTTCGGGACGGAATCCATGCGGTCGATCCTGCCAGCACCCCGTCGGGCGTCGGTACTGTCGTGGGTGGTTGCTCGTTCCGGTGCCGAAGGAGTGCGAGTTCATGGCGTTGCCGCGTTCGATCGCCCGGTTCAACCGGGTCGCCACCAATCAGGTGAGCCGCCACGTCGCGACGATCCTGCCCGGTTTCGCCATGGTCGAGCACCGGGGCCGGAAGTCGGGCAAGGCGTATCGCACACCCGTCAACGTGTTCGTCGTGGACGGCCGCTACCGGTTCGCGCTGACGTACGGAGCGCAGAGCGACTGGGTGCGCAACGTGGTGGCGGCGGGCGGATGCACCATCGAGACGCGCCGACGCAGCGTCACCCTGACCGACCCGACGATCGTCACCGACAGCACCCACGCCTGGGCTCCCACCGGGGTCCGCACGGTGCTCCGGGCGATCGGGGCGGACCAGTACCTGGAGTGCTCGCCGACCTGACCGTGCGGCGCGAACGGCTCGCGCGGCAGGAGTGTGCCGCCGGGTGTGGTGAGTGATCGCATAGGCTCGGCAGCATGCAGCGGATCATCGGTGTCGAAGTCGAGTACGGAATCTCCTCACCCAGCGAGCCTTCGGCCAATCCGATCTTGACGTCCACCCAGGCGGTGCTGGCCTACGCGGCAGCCGCGGGGGTGCCGCGTGCCAAGCGCACCCGATGGGATTACGAGGTGGAATCCCCGCTGCGCGATGCCCGCGGTTTCGACCTCGGCCGGCTGAGCGGCCCGGCGCCGGTGATCGATGCCGACGAGGTCGGCGCGGCTAACATGATCCTCACCAACGGCGCCCGGCTCTACGTCGACCACGCGCACCCCGAGTACTCGGCCCCGGAGGTCACCGACCCCCTGGACGCCGTCATCTGGGACAAGGCCGGTGAACGCGTGATGGAGGCCGCCGCCCGGCACGCATCGAGCGTCCCCGGTGCCCCGCGACTGCAGTTGTACAAGAACAACGTCGACGGCAAGGGTGCGTCGTACGGCACCCACGAGAACTACCTGATGTCCCGGGCCACGCCGTTCTCCGCGGTGATCAACGGCCTGACGCCGTTCTTCGCGTCCCGCCAGGTCATCTGCGGGTCGGGTCGCGTCGGCATCGGCCAGTCCGGCGACGAGGCCGGCTTCCAGCTGTCCCAGCGTGCCGACTACATCGAGGTCGAGGTCGGGCTGGAGACCACGCTCAAGCGCGGCATCATCAACACCCGCGACGAACCCCACGCCGACGCCGACAAGTACCGGCGTCTCCACGTCATCATCGGCGACGCGAACCTCGCCGAGATGTCGACCTACCTGAAGGTCGGGACCACGGCGCTGGTCCTCGATCTCATCGAGGCGGGTGTCGACCTCACCGATCTGCAACTGGCGCGCCCGGTGACGGCCGTCCACCACATCAGCCACGACCCGACGCTGCGCGCCACGGTCGCGCTGGCCGACGGCCGGGAACTCACCGGGCTTGCGTTGCAGCGGATCTACCTGGACCGAGTCGACAAGTTCATGTCCGCCGAGGGCAACGACGACCCGCGCGTGGCCGATCTGCTGGAGAAGTGGGCGATGGTTCTCGACCTGCTCGAGCGTGACCCGATGGAATGCGCTCACCTGCTGGACTGGCCGGCCAAGCTGCGTCTGCTCGAGGGTTTCCGGAACCGGGAGGGCCTCAACTGGTCCGCGCCGCGACTGCATCTCGTCGACCTGCAGTACTCGGACGTCCGCCTCGACAAGGGTCTGTACAACCGGCTCGTGGCTCGCGGGTCCATGGAACGCCTCGTCTCGGAGCAGCAGGTGCTGGACGCGGTCGACACTCCGCCCACCGATACCCGCGCCTACTTCCGAGGCGAGTGCCTGCGCAAGTTCGGCGCCGACATCGCGGCCGCGAGCTGGGATTCGGTGATCTTCGATCTCGGCGGCGACTCCCTGGTCCGCATCCCCACGCTGGAGCCCCTGCGGGGCAGCAAGGCGCACGTGGGGGAGCTGCTGGAGTCGGTGGAGACGGCGAAAGAACTAGTCGACGAGCTCACGAACTGACCGATCGACCGGTTCGGGACGGATCTGCGCCGGAACTCGCCGTCGCGTCGGCACACGTGCGGCGTCGACGCTCGGTAGGGTGAAGGTCCGAGCGGATGATGTAGTCAGACTGCTTGGCACGACAGGACGCTCGGAAGAAGAGCTCCCTTCACACAAGGAGGTCGGCTGCGATGGCGCAAGAGCAGACCAAACGAACTGGTGGCGGCGACGACGACGACACCCCCGGTGGTGACGGTGCCGCTGGTCAGGAACGTCGCGAAAAGCTGGCCGAAGACACCGACGACCTGCTCGACGAGATCGACGACGTGCTCGAGGAGAACGCCGAGGACTTCGTCCGGGCCTATGTCCAGAAGGGCGGCCAGTGACGGCGGATCGACCGGCATTGCGGACAGGCGATGGTGACACGAGGCTCAGTTTCGGTTCGAATCTGAGCTCGTTCACCGAGTATCTGCGTGGTCACGCACCAGAATTGCTGCCGGAGAATCGGATCGGCCATCGTTCGCACTCGACACGGGGCGGTGACGGGATGGACAGCGGTGATCTCGCACCGCACGGAACGACGATCGTGGCGCTTACCTACAAGGGTGGCGTTCTGCTCGCCGGCGACCGGCGCGCGACCCAGGGCAACCTGATCGCGAGCCGGGACGTCGAGAAGGTGTACGTCACCGACGAGTATTCGGCGGCCGGGATCGCGGGCACCGCGGGCATCGCGATCGAACTGGTTCGCCTGTTCGCCGTCGAACTCGAGCACTACGAGAAGATCGAGGGCGTTCAGCTGACGTTCGACGGCAAGGCCAACCGGCTGGCGTCGATGGTGCGGGGCAACCTCGGAGCGGCGATGCAGGGCCTCGCGGTGGTTCCGTTGCTCGTCGGATACGACCTCGACGCGGACGAAGAGGCCCGCGCGGGCCGCATCGTCTCGTACGACGTCGTCGGCGGCCGGTACGAGGAACGCGCCGGATACCACGCGGTCGGTTCGGGATCGTTGTTCGCGAAGTCGGCACTGAAGAAGATCTATTCACCGGACAGCGACGAGGAGACCGCCCTGCGGGCGGCCATCGAATCGCTGTACGACGCGGCAGACGACGATTCGGCCACCGGTGGCCCCGACCTGACCCGGGGCATCTATCCGACCGCGGTCACGATCACCCAGGCCGGGGCCGTACACGTGTCCGAGGAGACGACGTCCGAGTTGGCTCGGCGGATCGTCGCCGAGCGCACCGAAGAAGGGGGGTCCGCGCGATGACCATGCCGTATTACGCCTCCGCCGAGCAGATCATGCGGGACCGCTCGGAGTTGGCGCGTAAAGGAATTGCCCGGGGACGCAGCGTCGTGGTGCTCACGTTCCACGACGGCGTGCTGTTCGTGGCCGAGAATCCCTCCACCGCGCTGCACAAGGTGAGCGAACTCTACGACCGGCTCGGCTTCGCGGCCGTCGGCAAGTACAACGAGTTCGAGAACCTGCGGCGCGCCGGGATCGTCCACGCCGACATGCGCGGCTATTCCTACGACCGACGTGACGTGACGGGCCGATCACTGGCCAACGCGTACGCCCAGACCCTCGGCACGATCTTCACCGAACAACCCAAGCCGTACGAGGTGGAGATCTGTGTCGCCGAGGTCGGGCGCGTGGGCAGCCCGAAGCCTCCCCAGCTGTACCGCATCACCTACGACGGATCCATCGTCGACGAACAGCATTTCGTCGTGATGGGTGGCACGACCGAGCCGATCGCGACCGCCATGCGCGAGTCGTACCGTGCCGACCTCGATCTCGAGGCGGCGGTCGGTATCGCGGTCAACGCGCTGCGTCAGGGAGGTGCCGGGGAAGGCGAGAAGCGGAACGTCGATGTGGCCAGCCTCGAAGTGGCCGTGCTCGACCAGTCCCGGCCTCGCCGTACGTTCCGGCGGATCACCGGACCCGCGCTCGAACAGCTGATCCCCGCAGCGCCTGCGGCCGCCTCGGAGCCCGCTTCGGAGGCGAAGCCGGACACCGAGACGAAGCCGGCCGACCCTCAGGACTGAGGCCGGTACACCGCGATCGCCTCGGGCACCGTCCGGAAGTCGAAGCGACGGGCGTCGGCAACCACTTCGCCGTCGGTGGCCAGCGCAACCGGCGCGCCGTCCACGCGGACGGTGAGCCGGGGCACGAGTGATCGCACGTACACCCGGCTGCTCCCGAGTGTCCCGGTCGCGGCCGCGAACAGTAGTCGTGGCCGGGACGCTCGGCGGTCGGCCCGCACGTACCGGACGTCGAGCAGCCCACCGGTGATGGCGGGACGCGACATCGGGACCTGATCGCCCGGCGAATACCGACCGTTCCCCACGAACAGCATCCAGACCTTCACGGGCCGACCGTCGAGTGTGACGGCGAGCGGGGTTGCCGCGGAGAGAATCCGGATCATCGCCGCGCTTGCCGCGGGCCACTTGCCGTACCGGGGTTGCCATTTCTCCCGCAGCCGGACCGCGTCGGGGTATCCACCGAGACTTGCGGTGTTGAGGAACGGCGCCGACTCCGACACATCGGTGTGGACGACGGCCTGGTCGACGAGAACCGCATGGCCGGTCTCGACGGCGTTCACCGTGTCCGAGATGTCGGTGACGCCGGCGTCCCGGGCGAAGTGATTGAGCGTTCCGCCGGGGAACACCGCCAGCGGCAACCGGTGACGCGCCGCGGCAGCGGCGACGGCGACAACGGTCCCGTCACCACCGCACACCCCGAGGGCGCGTGGACTGGTGTCGGTCACCCAGGCGTCGAGTTGCTCGGCGAAATCCTTCTCCGTGTCCAGGGCGCGCACATCGGCCTTGGGGAGGGCTGTCGCGATCTCCTCGCGGGGGTCCACGCTGTCCGGCCCCGATTCCGGGTTGACCAGCACCAACAGGTCCTCACCCCCGGGCAGTGCCGGCGCGTCGACAGAGGAACCCAGCTCCGCCGGCTCCTCCGAGCGCACCGCCCACCACCGGCGGGTCCCCGACGCGACGGCCCCACCGAGCGCCAGTCCGGCGAGCACGTCCGACGGCCAGTGCACCCCGTTGTGCACACGGGAGTACGCGACCGCGGCGGCGAGGGGCGCCACGACGGCAGCTGCCGCGGGCGATTCCAGGGCGACGCCGGTGGTGAACGCCGCCGCCGACGCGGCATGCCCCGACGGGAAGGACGAGGACCGGGGGATCGCCACCCCGCGCAGCACGTTCGCCCACACGCGCGCGGGTGGTCGCCGCCGCGGGAACAGCGGTTTGAGGATGCCGTTGGCGAGACCGCTCGCGAACGCGAGCGACAGCAGGCCCCGCACACCACCCCGGCGGGCGCGCCCACCGACCAGTCCGAGCACGGCCGCCACACACCACCACAGAACCCCTTTATTGGCGGCCCGGCTGAGGAAGCGCATCACCCGGTCGGCCTCGGACGGGTTCAGATTCGCGCTGCGGTCGAACACGATCTCGTCGGCCCGGTGGATGCGGCGTAGATGTGGGTTCACCACCTCAGCGTATGCGCGGGGTGTCGCCTGACCGTTTTAACGCTCCGCCGGGTGATCGGTTGTACTCTCGAGGTGTGCAGCGACGAATCATGGGAATTGAGACAGAGTTCGGTGTGACCTGCACCTTCCATGGTCACAGGCGACTGAGCCCGGACGAGGTTGCGCGCTACCTGTTCCGGCGGGTGGTGTCGTGGGGCCGGAGCTCCAACGTGTTCCTCCGGAACGGTGCCCGCCTGTATCTGGACGTCGGCTCGCACCCCGAATACGCGACGGCCGAGTGCGACAACCTCATCCAGTTGGTCAACCACGACCGGGCCGGTGAGCGGGTTCTCGAGGAGTTGCTGATCGACGCCGAACAGCGGCTCGCCGAGGAAGGCATCGGCGGCGACATCTACCTGTTCAAGAACAACACCGACTCGGCCGGCAATTCCTACGGCTGTCACGAGAACTTCCTCGTGGCCCGGGCGGGCGAGTTCTCCCGGATCTCGGACGTGCTTCTCCCGTTCCTGGTGACGCGGCAGCTGATCTGTGGCGCCGGCAAGGTCCTGCAGACGCCGAAGGCGGCCACGTTCTGCCTGTCACAGCGCGCCGAGCACATCTGGGAAGGAGTGTCTTCGGCGACCACGCGGTCGCGGCCCATCATCAACACCCGCGACGAGCCGCACGCGGACGCGGAGAAGTACCGCCGCCTGCACGTGATCGTCGGCGATTCGAACATGTCCGAATCCACCACCATGCTGAAGGTCGGCACGGCGGCGCTCGTCCTGGAGATGATCGAGGCCGGGGTGTCGTTCCGCGACTTCGCGCTCGACAACCCGATCCGCGCCATCCGCGAGGTCAGCCACGACGTGACCGGACGCCGTCCGGTGCGGCTGGCCGGCGGCCGTCAGGCCAGCGCCCTCGACATCCAGCGGGAGTACCACGCGCGGGCGGTCGAACACCTGCAGAACCGCGACCCCGATCCCCAGGTCACGCAGGTGGTGGACCTGTGGGGCCGGATGCTCGACGCCGTCGAGACCCAGGACTTCGCGAAGGTCGACACGGAGATCGACTGGGTGATCAAGCGCAAACTGTTCCAGCGCTATCAGGACCGGCACGGCTTCGAGCTCGCCGACCCGAAGATCGCGCAGCTCGATCTGGCATACCACGACATCAAACGAGGTCGCGGCGTGTTCGACGTGCTGCAGCGCAAGGGTCTCGTGAAGCGGATCACCGAGGACGAGACGATCGAGGCGGCGGTGGACACCCCGCCGCAGACCACCCGGGCGAAGCTACGCGGCGAGTTCATCACCGCCGCGCAGGAGGCCGGACGCGACTTCACGGTCGACTGGGTGCATCTCAAGCTCAACGACCAGGCCCAGCGGACCGTGCTGTGCAAGGACCCGTTCCGGTCGGTCGACGAGCGGGTGGAGCGCCTGATTGCCTCGATGTAGCGGCGCTGCGGGGGTCCGGAACGGTCTCACCCACTAGGCTTCCGGGCGTGCCGACTTCCAAGATCGAGCGCTTGATGAACCTGGTGATCTGTTTGTTGTCCACCAGACAGTTCCTCACCGCCGAGAAGATTCGCGAGAGCGTTGCCGGGTACGCCGACTCCGCCAGCGACGAGGCGTTCAGCCGCATGTTCGAACGCGACAAGAACGAGCTTCGGGATCTCGGTGTTCCGCTCGAGACGGGGCAGGCGTCGCGCTTCTCGACCGTCGAGGGCTACCGCATCAACCGCAATGCGTACGAGCTCCCCGACATCGACCTCAGCCAGGAGGAGTCGGCGGCGGTCGCGGTCGCGGTCCAGTTGTGGGAGTCGCCGGAGTTGACGTCCGCCGCCCAGGGGGCACTGCTCAAGCTGCGGGCCGCGGGTGTGCAGGTGGATCCCGACTCGGCGGCCACCCCGATCACCGCCGTCCCCGCCCGCACCCGCGGCTCCGAACCGGCGCTCGGGAAGCTCCTCGCGGCGGTCGACGCCGGCCGCGCCGTGCATTTCCCGCACCGCGGCGCCCTCAACGAGCCGTACACCGAGCGGACCGTGGAACCATGGGGTGTCGTCACCGCGCACGGTCGCTGGTACCTCGTCGGTCACGACGTCGACCGGGGGGCCGTCCGGACGTTCCGGTTGTCGCGAATCGGCGACGACGTGCGGGAGTTCGGACCGTCGGGAGCCGTGCACAAACCGGCAGGTGTGGATCTGCGGGAGATCGTCGACCGGGTTACCGGTTCGGGCGAGGTCACCGGGACCGCCACCGTGTGGGTAGCCGAGGGCCGAGCCCAGGAACTGCGCCGACTGGGGACGGCGACGGGGGAGAGGCGGGTCAACGAGCGCAGCGGCACCGTACTCGCGATCCCGGTCCGCTCCCGGGACTGGATCGCGCGGCTGGTCGCCGGCCACGGGGCGGATGCCCTGGTCCTCGATCCGGCCGAACTACGCCACGATGTGCTGACGAAACTGAAGGACGCCGCGGAAGGGGGGACGTCGTGAGCAACAGGCTGTCGTCGAGATTGTCCCGGCTCCTCAACCTGGTGCCGTACTTCATCGCGAACCCGGGGATGAGCGCGGCCGAGGCCGCCGCCGAACTGGGTGTCACCACCACCCAGCTGATGTCGGACCTCAACCAGCTGTGGGTGTGCGGGCTGCCCGGCTACGGCCCGGGCGACCTCATCGACCTCTCGTTCTCCGAGGAGAGCATCGAGGTGACGTTCTCGGCGGGCATCGACCGCCCGCTGCGGTTGACGTCGACGGAGGCCACCGCCCTGCTGATTGCCCTGCGTTCGCTGGTGGAGATGCCGGGCATGGTCGATCCGTCGGCGGCGCACAGCGCGATCGCCAAGATCGAGGACGCCGCGGGCACCGCGGCGGCCCGCGCGACGGTGACGCCGACGTCGGAGCGGGATGCGGTGGAGGACGTGGCGGAAGATCCGATCGCCGCCGCGGTGCGGTCCGCACTCCATCGCCGCCGCGCACTGCACCTGACGTACTACTCGGCGTCCCGGGACCGGGTCACCGAGCGGACCGTGGACCCGGTGCGGATCGTGCTGGTCGACAATCACAGCTATCTGCAGGCGTGGTGCCGTCAGGCGGAGGGAGTGCGGCTGTTCCGGCTCGACCGGATCGACGCCGCCACCGAACTGGACGAGCCGTCGACGCCACCCGCCCAGGCCCTCGTGCGGGATTCCAATCTCGAATTGTTCAGCGGAGACGCGTCGCTGCCGCAGGCACGGTTGCGCATCGCCGCCGACTGCGTGTGGGTGCTCGACTACTACCCGATGGATGTCCGCACGGTCGCCCCCGACGGCTCGGTCGAGGCGAGCATGAGCTACGGGGCCCTCGAGTGGATGGCGAGGCTGGTCCTCGGGTTCGGTTCCGGAATCACGGTGCTCGGACCGGCTGAGCTGGTGGACGAGGTGCGCCGCCGGGCGGTGGAGGCGCTGTCGGCCTACGACGCCGTCGAGGCATGAGCGCCATGCGTCCGTTGCGGGTCAGCGTGTTCGGCGCGGGCAGCATCGGTTGCTATATCGGGGGCCGGCTCGCCGCGGCGGGCGCCGAGGTCACGCTGATCGGCCGGGAGCGGATCGGGACCGAGATCCGCGCACACGGGTTGCGTCTGACGGACCTGCACGGCGCGGACATCCCGGTCGGTTCCGCCGACATCGCGTTCGCCACCGGACCGGAGTCGGCGGCCACCGCCGATCTCGTTCTCGTCTCGGTGAAGTCGGCGGCGACACCGGAGGCGGGTGCCGCACTGGCGACGGTGATCGGCCCCGACACGGTGGTGGTGAGTGCGCAGAATGGGCTGGGCAATGCGGACACCCTGCGTGCGCTGCTGGCGGAGCACGTCGTCCTGGCGGCGATGGTGCCGTTCAACGTCGTGCACCGCGCCGGCGGACATTTCCATCAGGGCTCCGAGGGCGACCTCGAGATCGAGCAGCATCCGGTGGTACGCGCATACGCGCCGGTGTTCGACGACGCCGGGCTGCCGCTGCACGCTCACGAGGACTTCCGCTCGGTGCAGTGGGCGAAGTTGCTGCTCAACCTGAACAACGCGGTCAACGCCCTGTCCGGTCTGCCGCTCCGCGAGGAGCTGTCGCAGCGAGCGTTCCGGTGCGCTCTCGCGCTGGCGCAGCGGGAGGCGCTGGATCTCCTGACCGCCCGTGGCATCGCTGTCGCCAAGCTCACACCGCTGCCGCCGCAGTGGATTCCCCGGTTGCTGACCGTCCCGGACGGGGTGTTCGGGGTGGCGGGCAGCCGGATGCTGGCCATCGACCCGCACGCGCGGTCGTCGATGTGGGACGACCTCGAAGCGGGCAGGCGCACCGAGGTGGACTGGATCAGCGGCGAGATCGTGCGGCTGGCCGCGGCGTCGGGTGCGGACGCCCCGGTGAATGCGCGACTGGTCGAGCTGATCCGCGAGGCCGAGGCGGGTGGGAACCGGCACTGGTCCGGGGACGCCCTGCTCGCCGATCTGCGCTCACAGCGGGCACCCAGGAAACAGGCAGGCAAACGGCAGCGCAGCTAGCCAGTTTCGACCGGGCTGGTGCCGTGTATGTCCGGTAGCATCGGGGTCACCTGATCTTTTGGAGGTTTCATCATGGGAGCCATGAGCCCCTGGCACTGGGCCATCGTCGCGCTGGTCGTCATCATCCTGTTCGGTTCCAAGAAGCTGCCCGATGCGGCTCGTGGACTCGGCCGCTCGCTCCGCATCTTCAAGAGCGAGGTCAAGGAGATGCAGAACGACAACAGCACGCCGGCGCCCCCCGCGCAGCAGAGCGCGCCCGCCGAGCTGCCCGTGGCAGACACCACGACCGCACCGGTCACCCCGCCGGCGCCGGTGCAGCCGCACCACACCGAGCCGAAGTCGGCTTAGCCCGAGCCGCCTGACAACCGGGGTGAATCTTCACCCCGGTTGCCTGCTGACCAAGACTAGGGCGAACAACAGTGCGAATTCCGTTCGATCCGCGCACCAGCAAGCGGAGGACCAATCCCGACGGCACGATGTCGTTGGTCGATCACCTCTACGAGCTGCGGACGCGACTGCTCCTGTCGGTGCTGGCCATCCTGGTCACCACCGCGGTGGGCTTCTACTGGTACTCCCACCAGATTCTCGGGATCGAGAGCCTCGGTGAGCTCCTGCAGGGACCGTACTGCTCGCTGCCGGCGTCGAGCCGCGCCGACCTGACGAGCGACGGGTCGTGCCGCCTCCTCGCGACCGGACCGTTCGAGCAGTTCATGCTCCGGTTCAAAGTTGCGTTGACGGCGGGCATCGTCCTCGCCTGTCCGATCTGGCTGTACCAACTGTGGGCGTTCATCACACCCGGCCTGTACGCGAAGGAACGTCGCTACGCGATCGGTTTCGTGGTGTCCGGCGCGATGCTGTTCATCGCGGGCGCAGTCCTCGCCTACGTGGTGGTCGCGAAGGCCCTGCACTTCCTGCTGACGATCGGTGACAACGTCCAGATCACCGCGCTCGGCGGCGCCGAATACTTCGGGTTCATCATCAACCTGCTGATCATCTTCGGTGTCAGCTTCGAGATCCCGCTGCTCATCGTCGCCCTGAACTTCGTCGGCATCCTGCCCTACGCGAAGCTCAAGGCGTGGCGCCGCGGCCTGATCTTCGCTCTGTTCGTGTTCGCCGCGATCGCCACCCCCGGGCAGGACCCGTTCTCGATGCTCGCCCTCGCGTTCGCGCTGACCCTGCTGTTCGAAGTCGCCGTGCAGATCGCCCGCCTCAACGACCGCCGCAAAGCGCGTCGCACCGAGCAGGAGTGGGGTGCACTCGACGACGACGAGGCCTCGACCATCGCGGCGCCGTCGGACCTGAACGAGGCGTTCGACGTCGCCGCCACACCGGTCCCCGAGCCGGCCGGCCGGTTCCGGCGGTCCCGCAAGTCCGGCAAGTCCGGCGCAGCGAACAAGAACGACGACGCGAGCACGACCGGAAGCAACACACCGGGTCAGGACTTCTCCGACACCCTGTGACAATCTGACGGGGTGGCAGTGACAACAGGTGAGACGACCGGCGGCACCGAACTCGACGTGTTCTCGGCGCAGCTCGGCTTCGTGCTCGACCCCTTCCAGATCAACGCCTGCCGCGCGCTCGAGGGCGGCCACGGCGTCCTCGTCTGCGCCCCGACCGGCGCGGGAAAGACCGTGGTCGGCGAATTCGCCGTGCACCTGGCGCTCGGCGCCGGCCGTAAGTGCTTCTACACCACCCCGATCAAGGCGCTGAGCAATCAGAAGTACGCGGAGCTGGTGCGGCGATACGGCAGGGACACCGTCGGCCTGCTGACCGGCGATTCGAGCATCAACTCGGACGCCCCGGTGGTCGTCATGACCACCGAGGTGCTGCGGAACATGCTGTACGCAGACTCCCCGGCGCTGCGCGGCCTGTCCCACGTCGTCATGGACGAGGTGCACTTCCTGGCCGACCGGTTCCGTGGCGCCGTGTGGGAAGAGGTGATCCTGCACCTCTCCGAGGACGTCCGCCTCGTCAGCCTGTCGGCGACCGTCAGCAACGCCGAGGAGTTCGGTGCGTGGATGGAGACGGTGCGCGGCGACACCACCGTGGTGGTCGACGAGAACCGCCCGATCCCGCTGTGGCAGCACATCATGGTCGGACGCCGGTTGTTCGATCTCTTCGACACGAGGGCGCTGAGCGGGGACGCCCGCAAGGACCTGGTGGTGGACCAGGATCTGGTGCGGTACGTCAAGCAGCGGCAGGCCCTCGAGCGGGCCGACTCGTGGGAGTCCCGGGGCCGGGGGCGCAGGGGGGGCGGCCGCGGGTACTCCAGCGACTTCCGGCCGTTGCCCCGACCGGAGGTGATCTCCCGCCTCGACGACGAGGGGCTGCTCCCGGCGATCACGTTCATCTTCAGCCGTGCCGGGTGTGATGCCGCCCTGGCACAGTGCCTGCGGTCCCGCCTCGATCTGACGACGCCGGAGCAGGTCGCCGAGATCCGGACGATCATCGACGAGCACACCGCGGAGTTGCCGAAGGCCGACCTGGAGGTCCTCGGGTACTGGGAATGGCGCAAGGCGCTCGAGCGAGGCCTCGCCGCGCACCACGCGGGGATGCTGCCGGCGTTCCGGCAGACCGTCGAGGAGTTGTTCGTCAAGGGACTGGTCCGGGCCGTGTTCGCCACCGAGACGCTGGCGCTCGGCATCAACATGCCGGCCCGCACGGTCGTCCTCGAGCGCCTCGTGAAATACAACGGTGAGGCCCACGCCGAACTCACACCGGGGGAGTACACACAGCTCACCGGTCGCGCCGGGCGCCGCGGCATCGACATCGAGGGGCACGCTGTCGTCCTGTGGCAGCCCGGGGTGGAGCCGGTGGACGTCGCCGGCCTCGCCTCGACCCGCACGTTCCCGCTGCGCAGCTCGTTCCGTCCCGGCTACAACATGACCATCAACCTGATCGACCGGATGGGTGCGGCCGAATCCCGGGCCCTGCTCGAGAGGTCGTTCGCCCAGTTCCAGGCCGACCGTTCCGTCGTCGGCCTGACCCGCGGCATCGAACGCAACGAGGACGCACTCACCACGCTCCGCGAACGGCTGGGCGGGGAGGACGGGGAGTACTTCGAATACGCGCGACTGCGCGAGGAACTGAGCAGCCGGGAACGGTCGCTCGAACGGGCCGGCCGCACCGAGCGACGGGACGCCGCCGTGGCGTCGCTCGTCGCGTTGCGGCGCGGCGACGTGATCGCGATCCCCGTGGGACGGCACTCCGGACTGGCCGTGGTGCTCGAACCGGACCGGGACCCGACGGACCCGAAACCGTTGATCCTCACCGAGGCGAAGTGGGCGGGCCGGGTGTCGGCCGGCGACTTCCCCGAGCCCGCACGGTCTTTGGGATCGATGCGGTTGCCGCGACGCTTCGATCACCACACCGCCCGGGTGCGACGCGATCTGGCATCGGCGTTGCGCAGCACCGGAATCGTCGCGCCGGGGCGCCGGAAGCGGAAGAAGGCCGGCGCGGCGGGCGACGACGCCGAGATCGCACGGTTGCGCCGCGCCATCCGGCAGCATCCCTGCCACAGTTGGCCCGACCGTGAGCAACTGAGCCGGATAGGGGAGCGCTACAACCGGTTGGCCCGCGAGACCGAGACGATGCGGCAGAAGGTGGCTGCCACGACGAACTCGCTGGCGCGCACGTTCGACCGCATCCTGTCGCTGCTCGCCGAGCGTGACTACATCTCGGCGGGCGAGCACCCCGACGCCACCGAGCACGGCACGCGGTTGAGCCGAATCTATTGCGAGAGCGACCTCTTGGTCGCCGAGTGCCTCCGGCAGGGGGTGTGGAAGGGGCTCGGGCCCGCGGAACTCGCCGCCGTCGTCTCCTCGGTCATCTTCGAATCGCGCCGTGAGGGGGACACCGTCGAGAGCGGCGGCCCCGGAGCGCTGCGGCACGCCCTCGACGAGACCGTCCGGGTGTGGCGGGAACTGCGAGCGGACGAGATCCGGCACAAGTTGCCGCCCACCCGTGAGCCGGATCTCGGATTCGCTGCGGCGATCTACCATTGGGCGAGCGACAATTCGCTGGTCGAGGCGCTGATCGCGGCGGGGGATCAGGGGCGGGCCCTGTCTGCCGGCGACTTCGTCCGGTGGTGCCGGCAGGTGATCGACCTGCTCGAACAGGTCCGGTCGACATCGCCCGATCCGGAGGTCGGCAAGGCCGCCGGTCGTGCAGTGGCGGCGATCCGTCGCGGTGTCGTCGCCGTGGATGCTGCGTGACCCGACGCCGTGTGGTTGGATTCGCACGCCCTCCGAGGGCCCGATTCCGGGGGTGGGGCGTTACGGTAGGTACAAAACTTGACACGTGAGCGGGAGGCGACGATGAGCGGCCCTTACGGACCGAACGACCCGAACGGGCAATGGGCCCAGGGACAGCAACCGGGCCAGGGTAACCCTGACCAGACCGGCGGCCAGTACGGGGCGCCGCAGTACGGTCAGCAGCCGCCCGCCCAGCCGTGGGGGCAGCCGGGCCCGGGTCAGCCGCAGCAGCCCGGTCAGCCGCAGTGGGGGCAGCACCCTCAGCAGCCCGGTCAGCCGCAGTGGGGCCAGCAACCGCAACCCGGTCAGCTCGGACAGCCGGGTCCCGGGCAGTGGGGGCAGCAGCCGCAGCCCGGTCAGCCGCAGTGGGGCCAGCAACCGGGTCAGCCGCAGCAGTGGGGGCCGGCTCCCGGTCAGCAGCAGTGGGGGCAGCCGCCGTCGTCCGGGAAGTCGAAGCTGCCGTTGATCATCGGCGGTGTGGTCGCGCTGCTGGTGATCGTGGGCATCGCCCTGGTGCTCGCGTTCACCGTATTCGGCACCGACACGCTCGATCAGAAGGCGGCAGAGGACGGTGTCGAGCGCATCGTCACCGATTCGTACGGTGCCGAGAACGTCTCCGGTGTGACGTGCCCGGCTGATCAGGAAGTGAAGAAGGGCAACAGCTTCACCTGCAGTCTCACCGTCGACGGGGAGAAGAAGCAGGTCACTCTGACATTCACCGACGACAAGGGCACCTACGAGGTGAGCCGCCCCAGTTAGACACGCCCTCGGCCCACCCGGCCGTCACGGAACCCGTGCGGCGGCCACCTTTTTCATCGCCGCCGTGAGACGTCCCACGGAATTCTCGATTCCGAGTTCCTCCGCCAGCCCGCCGAGCCGGTCCGCATCGACCGGTTCGGCGGGCAGCGTGTCTTCGCGGGACAGTTCGACGTCCGCGTCACGGACCACCCGCACCACGGGCAGCGCCGCGTCGAGATATTCCGCGGCGGCGGCGAACTTCGCGCGCGCACCCTTCGCCATGTCGGATTCGGGATCGACCGCGGCGGCCCGCAGAGCGGCCAGCGACCCGTACTGCATGATCAGGCTCGACGCCGTCTTCTCGCCGATTCCCTTCACTCCCGGCAGGCCGTCGGACGAGTCGCCGCGCAGCAGCGCGAGTTCCGCGTAGGCCTCACCGGCCCGGTCGGCCGGCACCCCGTACTTGGCTGCCACCTCTTCCGGCCCGAGCAGTTCGGCCTTCGCGAGACCGCGCACCACGTACAGCACTCGCACCGGTACCGGGTCGTCGGTGACGACCTGCAGGAGGTCGCGGTCGCCGGTGACGACGATGGTGGCGTCCCTGGTCTCGGTGGCGGCGAGGGTGCCGAGAACGTCGTCGGCTTCGAGGCCCTCGGCGCCGGCGGTGGCGATTCCGGTGGCGGCCAAGACATCCAGGATCATCGGGACCTGCGGCGACAGGGTGTCGGGCACCTCTTCCTCCGCCCCGCCGGTGTCCTCGGCGACCCGGTGCGCCTTGTAGGTGGGCACCGCTTCGACGCGGAACGCGGGACGCCAGTCCAGGTCGAGGCACACCGCGAGCCGGGACGGCTGATGCTTGGTGATCAGTGCGGCCACCATGTCGGTGAATCCGCGTACCGCGTTGACGGAACGACCGTCGGGTGAAGTGATCGAGTCGGGTAGCGCGTAGTACGCGCGAAACCACAGGCTGGCACCGTCGAGGAGAAGCAGAGGCCCTGTCATGACCCTCATCCTGCCAAACCGGTTTAGCCTGAAGCCATGAGTTCCCTCGGCGCATCGACTTCACGCTTCCCGACCACCATCTATGCCGACCGAATCGCTCGCGCCGGCGCCCTCGCCCGCGATGCCGGGCTCGACGGCCTCCTCATCACCCCCGGACCCGACCTGCGGTATCTGCTGGGTTCGCGTGCGGAGTCGTTCGAACGGCTCACCTGCCTGGTGATTCCGGCGAACGGTGAGACCGCGTCCGTGGTCGTGCCGCGGCTCGAACTGGCCTCGCTCACCGAATCAGCCGTGTCCGAACTGGGTCTGACCATCCGCGACTGGGTGGACGGGGTCGACCCGTACGCGTTGGTGTCGGCGCTGCTGCCGTCACCTGCCCGGACCGCCGTCACGGATGCGATGCCTGCGTTGCACCTGATCCCGCTGTCGGAGGCGCTCGGTGCGCTGCCGGTCCTGGCCACGGGGGTGCTGCGGGAGCTGCGGATGGTCAAGGACGACGCAGAGATCGACGCGTTGCGCCGCGCCGGTCAGGCCATCGACCGGGTTCACGCCCGGATGGGGGAGTTCCTGAAGGTCGGCCGCACCGAATCCCGGGTGGCGGCCGACATCACCGCCGCGATCCTGGAGGAGGGGCACACCGAGGCGGCGTTCGTCATCGTCGGCTCGGGACCGCACGGCGCGGACCCGCACCACGAGGTGTCCGAGCGGGCCATCGAATCCGGGGACGTGGTGGTCATCGACATCGGCGGACCCGTCGAACCCGGCTACAACTCCGACTCCACCCGCACGTACAGCATGGGTGAACCCGATCCGGCTGTGGCCGCCAAGTTCGCGGTCCTCGAGGAGGCGCAGGCGGCGGCCGTCGACCTCGTGCGTCCCGGCGTCACCGCCGAAGCGGTCGACGCCGCCGCCCGGGACCTGCTGGCGGCGCGGGGTCTGGCCGAGGTGTTCGTGCACCGGACCGGGCACGGAATCGGGCTGTCGGTGCACGAGGAGCCCTACATCGTGTCGGGTAACGGGATCGAGCTGGCCGAGGGGATGGCGTTCAGCGTGGAGCCCGGAATCTACTTCCGCGGGGAGTGGGGTGCCAGGATCGAGGACATCGTCATCGTGACCGCCGACGGCTGTGAGCCGGTCAACACGAGGCCCCACGGATTGACGGTTCTCCCCGGCTGAGGACCGGGAGCGTGCGGGGACGGTGCGGCGCGGGTAGTAACATCTTCCATTTGTTCACGACCGCACTCGCCGTTGCCCGTCTGCGGCGCGTCGGGACCACAGATCACGCGAAGGTGTCATGGAGAGCGTCGCCCCGAAGGTAACCGTCGTTGTACCGACCTACAACGAACGCGACAACCTGCCCAAGATCGTCGAGCTTCTCGCGGCGTTGGAGATTCCGAACCTGCACGTGCTGGTCGTCGACGACAACTCGCCGGACGGCACCGGTGAGGTCGCCGACACGCTCGCGCAGAGCGGTCCGATCCCGGTCGGAGTGCTGCACCGGACCGTCAAGGACGGCCTCGGGCGGGCCTACGTCGCCGGGATGACCCGGGCGCTGGCCGAGGGCGCCGACATCGTGATCCAGATGGACGCCGACCTGTCGCACCCCACCGAGGCCATCCCGCGGATGGTGGAGACCCTCGCGACAACGGATGCGGCCGTCGTGCTCGGCTCCCGCTACGTGGCCGGCGGCGCGGTCGCCAGCGACTGGCCCTGGCATCGCAAGGCGCTGTCGGCGTGGGCGAACTTCTACGTCAACGCGATCCTGCGGCTGCGCGTCAAGGACGCCACCGCCGGGTTCAAGGCCTGGCATGCGGACACGCTGCGGGCCATCGACGTGGACGGGGTGCAGAGCAACGGCTACGCGTTCCAGGTCGAGATGAACTACCGGACGGTGCAGCGCGGCATGACCATCGCCGAGGTCCCGATCCGGTTCGAGGAGCGCACCGACGGCGTGTCCAAGATGAGCCTCGCGGTGCAGCTCGAGTCCGCGCTGGTCCCGTGGAAGCTGCGGTTCAGTGGTGACGGAGCGCAGCCGAGCCGAGTACGCGGCTGACGGCGATCTCCACGACCACCCGCGTCGGGTTCACCCGGGGCTGGCGGTACCTGGCCGCGTAGCGGGCCACGGCGTCGGCGACGGACTCGGGGTCGGTGAGGACCCGGGCGGGGCCTTCGAGGGTCATCCAGCGGGGACCGTCCACCTGGCTCAGCGCGCCGTACCCTCCGCGTTCGGCGTTGAGTGCCTTCTGCGAGGAGCCGTTGGTGATGACCCGCGCCAGCCCGTGCTCCTGATCCCAGGTGAAGCCGACGGCGACGACGTGCGGGGTGCCGTTCTTGCGGAGCGTCGTCAGCGTCCCGAGGTGGTATTCGCCGAGGAAGGTGAGCGCCGCGTCGGTCAGGCGGATCGGGGTGGAGGGGGTGCGGTCCATGCTCCGACGGTAATCCAGGACACTGGACGGGTGAGCCTGGGATCGAAGAAGAACAGTGGCAAGCCCGGCGACGACGGGGTGGTACTCCTCCTCGGCGGTCGTAGCGAGATCGGCCTCGAGATCGCCTCCCGGCTCGCGCCCGGCCGCACGATCGTCCTCGCCGCTCGCCGCAGCACCGACCTCGCCGCCGAACGGCAGGCGCTGCTCGACGCCGGCGCGGCCGCGGTGGACTGCGTGGAATTCGACGCCGACGACCTCGACAGCCACGAGAAGCTGCTGCGGTCGGTTGCCGACACGCACGGCCCGCTGTCTGTCGCGGTCCTGGCGTTCGGCATTCTCGGCGACCAGGCGCGCGCCGAGCGGGACGCACGGCACGCCGTCGCCGTGGTCCACACCGACTACGTCGCGCAGGTCAGCGTGCTCACGCATCTCGCCACCCTGCTCCGCGAGCAGGGGTCGGGACGGATCGTGGTGTTCTCGTCCGTCGCGGGTGTCCGCGTGCGCCGCGCCAACTACGTCTACGGGTCCGCGAAGGCCGGACTCGACGGGTTCGCCTCCGGTCTCGGCGACGCCCTTCACGGCAGCGGTGTCTCACTCCTGCTGATCCGGTCCGGTTTCGTGATCGGCCGGATGACCGAGGGCATGTCGCCGGCGCCGATGTCGAGTACACCGGCACAGGTCGCGGACGCGGTCGTGCGCGGCCTGCACCGCGGTGCGAGCAGAGTCTGGGTGCCGGGCCGGTTGCGCCCCGTGTTCTTCGTCATGAGGTTGCTGCCGCAGGCGGTATGGCGCCGGATGCCGCGATGACCGACCCGATCGTCGTCGTCGGGATCGGTGCCGACGGGTGGGACGGTCTGTCACCGTCCGCGCGACGCGAGATCGACGGCGCCGACGTCCTCATGGGTTCCACGCGTCAACTCGACCTGATTCCCGAATCGCCGGCGCAGCGGGTGACCTGGCCGTCGCCGCTGGTGCCCGCTCTGCCCGGCCTCTTCGAACAGCACCACGGCCGGCGGGTGTGCGTCCTGGCCAGCGGCGACCCGATGTTCCACGGAATCGGTGTCACGCTCGTCGACCTGCTCGGCGCGGAACGGGTGCGGGTGATCCCGCATCCGTCCTCGGCCACCCTGGCCTGCGCCCGCCTGGGCTGGGCGGCGCACGAGACACCAGTGGTCAGTCTCGTGAATCGGCCGGTCGGCACACTCCTGCCGGCACTCGGCGATCGGATGCGACTGCTGGTGCTGAGCAGGGACGAGCGCACTCCCGGCGCCGTCGCCGAACTGCTGACCGAGCGCGGGTTCGGACCATCGAGGCTCAGCGTGCTCGGCGAACTGGGCGGACCCGAAGAGTCGAGGCTCGACGGAACCGCGTCGGGATGGTCGCACGATCCGGGGGCCCGGCTGAACGTGATCGCGATCGACTGCCGGGCCGACCCCGGCACCCCTCGGCTGACGAGGATGCCCGGACTGCCCGACGCCGCGTTCACCGGCGACGGGCAGATGACCAAACACGAGGTCCGCGCGCTGACGCTGTGTGCCCTCGCCCCCGCCGCGGGGGACTTGCTGTGGGACGTGGGAGGCGGATCCGGCACCATCGCGATCGAGTGGATGCGCACCCACCCGCGTTGCCGGGCAGTCTCTTTCGAACGCAGCGCGGCACGGGTCGACCAGATCGAGGCGAACGCCGCCGGGCTGGGGGTGCCGTCCCTCGCCGTATTCGGTGATGCACCCGCCGCGTTCGAGGACGTACCGCCCGCGCTGGCCGCGCCGGACGCGATCTTCGTCGGCGGCGGCGTCACCCAGGACGGCCTGCTCGACGAGTGCTGGTCGAGGCTCCGGGTGGGTGGTCGAATGGTGGCCAACGCGGTGACCGCGGAATCGGAAGCGCTACTGCTGCAGTGGTTCTCGAAGTGCGGCGGGCAGCTCCGCAAGTTTCAGGTGTATCGGGGTGACCCGCTCGGTGGGTTCACCGCGTGGCGGCCGCAACTGCCGGTGGCGCAGTGGTCGGTGACGAAGCAGTCGAAAGGTGATGTGGTATGACGGTGTACTTCATCGGAGCGGGTCCCGGCGCGGCCGACCTCGTTACGGTGCGCGCGCAGCGGATCATCGCGGCGAGCCCCGTCTGCCTGTACGCGGGCAGCCTCGTCCCGCAGGAACTCCTCCAGGAATGCCCCGCGGGTGCGCGGGTGATCGACACGGCACGCCTGAGTCTCGACGAGATCGTCGCCCTGCTGATCGAGGCCGACGCCGCCGGTCAGGACGTCGCCCGCCTGCATTCGGGTGACCCGTCGATCTTCAGCGCCGTCGCCGAGCAGGTGCGGCGGCTCGAGGCTGCCGGTGTCGCGTACACCGTGGTGCCCGGGGTGCCCGCGTTCACCGCCGCGGCGGCGTCGTTGGGGCGGGAGCTGACCGTCCCCGGCGTCTCGCAGTCGATCGTGCTGACTCGCGTGTCCACGCTGTCCACCGCGATGCCGGAGGGCGAGGACCTACGATCCCTGGGCCGCAGCGGCGCGACGATGGTGGTGCACCTGGGCGCGCACCGGATCGATCAGATCGTCGACGAACTCACTGAGAACTACGGCCGCGACTGTCCCGCCGCGGTGGTCGCGTTCGCGTCGCGCCCCGACGAGATCGTGCTGCGCGGCACCCTGGCCACGATTGCCGATCAGGTGAAGGCGGCCGGCGTCACCAAGACTGCCGTGGTGATCGTCGGGAAAGTGCTTGCCGCCGAGGGTTTCCCGGACAGCTATCTGTATTCCGCCACCCGCGAGCGCAGCACCCACTGATCGTGGCTCGGATCCTGATCCTCGGCGGCACCGGGGAGGCCCGATCTCTCGCCGCCGCGCTTGCCGAGATCCCAGGTGTCGAGACGGTGTCCTCGCTCGCCGGCCGGGTCCGCGATCCGCGGATGCCGGTGGGCGACGTGCGGGTCGGCGGATTCGGGGGAGTGGACGGTCTCGCCGACTGGCTGCGCGAGCAGCGCGTCGACGCGATCGTGGACGCCACGCACCCGTTCGCGGCACAGATCACGAGCAACGCCGCAGACGCCGCCGACCGTTGCGGGGTACCGCTCGTCGTGCTGCGACGTCCCGAATGGTCCCCGCGGCCCGGCGACAACTGGGTGGGTGCCGCGGACCTCGCCGCCGCGGCCGAACGGCTGCCCGGCCTGGGAACGCGAGTCTTCCTCACGATCGGCAGGCAGGGTGTGGACGCATTCGCCGGCCTGCGCGCGCTGTGGTTTCTGGTTCGCGCAATCGATCCGCCCGAAGTGGCGATGCCGCCCCAGTCGACGTTGCTCCTCGCTCGCGGGCCGTACACGGTCGCGGACGAGACCGCACTGATGCGCGAGCACCGCGTCGACATCCTGGTTACCAAGAACAGCGGTGGCGCGCAGACCGACGCGAAACTCGACGCCGCACGGGAACTCGGTGTACCGGTGGTGATGATCCGCCGGCCACCGCCGCCGCCGGCGACCGCAACTGTCGACGACGTCGCGGGAGCGGTCGAGTGGATCGACTCCGTCATCCGATGAGAAGGTCGGCCGGGTGACGCATCAGCACGCGGGCGCCGGTGCGTCCTCCGACAACGGCTTGCCCTCCGGTTCCGTGTAGAACGCGAGCAGCACCAGTGGTTCGGTCCCCAGATTCGAGCCCTCGTGGACGTGATCGCTACCGTGATCCTCGGTGATCGCCTGACCGGCAGTCGTCACCGCCTTCGTGCAGTCCTGCAGCGTGCGGGACAGCACCCCGGATTCCACGAACGCGTACACCGGGCCGTCGTGGTAATGCCATCCCGTCGTGCCGCCCGGGGCGATCTCGATGCGCCGCAGCGTCAGGTCGGTGCCCCCTGAGCTGCCGGCGACCGCCGGAACCGTCGTCTCGAACAGAACCTGCGCGGTCACACCCGACGACGGCGTGGCCTGGGCGGGGGACGCAGACAGCACCGCGGCTACGGCACAGGACAAGACGACCACACTCGATCTGAGGAGCATCGTGACGACCTCTCGGCGCGCTGGCCCCGCACACGGTGCGCGGGCATCCAGGGGAGTGCATTTCGGCGTGTCCAGGGTAGGGCTCCAGAGAGAGCGGCCGCGGGGATATCCGCGAAACCGATCGCTGTGGTGGACTACTTCCGCCTCGGCGACACTGTTGGGGTGTGTTCGGGTGCGGAGATGACGCCCAGCGACGCCGTGTGGTGTCCTGAGCGGAGTGATGGGACAGGGTATGACGATCGAGCAGTTGCTGACTACGCATTTTCCGGACGATCCCGTGTTGGATGCGGCGTTCGCGTCGGCACTCCTGCGTCGCACCGGGCGAGAGCCGAATGCCCCTGCGCTGGTCCGCATCTACAGTCCTGCACGTACGTTGTCGTTCGGGCGGTTGGACGCCGTTCGGCCGCAGTTTCCGGGCGCCGCAGCGGTGGCGCGCCGACACGGATTCACGCCGGTCGTCCGAGGCGCCGGTGGTCGTGCCGCGGCCTACCACGAGCAGACGCTCGTCGTGGAGATGTACTCCCGGGACACCGAGGGCATCGTCGGCGCCCGCCCGCGTTTCGAGCGCATCACCCCGAGAATCGTCGCCGTGTTGAGGGATCTCGGTGTCGACGCCCGGATAGGTCCGGTACCCGGTGAGTACTGCCCAGGTGATTGGACCGTGAACGGCGCAGGCCGCGTCAAGCTGGCCGGAACCGCGCAGCGAATAATTGCCGGGGCCTGGCTCTTCGGCTTCGAACTGGTGGTGTCCGATTCGGCCCCCGTGCGGGCAGTGCTCGCTGACGTCAATGCCGCGCTGGAGTTGGCGTTCGACCCGAGCACGGCGGCGTCCCTCGCGGACATGAACCCGGCCGTCACCCTCGAACAGGTCCGGGCTGCGATCCTCGCCGAGATCGGCGCAGTTCACAAACGGACCGCAGACCCCGGGCTCCTCGAGGAGGCCGCGAACCTGCGCGACGCACACGTGGCGTGAGGCGTCACCGCGCCGGGCGTAAGCCCATTGGGCTAGTTCATTGCAGCACAGTGAGTTTCACGAGTCTGTCTGGTTGCGTGAGCGTTCTGTCCTGGAGAAAGCAGGTTTCGGTACAAACTGTTGGACCCCTGTTCGGCCGGGTTCTAGCGTTGGCGCAAAGCAATCCGGTGTGACGTGGAGCACGTGGGAAACACTGCGACACGTCGGAAATTTGTGGAGGAGCCCAGCATGAGCTTGCAGAATCGCTTCACCGAGAAATTCGGAATCGAACACCCCATCGTCCTTGCACCGATGGATTACGTCTCCGATTGGAGATTGGCTTCTGCCGTGGCCGAGGCAGGGGGATTGGGACTGATCGGCGGCGGATACGGCGACGAGTCCTGGTTGCACAATCAGTTCGACCGCGTGACGACCGACGCTATCGGTTGTGGCTTCATCACGTGGTCCATGGCGCGGCAGCCGCACCTCCTCGAGACGGCGATCGGCTACCGGCCGGCGGCTATCTTCCTCTCCTTCAGCGACCCGGCACCGCACGCGCCTGCGATTCGTGCCGCGGGAATCCCGCTGATCTGCCAGGTGCACGATCTCGAACAAGCGCGCCGCGCGATGGAGGTGGGTGCGAGCGTCGTCGCTGCTCAGGGAGGGGAGGCGGGCGGCCACGGAACGGGAACCCGATCGACGTTCACCCTGGTACCGGAGATCGCCGATTTCCTCCGGCGGGAGGCACCGGATGTGATGCTGCTGGCGGCCGGTGGAATCGGCGACGGCCGAGGCCTGGCGGCCGCGCTCGCGCTCGGAGCGGACGGTGCCCTCGTCGGGACCAGATTCTGGGCGGCCGAGGAGGCGGCGATTCCCCGTGCGGCCCAGCAACGCGCTGTACAGGCCAGTGGGGACGACACGATCAGACAGAGCGCCTTCGACATCGTGCGTGAGAAGCCCTGGCCGAGTCGTTACACGGGCCGAGTCCTGCACAACGACTTCATCCGCCGATGGCACGGCGACGAGTCCGGCCTCCGGGACGTGCTTCCGGAGAAGCAGGAGCAATTCCGGGCGGCAGTGAACGCCGACGACTACGACGTCGCGAATCTGATCGTCGGTGAGGTCGTCGGACAGATCGATCGTGTCGACACCGTCGCGTCGATCATCGATGACATGGTCGACACCGCCGGCGCCATCCTGGGCCGCACTTCCCACAATCTGGCGGCGATCGGCTCCTAGCGCCCTTCGGTGCGACCTCGCAAACCCCCACCCCGTGCGTCCCCAGAAGGATTCCCCATGACCAGCCAGTCCGTGTCACCACCCGCTCTCACGAGCGGTGTAGCGAAGAGCAGCCTTCGCAAGATCATCACCGCGTCGAGCGTCGGAACGTTGATCGAATGGTACGACTTCTACATCTACGGCAGTCTCGCAGTCGTGTTCTCCGGAATGTTCTTTCCCGAAGGAAACGGAACCGCAGCACTTCTCGTCACGATTGCCGCCTTCGGGACGGGTTTCGTCGTACGCCCCATCGGCGCCATGGTGTTCGGCAGAATGGGCGACCGGGTCGGACGTAAGAAGACCTTCATGACGACCCTGCTCATCATGGGCGGCGCCACCACGATGCTCGGACTGATGCCTACCTATGACCACATCGGAATTCTGGCGCCGATACTGCTGGTGACGTTGCGGCTGCTGCAGGGTCTCGCGATCGGCGGAGAGTACGGGGGTGCAGTCGTCTACATCGCGGAGAATTCGCCGGCGAAGAAACGCGGAGCCCTCACCAGTGTTCTCCAGACCACCGCGACCGGGGGTCTGCTCCTGTCGATCGGCGTCATCGTGCTCTGCCGGGTGGGGTTGGGCGAGGAGGCATTCACTGTGTGGGGCTGGCGGATTCCGTTCCTTCTGTCCGCGGTCCTGGTGCTGTTCTCGCTGAAGATCCGCATGAAGATGCACGAATCGCCGGTGTTCGAGGAGATGCGACGGAGCGGAAACCTCTCGCGTTCACCGATCAGGGACGCGGTGGCGAACAAGCCGGCCTTCGCGTTACTGCTCGTCGTGCTCTTCGGAGTCACGGCGGGGCTGGGAGTTGCCTGGTACACCAGCCAGTTCTACACGCTGTACTTCCTGCAGACGATCTTGAAGATCGACTTCCTCACCGCGAATCTCTCGGTCGGAATCGCCCTGGTCATCGCGACACCGTTCTTCGTCGTCTTCGGCAAGATGTCCGACAAATATGGACGGACTCGGATCATCATGTGCGGATTGGTACTTTCGGCAGTCGGCTACCTCCCGCTGTTCCAGTGGATCCGGGACGCCGCGGTCGAGGGCCACCACATCCAGATGATCGTGCCGCTGACGATTCAGGTCATCTTCGTCACCATGGTCTACGGGCCCACCGCGGCATTCCTGTCCGAATTGTTCCCACCACAGATCCGTTACACCGGACTGTCGCTGGCGTACCACATCGGGACCGGCGTGTTCGGTGGCTTCACCCCTCTGGTGGCGCTCTCGCTCAACTCCGCGACCGGGAACGTCCTCGCCGGGCTGATCTACCCCATCGCGGTAACCGCGGTCACCGCAGTGGTGTTCGTGCTGACGTTGCGTCGGGGAGTGGACAGCCCGATAGTCCGGCGGGCGTGGAAGCACATCGATTCCGAGTACTCGTCATGAGATACCCGACCCGGTACGGCGCGATCGCGTTCACTGCTCCGGTGGCCGAGCGGCAGAAGGCAACGGGAAGCATCAACTGGTACGGGCGCATGCGGGCGCAGGAGGACGACCCGGGCCTGCCCGACGAACTGGACACCCGGGTCACTGCACTGATCCGAGCCACCGATTCGTTCTTCATCGCGACCGTGACACCCTCGGGGTGGCCCTATATCCAACACCGCGGCGGCCCGCCCGGCTTCGTGCACGTGCCGGACCCGACGACGATTGCGCTGGCGGACTACTCGGGAAATCAGCAGTTCGTCACGGTCGGCAACCTCGACGAGAACGACCGAGTGGCTCTCTTCTTCATCGACTACCCCACCCGCACCAGAGTCAAAGTCTACGGACGAACCGAGGTCGTCGAGCGTGCCGACGATCCGGATCTCATCGGACGGCTCCTCACCACACCTGACGGGGTGGTCAAGGCCGGATGTGACCGCGCGTTCGTCGTCCACGTCGAGGCGCTCGACCGGAACTGCACGAAGAACATTCCCCCGAAGTACGGCGAGGCCAGAATGCGGGAGTCACTCACGTTGGCCCGCAAAGGTCTACACGAAGAAATGGAACTCCTGCGGTCCCGCAATGCAGAACTGGAGCTGGAGGTAGCCCAGCTTCGCGTGCACACCGACGGTCAGCCGTGCTGACGAATGGTGGCGTCGCCGGGTGGCGGAGAGTGCCGGATCGCGGCGTCCCGCAGCACCCGCAGCAGCGGCGTCACCCGGTTGCGGCGGTAGACGAACCGCACGACCGCGGGCGGCGCACCGACCAGCGGGATGAACTGGACATTGCGATGGGTTACCCGCCTGCGGGCAACTTCGGGAACCGTGCCGACACCGCGATCGGCGGCGACCAACTCGAGCCACTCGTCGAAGTTCGAGCACGTCACCACCGGACCGTCGTGGTTCGGCCACAGATCTTCGGATGTGGTGCCGCTGAGGGTGTTGATGACGAGGGGGAGTGTTCCGAACTCGGCCCAGTCGATCGATTTGCGGGTCGCGAGAGGCGACGCCGTCGATACCGCCGCGATCCGCTGCTCCTCGAACAGCGGATGCTGCACGAACTCGTCGCCGGGAACATCACGGCGAACGACGGCGGCGTCTACGCTGCCGTTGTTCAGTGCGGCGATGGGGTCGTCGCAGCGACGCGGTACGACGGTGGCGCGGGAGTTCCTCTCGACCTCGTCGATCACCTGCTGCGCCCACGGATCGGGCAGCAGCCAACTGAAGCCGAGGGCAAGGGATCGGTTGGTGTACAGCGCAACCGCCGAATCGAGATCACCGAGAATGACGCGGACCTTCTCGACGAATCCGGCACCGTCCTCGGTGAGTGTGAGCGCACGCGAGGTCCGGTCGAACAATCGAACGCCGAGCGAGGTCTCCAGTTGCTGCACCGTTCGGGTGAGCGCAGGCTGGGTGATGTGGAGCGCGTTCGCGGCGGCAGTGAACGAGCCCGCCTCGGCGATCGCAACGGCCGCCCGCAGATGCCGCAGTTCGATGGACATAACTCCCAAGCATAGATCCAGCCGAATAGGCATTTCCGCTCCGCAATGCAGCGGTGCAGGATCAGGAAGGGAAGCGTGAAGCGGACGTGAACCGTGTCCGTCACGCACACATCGACCGAAAGGATCCTGGTGTTCGATCTCGAGGACGGCTTCCGAATTCCCATCGTCGGGGCACCGATGGCCGGAGGGCCGAGCACACCGGAACTCGTTGCCGCGGTCTCGTCCGCCGGGGGTCTCGGCTTCCTCGCGGCCGGCTACAAGACCGTCGAGGCGGTTCGGCGTGAGGTCGACGCGGTCCGCGCGCTGACGAGCGCGCCGTTCGGACTCAATCTTTTCGTCCCCGGCCGCCCCCTGGCCGACCGTGCCGCGGTGGAGGCGTACCGGGAGCGGTTGCAGCCGGTCGCCGAACGCCGGCACGTGACGCTGCCCGACGTCGTCGACTTCGACGACGACGCGTTCGATGGCAAGGTCGATCTCGCGGTCGAGCTTGCCGTTCCCGTGGTGTCGTTCACCTTCGGCCTTCCGCCGCGAGATGTCGTCGATCGGCTACACGACGCAGGCAGTGCCGTGATCGCCACGGTCTCCGACATCGACGAGGCATTCTCGGCCGCGCAGCTGGGCGTCGATGCGATCTGTCTGCAAGGAGTCGACGCGGGCGGGCATCGAGCGACACTCGACCCCGATGCCGAGCCGGACCCACGTTCGACGAGGGAATTGGTCGAGGCGGCCCGGTCGGCAATCGACCTTCCCGTCATTGCGGCGGGAGGGATCGCGACCGGGGCACACGTCGCGGCAACACTCGAGGCCGGCGCCACCGCCGTCCAGATCGGTACCGCTCTCCTCGACGCCGACGAGGCTGGGACCAAACCCGCTCACCGCGCCGCGTTGCACGACGCCCGCTTCACCGAGACAGTCGTTACTCGCGCGTTCTCCGGTCGTCCCGCGCGCGGCCTGGTCAATGACTTCATCGCCGACTTCGATGATCACGCCGCACCGGCATACCCACAGGTACACCTGCTGACCAGTGGGCTGCGAGCCGCAGCAGGCGCCGCCGGCGACCCGCACGGCCTCGCCCTGTGGGCCGGCATCGGCTATCGCAGTGCTCGTTCGGCCCCTGCAGGGGAGATCGTTCGGAACCTGTGGAGTGAAACACGGTAATTCTCATGGACATCGGCGATCTGACCTTCTTCCTGGCCGTGGCCCGCTCCGGGGGAATTTCTCGGGCATCGAAGGAACTTCTGACGGTTCAGTCGAACATCAGCTCACGAATCCGCGCGCTCGAAGACGAACTCGGAGTCGAACTGTTTCGCCGTCATGCCCGTGGGGTGACCCTGACGAACTCCGGCGAACGTCTGCTGCCCTATGCCGAACACATCACGCAACTCGTACGGGAAGTGACACAGGTCGTCAGCGACGATCACGACCCGGGGGGACGACTGGCGATCGGTTCCATGGAGACCACCGCGGGATTGCGGCTCCCCGGGGTGCTGGCTGCCTTCAGCGAAGAGTGCCCCCGAGTCGACTTCACCTTGGCGACCGACACCACCGACGCGCTGACCACCGAGGTGATCGAGCATCGACTCGACGGTGCGTTCGTCTGCGGGCCGGTGCGGCATCCGGACCTGGTCTCCGAGCAGGTGTTCATCGAGCAACTCGTGCTGGTGAGCGGCGTTCGCGTGGCGGATCTGGACTCCGTGCTCGCCGACGGCCGGCGGCGCAAGGTTCTCGTCCTCCGGGCCGGCTGCGCCTACCGGGCCCGCCTCGAGCGGCTCTTCGAGCAGCGCGGAGTGCCGAGCCCGGAGGTCCTCGAGTTCGGAACTCTCGACGGCATCCTCGGGTGCGCGGCCGCGGGAATGGGCGTGACCCTGCTGCCACTGAGTGTGGTGACGTCGTCGCCGATGGCGTCGGCCTTGAAGGTGCATCACCTCGCGCCGGCCGACTCGCGCGCGGAGACGCTGTTCATCCGCCGCAAGGACTCCACGATGACCACTGCCTTGTCGCGCTTCCTGTTCCACACCCACGATTCCGGCCGCCCGGCCTCCCTGACATCCGTGGCTCGCTAGGGCGGCCCGCGCGCCTGCCGACCGAACATCCCTGAAAGAGAACACATGAACGCAGTAGGTAGCGCCGACGAGTTGGTCAGGTTCCGAATGCCGACATCGCCGTGGGTCACGGTCGGCCAGGTGGGGGCAGCGCTGGCGGCGAGCATGGGAATCGGACGATTCGTGTACACCCCTGTTCTCCCCTTGATGGAGGCCCACGCAGGATTGACGCCGTCGGCGGGCGCCGCTCTGGCGACGGCCAACTATCTCGGATATCTCATCGGAGCACTGGCCGGAATCGTCCTACCCGCCTTGGTGCGCTCGGCAGCAGTCATGCGTCTCTCGCTGCTCGTTCTGACCGCCACGCTGGCGCTGATGCCCGTGACATCGAACGAAACCGTCTGGGGCGTACTGCGATGTGTTGCCGGCATCTCGAGTGCAATGGTCTTCGTCATCGCGGTCAGCGCGATGCACGCCCATCTGAGTAGGCACGCGGCGCAGTTGTCAGGGTGGGCGTTCGGCGGAATCGGAGCAGGCATCGCCCTGTCCGGGCTCGTCGTCCTCGTCCTGCGGTCGATGAGCACGTGGGGCTCGGTATGGTGGGCGGCCGCGGTCCTGACGTTGATCTGCACCCTCGCGGCGTGGACACTCACACCGGAACACACTCCGACTACGCCCGTGCGAGGACGCAGAAAGTCGGACAAGCAAGGAAATCGCCGGTTCAGCGCGATCTTCGTCAGCTATTCCCTCGAGGGCGTCGGATACATCATCGCCGGCACCTTCCTCGTCGCAGCGATCACCCAGACCGCAGGTAGCATCGCCGGTAGCAGCGCGTGGGTACTCGTCGGGCTGGCGGCGCTACCGTCCGGTCCACTCTGGGCATTGCTCAGCCGAAGATGGTCCCGCCCGACCCTGCTGGTAATCGCCCTCATCGTCCAGGCCGCCGGCATCGCGCTGCCCGCGATGGCAGGCGGCATCGGGCCCGCCCTGATCTCCGCCTTCCTGTTCGGGGGAACATTCCTCGGCATCAGTCAGATGTCGCTGACGATCGGCGCTCACCTCCAATTCCCCCGCGCGGTCGCGATCTTGACGACCGGATACAGCCTCGGTCAGATCGCGGGCCCGCTCATCGTCACCCCACTGCTTTCCGATGGCTACCACCTGGCCTTGCTCGTCGCTTCGGGCATCGTCCTCGCGGCAGCGCTCGCCGCCGCGGCACCGAACGTCCGGTCTCGTCGGCGAGTTACGGTCGACTGAGGTCTGTCGAAACGAGTCGGAGCCACAGCCACAGGCGCGTCGTCGGGTCTTCGAAGTCGACGTGGAACTCCTCGGTGAGGCGCGCGATCCTGTAGCGAATAGTGTTGCCGTGGACATGCATTCGTTCCGCTGCCTTGGCCACGTTCGCGTTCGAATCGAAGTATGCACGCAGCGTGACGAGAAAGTCGGTGTGATGGGCGGCGTCGTAGGTGCGAATCGCGTCTATGACGTCGAACTCGTCGAGATGTTGCTCGGCTATGTACTTCCCGATCTCCAGGATGTTCAGTTCAGTCCTATAGTCTTCGAACACTGCGGCCAATGGGGGTTGGCCAGTCGGAGTCCCGCCCGTGACCGACTGTCGGCGCATGAGGTACCGCAACGTACGCACGGCTTCGGTGCGGGACCGCGGTAGCTCGCTGATCTGCTCGGCGATACCGCCGACAGCGGCTACAACGGGATGCGCACTGATCGTCGTCGCGGAGGCACCGATGTCACGAATTACCCGACGGTGGGCGGCGCGCGGAGAACCGCCCGGGCAGGGCAGGAGGGTGTACACGACCGAGTCGATCAACGCGCTGTATGCACTGCGGAATTGGACGTTGCACGTCACCGTCACCAGTTGAAGTAGCCGATGTTGCTCGCGCATGGCGTCGAGGCTGCCGCCGTTCGGGTGGGCAAGGACGAACGCCGCCACTGCGAATCCGCGGGTGAACTCGAGTCCGAGTTGCGCAGCGGCGAACGAAGCTTGGGTCGGATCGTCCATCAACGTCCGCATCAGATCAGCGTTGCGGCGCTCGGTGAAGTCGGATGCGGACCGGGCATGAAGCATGTGGAGGCCGGCCAGCGGCGCCAACCTGTCGAGCGCATCGAGAGCCGGCTGGCGGCGTTCACCCCCGGGATCGATGATCCAGATCGATCCGAGCAGTTCCCCGCCCGCCCGGACCGCCAGTGCCAGCCGGTCCGCGATTCCGCTGGGCGACCGCACGAACAATGCGGTGGTGGAGGAGTAGACCACCTTGAAATCGGCGTCGAGGGCTGGGGGTGTCAGCTCCTGCAGTGTCAGAGTCGTCTCCCGGCGCAGGTCGTCGATCGGCTGGCCGGGCACGGTGGAGTATCCGAGGATGCGGCCCGAGGGGTCGACGATGCTCGTGGCGCCGTTGGCGATCGACGCCACCGCGTTGGCGAAGGCGAACAGATCGCCCAGGCGCACGCCCGATACCGAGTCGACTGCAGCACCCGCTACCGCTGTTCGTGCCATCGCGATCAGCCGCGTCCAGTCCACTTCGTCTCCGACGACGAGTACGGGAACGTCGTGACGATTGGACGCGGCCCGCAGGTCCTCGATCGACGTCCCTCGTGCTTTGACGATCACGGCGGCGGCATCGCCGTCGGCGGCATGGACCAGCACTCGCTCGAATCCGGCGGAACCGCAGGCCACGCCCATCGCAAGAACGATGGCATTCCTGACGTCCATGTGATCGTCGAGTGCGTCGTACAGCTGAACGTCGGCGACGGGGCGGCGGAGGTTCTCCGCTGTCGGATTCGCGTGCAGCAGATCTTCCTGCACGAGATCGGCCCAGGCCGACAGCGTGATCGGTTCGGGTGACGCGTCGCCGTGGCCCAGCAACTCCTCCGGTGGCTCCATTAGAAGATTCTACAAGCGATATATCCAAGGTTAGAAATTATTCCATATCTACCGGGTGAGGCGTGGATCACTATTGGTCCATCACCAGGCACTTGGGTGCCGGCAACACTTCGAGGAGTCCCCATGAAGCTCAGAGATATCAGGTCGCTGGTCAATGTCGAGGGCCCTGCGCGGTCCGTCTCGCAACGGCTTGCGCGGCGATGCCACAGCATCGAGGACGTGCGAAAGATGGCCGCCTCACGCCTCCCGCTGAGCATCTTCGACTACATCGAGGGCGGTGGGGAAGATGAAGCGTCGGTCCGTCGCAACCTTTCCTCGTTCGACGACTGGTCCTTCGTGCCACGGTGGGGCGCGGTCGAGAACCTCGACCTGGCGTCTTCTCTCCTGGGCAAGCCGGTGGCCATGCCGTTGATGCTGTCTCCCACCGGAGGAACACGACTCTTTCACCCGGAGGGCGAACTCGGCGCAGCGCGCGCTGCTTCGGCCGCAAATGTCCCGTATGGCTTGGCGCACCTGAGCACCACGCCGATGGAACTCGTCAGCGCCCACACTCCGGGGCTCCGTCGCTGGTTCAACATCGAACCGATGGCGGACAAGGGCATGCTGCAGGCACTGCTCGACAGGACAGCGAACGCGGGATACGAGGCTCTGCTCGTGAATGTCGATTGCCGGGCGATCGGTCATCGCGAACGTGACTACCGCAGCGGGTTCACAGCACCCCCGTCCCTGAAGCCGCGGACGGTGATCGAAGGGGCCCTTCATCCCAGGTGGGCGTGGGGGTTTCTGCGTAACGACGCGATAGCCTTCCCCAATCTCGACGGGACCGTCCCGGATGGGCCGATGGCGAGCACACCGGATATGTGGCGAACTCTTCTGTCCGGTTCCTACGAGCCCACCGACTGGGACACCCTGTGCGACCTACGTTCCCGATGGAGCGGACCGATCGTCCTCAAGGGTTGTGTCAGCGCCGACGACGCGGCGATCGCCGCTGACATCGGCATCGATGCCATCCAGGTCAGCAACCACGGCGGCCGGCAACTCGATCACATGGCCTCCCCGCTGGACGTCCTGCCCGAGATCGTCGAGCGAGTGAACGGGCGGGTCGAGATCATCGTCGACGGCGGCATCCGCCGCGGCTCGGACGTGATCAAGGCTCTGGCGCTGGGGGCGAATGCCTGCGCGATCGGCCGTCCGTATCTCTACGGGCTCGCGGCGGCGGGGGAGGAGGGTGTCGCGCACGTGCTGCGGATCTTCGCGGAGGAAATGACCCGGACGATGATGCTGCTGGGGGTCTCGAGCATCAAAGAACTGCAGGACAACGGGCCGGCCTTAGTTCGCAACCGTCACGCTGCCCTCGCCCGCCCAGCGACGGCGCACGCGGAATCGCAGTCGGCCGCGCCGAAGCAGAAGTCCTCGTCATGACCGGACACCACGCACGAAACGTTCCCGGACGACACTCTCGTCGACTCGTGTGCGCAGGCGCACTCGCTGCGCTCGTCTTCTCCACGATGGGGTGCGGTCGACTCGAAGAATTTGCGGACCCGCCGGCCTCCGCTCCCGCGGGGGGCGACAGCTCGCCGTCGCTCGGCATGGACGAAGCGGCCGTCGCGTTACTGCCCGACTCCGTGGCATCACGGCACACATTGCGGGTAGCGATCCCGGCCAATGAACCACCCACCCAGTTCTATTCGGAGGGCACCCGGTACATGACGGGAACGAACCCCGATGTGGCGAGACTCATCGGCAAGGCCCTGAACCTCGACGTCGACATCAAAGTCGTCAATTTCGACTCCATCATTCCCGGGATCGCTGCCGGACGCTACGACATGACGGTGTCCTCGATGACGCCCACCACCAAGCGGATGGCGGTGATGGACTTCGTCGACTACATGCAGGTGGGAAATGCCATCGTCGTCGCCAAGGGCGGGGAGCCCATCACGAAGGACACCCTCTGCGGTCGGAGAGTCGGCGTTCTCACGGGTTCGTATCAACTCACTGTCAATATTCCGGCCTACAACCGAGACTGCGCTGCCGCCGGCAAGCCGCCGATCCGGATCGGCCAGTTCCAGGACACGCGTCAGGCGGTCTCTGCGCTGACCAGTGGCCGGCAAGATGCCGTCCTGGCGGACTCTCCGATCCTCGAGTACGCCACGGCGCACAATCCCGCCGTCGAGGTATCGGACACATTCGAATACACCCCCGTTGCGGTAGGCGTGTCCAAGGAGCCCGCACTCGTCGACGCCGTTTCCGCTGCACTCGACTGTGTCGTCTCCAGCGACGCGTACGGGGAAGTGCTCCGAAAATACGGCCTGGAGTCCGCGATGATCACCGATGCTCGCGTCAACGCGGCGCAATAAGGAGACCCACAATGCAGCACTTGGCTTCGCGAGACGCCTTCCCTCCTGCGTCGGCAGTATCGACGTCACCGGAAACATCCATCTCGGTCGTGCCACTCAAACATCCTGTGCGGCAGACGTTCGGTCTTCTCCTGCTCGTCGTCGCAGTGGCGGTGACCTGGAACGTGGCAACGAACGACCGGTTCCATTGGGGCGTGGTGTCGTCCTATCTCTTCGCGCCGGAGATACTTCGCGGTGTAGTTCTGACGATCGTCTTGACGATAGTGTCGATGACCGCGGGAATATCGCTCGGTACGCTACTCGCGGTGATGCGACTGTCGGAGAACCCGATCGTCAATTCGATCAGCCGGGGCTATCTCTGGTTCTTCCGGGGAACGCCCCTGCTCGTTCAACTGATCTTCTGGTACAACATCGCCGCCCTGTACCCCACGATCTCGATCGGAATCCCGTTCGGTGGACCAGAATTCATGGCTGGTTCCGTCAACACACTGATCACGCCACTCGGGGCCGCTCTCCTCGGACTGTCTCTGAACGAAGCGGCGTACATGGCGGAGATCATCCGCGGCGGCATCGGATCGGTGGACAACGGCCAGTACGACGCGGCTCAGGCGTTGGGAATGAACAGAACTCAGCTGATGCGTCGGATCATTCTGCCCCAGGCGATGCGTGTGGTGCTTCCGCCGACGGGAAACCAGGTGATCTCGATGCTGAAGGGAACAACCCTCGTCAGCGTTCTCGCGATCTCCGATCTGCTGTACTCCACGCAGATCATCTATTCGTTGAACTACCAGACGATTCCGCTGCTCATCGTTGCGAGCCTGTGGTATCTCCTGATGACCACCATCCTGAGTTTCTTCCAGGACAAACTCGAGAACCACTACGCGCGGGGCTTCACCGCGTCCGTAGCACCCACCCGTCGTCGACTTGCACTGAGAAGGACGAAATGAACACCGTCATGGTGAAAGCGCAGGGGGTCCGGAAGAAGTTCGGCGCCACCGAGATCCTCAAGGGCATCGACCTCAGTGTCGAGCGCGGCTCGGTCACCTGCCTCATCGGTCCGTCCGGGTCCGGGAAGACAACCTTCCTGCGATGCATCAATCATCTCGAGAAGGTCGACGCAGGTCGCCTGTACGTGGACCGAGAATTGATCGGTTACTCCGAACGCAACGGCCGGCTACACGAAATGAAGCCACGGCAGACGGCAAAGTCTCGCCTGAATGCCGGGATGGTGTTTCAGCGCTTCAACCTGTTTCCGCATATGACGGTTCTCGAGAACATCGTCGAAGCCCCGATTCATGTTCTCGGCCGGCCCCGCGACGAGGTGACAGCGGAGGCGCACGTACTGCTCGAACGTGTCGGGCTGGGGAACCGAGGCCACTCGTACCCGCGAGAGCTCTCCGGAGGACAGCAACAGCGGATCGCGATCGCCCGCGCACTGGCGATGAAGCCCAAGTTGCTGCTCTTCGACGAACCGACCTCGGCGCTCGACCCGGAACTCGTCGGCGAGGTACTGGACGTGATGAAGTCCCTTGCGGAAGCAGGGATGACCATGGTCGTAGTCACCCACGAGCTGGGGTTCGCCCGCGAGGTCAGCGACCAGATCGTCTTCATGGACCAGGGCGTTGTCGTCGAGGCAGGCCCACCGTCCTCGGTTCTCGGGAACCCGCAACACGAACGAACCCGCGCGTTCCTCTCGAAGGTGCTCTGACCATCTCACCCGACTCCAGACCAAGGAAAACGTGACCAGACAACGAGTCAGCACAGAACACGCACCCAGCCCCGCCGGGCACTACTCGCAAGCGATCATTGCCCACCGGGTCCTGTACACGGCAGGCCAGACACCCCACCACCCGACAACATGGGAACTCGTCGGCACAACCATCGAGGAACAAACCGAACAGGCGATGCGTAACGTTGCAGCCGTACTGGAATCGTGTGGTTCGGACTTCTCGCACGTGGTCAAAGCCACCGTCCACCTGCAGAATCCTGCACGGGATTTCGACGGTTTCAACGAGACCTATCAGAGGTTCGTCTCGGACCCGTACCCGGCGCGCACAACCGTCGGATCGGAACTCGGTGACTTCCTGGTCGAAATCGACGTTGTCGCTCTGTGCCCCGAGCCGACGAATGCCGCCCCCTGATCGGATCGAGTCCGCGCCCCGACTAGCAGGCGGTGCTCGATTCGACAATCCAACCCGATAGGCCCCCGCACGGCCGAGAGCGTGTGGCATTCTCACGGAGTGCGGCGGCGCAGAGGTGAGAGTGGTGTAGCCGGTACGCCGGCTGCGACCACGTCAGGGGCAACCCCTGGGTCGACAGTGTTCATCGGAGACACCGTCCGACGCGCGACCGCATGCTCCGCGTACTTCGGCGCGCCGCAGACGACAGATATCGGTCACCTCGCACCGTCGCACACATGACAGAACGTCGGGCGGTGGAGCCGGCCCTCGCTCGCCGACTCGCCGTGGTCGCGACCACCGGAGCGTGGACCAGGGCCGGCCTCATACTCCGCTTCGAGGAAACCGGTGCGCCGGACGCAGGCCGGCTCGCGACACGCCTCTACGACCTCATGCCCACACCACCGATCGACGGCGTCGACAGCGTCTACCGGCTGCTGTCGGAGCTCCCACAGATCGAGCAACCGGAACCGGTCGTCGAGGCATCGGGCAATGACTGGAAGTTCGACGTCCCGAGATGGTCTCGCACCTCGTCGGTCGCCGAGGCGGTCGGCCTCACCCCTGCCGAACTCGATTGGTTCGCAGATCCCGGCGGGTGGCTGCGGACGAAGGCGCCGCCGCTGCAGCACTACCGTTACCGGATCCGATCAGACAACCGCCTCCTCGAAGCGCCGAAGGAACGGATTCGAGAGGTGCAGCGCCGGATCCTGCGGTCTGTACTCGACGGCGTCCCGCCGCATGCCGCAGCGCACGGATTCGTCCGCGGTCGCAGCGTCCACACCTTCGCCGCACCGCATGCGGGCCACGAATGCGTGCTGCGTATCGACCTCCGCGCTTTCTTTCCCTCGATCTCGCAGACCAGGGTGAGGGCGGTTTTCGATGCCCTCGGCTATCCGGCCCCGGCACGCGTGCTCGCCGGCCTCTGCACGACGTCCACCCCACCAGATGTTCTCGCGCAGATTCCCTTCGACGCGGCGAGTCGGCTCCGTGGTGCGCACCTACCGCAGGGAGCCCCGACCTCGCCGGCGCTGGCCAATCTCGTCGCCCGCAGGCTCGATCGCAGGTTGACTCGCACGGGCCCATCACGCCGGGTACACCAGGTATGCCGACGACCTCGCGTTCTCCGGCTCGGATCTCGCGGTGGATCGACTGATCCACTTCGCCGGCCGGATCGTGGCGGACGAAGGCTTCTCCGTGCACCCGGCGAAGACCCGGGTCATGCGCGCGCACCGACGCCAGCACCTGGCCGGGTTGGTGGTGAACACTCGCCCGCAGGCGGCGCGAGCCGACTTCGACGACCTGAAAGCGCTGCTCTTCAATTGCGTACGCTTCGGGCCCGAATCGCAGAATCGTGACGGCAGACCGCATTTCCGTGAGTACGTCTACGGACGCATCGCCTGGGTCGCAGAATCGAACGAGAGCAGGAAACGTTCTCTGCACGCGCTGGCCGACCGGGTCGACTGGGCGGGGTAGGTGCGTCTCGCATCAGGTGGTACGGGAGATCAGTGGGCGTGGATTCCGTACACGGTGACGACGAAGCTGTGCCCCTTCGTGGTGCAGGTGACGTCGCCCATGAAACCTGCGAGGCAGGTGGTTCCCCCGCGGGTGATCGTCTTCTGGTACATGGTCTGGCTGGTGGCGACCTCGGCGATGTCGGGGTTGCCACCGGGCCGGGTGAACGGGGTGCCGAACGGATAGGTGGGGTGTGCCGGGAGCCAGGGAACATCGATAGCGACGTGTTGGACGGGTCCCAGCCACGGCAGCCCGAACTCGCCGAGGATCGGGAAGTCCATCGGTACCGGTTGCGGCAGGTCACATCCCACGCTGTCGTCGGGTGCGATCGAGCAGTGGACGTTGCCCACGCGGAAGTAGACGGGGGCGGGGGAGTCTGCCTGCGCGGGTGTCGCGAACGCGAGGAGCGCGGCCGCAACGGCGACGAGCATGCCGGCGGCTCGCTTCACTGAAGGATTCATACGCGGTATATACGGCTGCGAGTTGCGGACGTTAGCCGGGCGTACCACCGAATGTGCCTCCGCTGTCCTCGTCGGCGCAATTGCCGTTTTCCGCAGGAGCCAATCGGGGTATCCCATCGAGGGACGAGGAGGTCTGAAGGATGCCTGTTTGGGGATGGATCTTGATCGCGGCGGTCGTGGTGATCGCCGTGCTGGCGGTCATCGTTGCCCGCTCGGTGAGCAGTCGAAAGAGGACCGAACGGCTGAAGGGACGGTTCGGTCCCGAGTACGACCGGACGGTCGGACAGGTCGGCGAACAAAGCGCCGCGGAGGACGAGCTCGCCGCGCGCGAACGAAAGCGGGAGAAGCTCGACATCGTCCCGTTGTCGCCCGAAGCGCAGGCGAAGTTTGCCGATTCCTGGCGGACGGTGCAGATCGAGTTCGTCGACAATCCGTCGAGCGCCGTCGGCGCTGCGGACCGGCTCGTGATCCACGTGATGCGTGAGCGCGGCTACCCGATCGACGACTTCGATCAGCGGGCGGCTGACATCTCGGTAGACCACCCGAAGGTTGTCGAGAACTACCGGACGGCGCACAGCATCTTTCTGTCGCAGGAGCGGGGCGACGTCGGCACGGAGGACCAGCGCGAGGCGTTCGTGCATTACCGCGCGCTCTTCGAGAAATTGCTCGAGACGGATGAGAACACAGACAAGCCGAAGGAGACGCGCGCATGACAACCCAGGACCAGCAACCCGAGAACACCAGCCCGACGCTGGAACCGACCGGGACCACGGGTTCGACCGGGACCACGGGTTCGACCGGGACCACGGGTTCGACCGGGACCACGGGTACGACCGAGACCGCCGGTTCGACCGAGCCGACGAGGCCCTCGGACGAGCTCCCCGTCCCTGCCGCTGAGGGGACTCGACCGCCGGCCGAGAAAGCCGAATCGTCTGCTGGACAGTCTCTTTTCGCTGAGGACGAGCTTTTGGTTCTCCGCTTGCGCTGGGACGAGGTTCAGTCGAGCTTCGTCGATGATCCCCGAGAGTGTGTCCAGAAGGCCGACGGCCTCGTGTCGGACGTCGTAGACCGGCTGACGACCGGCTTCTCGGAGGCACGTTCGCGGCTCGAGGAGCAGTGGGCCCGCGGCGAAGAGGGCTCCACCGAGGATCTTCGTCTCGCACTGAAGCGCTACCGCGAGTTCTTCCAGCGGTTGCTTGCGGTCTGAGGGAAGAGTCGCAAGCGAATCCGCCCCGAGTCTTCCCCCTCGGGGGACGGCTCGGGGCAGGGTCTTCCACGAATGCCCGTGTTCGAAATGGGTGGCGACGGGGAGGCGGAAGGTAGGGCATGAACTCGTCAGGGTGGACGTTCGGTGAGGTCGCGGTCATCTCGATCGTCGAGATGATATTCGCTTTCCCCGCCGATGTCCTGCTCGCCGTGCCCAGTGCACAGGAGTTGGAACGGCACCGAGACTGGCTCTACCCCGACTTCATGGACGAGTCAGGCAACTTACTCGTGGCTGTGCAATCGTTCCTCGTGGAAGCGGACGGCAAGAGGATCGTCGTGGACACCTGCACGGGGCGGGAGCCGCCGGAAGCGTGGGCATCGATGGCTGTGCCGGGTCGGGAGTTCCTCGATAGTCTGGCCGCCGTCGGCTTCGAACGTGAGTCGGTCGATGTCGTTGTGTGCACGCACCTGCACTTCGATCACGTCGGCTGGAACACGATGCGGGACGGAGGCAGTGTCATCCCGACCTTCCCCAATGCGCGGTACCTGTTCGCCGAACCGGCGCTCGCCGCCTGGAAGGAGCAACGCGCTGCCGAGATTCCCACTCTGTGTTCGCGGGAGTCGATGCACACCCTCATCGAGGCGGGCGTGGTCGATCCGGTTCCGCTGGACCACCGCGTCTGTGAAAGCGTGTGGCTGGAGTCGACTCCGGGCCATACGAGGGGCCACGTGTCGGTGCACATCGGCTCGCAAGGTCAGCGAGCACTCATCACCGGTGATTGTGCCTCGCATCCTGTGCAGTGGGCTGAGCCCGGCTGGGCGCAGGACTCGGACGTCGATGCGGTTCAGTCGACTGCAACGAGGCGGCGGCTGCTCGCCGAGCATGCCGATGCCGGTACCACGATCCTGGGCTCGCACTACCCTCCGCCGACGGCAGGGCATTTGACGATGTCGCAAGGGCGAAGCCGGTTCGTGCCGACCGCTCACTCGACGGCAATGGATCCCGGCATCGTCGTCGCACGCAGGATCGATCCACAGTGAACCGGACGATTCATCTGTGATGACGGCACAGACGTCCGTGCTGCCTACCCACACTCCCTTGCCGCTCGAGGGTCGACACTGAACGGCTGGAGACGGCGTCCCGACAGCGATGCCCGTTCGCGTCGTTCCAGACGTAGATCGGCATCGGCACGACGGCGCCGACACGTTCCCCGACCTCGTCGACGCCCGGGAGTCGAGAAGCCGAAAGGACCAGAAAGCCATCAAAATCACCTCGAGAGATACTTTGTCAGCACAAATGGTTGACTTCTCACTCGGCGCGCAGCACTGTCGTGAAGACACCTGCCGCGCCGATCAGTTCCGGAGTCGATCTTGACCAACGTCAACCCCACCGAAATCGCAGTATCGGTCGCCGGATTCGGCTGGATGGGCCGAGTGCACACGAACGCGTATCTGCGTCAGCGTCAGCACTTCCCCGAAGTGCCGTCCATCCGGCTTGCCGCTGTCGCCGACGAGGTACCCGGACGCGCCGAGGAAGCCGCGGCCCAGTTCGGATTCGGCGCAGCGCTGACGAACTGGCGCGACATCGCCGCCGACGAGAACATCGATGCGGTCAGCATCACCGCACCCAACTTCCTGCACCGCGAGATCGGCGTCGCGATGGCCGAGGCGGGAAAGCACATCTGGATCGAGAAGCCGGTCGGCCTGTCGTCCGACGACGCCAAAGCCGTTGCTGCTGCAGTCGAGAAGGCCGGCGTCCAGTCAACCGTCGGTTTCAACTACCGCCACGCACCCGCCGTCGCGATGGCGCGGGATCTCATCGCGTCGGGCGAACTGGGCACCATCACACATTCGCGGTTCCGGTTCCTCAGCGACTACGCCGCGCATCCCGACGGTGCGCTGAGCTGGCGTTACGAGAACGCACGCGGTGGGTCGGGAGTTCTCGGCGATCTTGCCTCGCACGGCGTCGACCTGGTCCGATACCTGCTCGGAGACATCGACGCCGTGGTCGCCGACACGGCCATCTTCATCCCGCAGCGTGCCATCCCGACGGGTGCCACCAGCGGACATGCCCGCGCCACCGGCGGTAAGTACGGCGCGGTGGAGAACGACGACTTCGTCAGCGCACTGGTCCGCCTGTCCTCGGGCGGGCGGGTAACGCTGGACGCCAGCCGCGTGGCCGTCGGCGAGCAGAACAATTACGGATTCGAGATCCACGGCACCAAGGGCGCCGTGTACTGGGACTTCCGCCGGATGAACGAACTCGGCACGAGCCTCGGGAGCAAATACCAGGACCAGTCGATCACGACGGTGTGGGTGGGCCCCGATGCCGGAGCGTACGCCCGCTTCCAGCCGGGTTCCGCGTCATCGATGAGCTACGACGACCTCAAGGTGATCGAGGGCAACAACTTCATCACCTCGATCGTCAACGGAAAGCCCCAGGGCGCAACGATCGCCGACGCCGTGGCCGCGGCCGAAACCCTCGACGCCATCACGGCATCGATCGCATCGAGCGCCTGGATCGACGTGCGCTGACCTTCGATCGACGACGTGCCAGTCGAGGTCCTCGAGTTCGCCACGTCGATGATCGCAAATGGACGATCCCCGTTCACGCAGGCCGCCGTCCAGAGATCATGACGAGCGGCATCTCGGCAATGCGGGACACGTTCTCGTCGACGAGATCGAGTCGGCTCGCGAGATCCCGCGCCTCCGAGAGATCGATGGAGCGACCGGCGATCCAGGTGTGGAAGATCGCGAGGTTGATGCTTCCGAGGCAGCGCGGCACCTTGTAGTTCTCGACGAACTTCTCGGCGTCCTCGAAACTCGTGCTTCGGTCCGCGTCGGTGATCAGCAGCGGGCCACCCGGCTTGAGGACGCGCATACACTCGGCGAGTCCCGCCTCACGCGACGACCAGTGTTTGATGGAGCCATAGCTGATCACGCCGTCGAAGGTCTGGTCTGCGAAGTCGAGTTCCGTGGCGTCGCCCACTTCGAAGCGGACACGGTCACCGTAGTTACGCATACGTTTGATCGCGCGCTTGATCTGGGGCTGCGAAAGATCGAGACCGATGATGTGCACGTCGGGACGCTGGTCAGCGATGTACTTCGTGAACAATGCTCCGCCCGATCCGACGTCCAGAACGTGGGAGTTCGGTGGGAGATGCGGCAGAAAATGCTCGTCGATGACGTGGCGCGAGTGGTAGACCGCCGGTGCCACGATGGTCTCGTACATCCAGGCGTGTGCGGGAGTGTAGATCGCGGTAATGGGGTCGAACGGTGCCATCGGCATGGTTTCGCTCCTTGATATCCGGGTTTCCCCAGCGCACTTCTCGTCCACCCACGGGGGAGACCTCCTGCGCATTTGTCACTTCCAGACTAAGAGAATACGGGCCGGGTTACCGGATCGTGGGGTGTATGCCGGGGCTGTGAACTGGGGTGATGACAAATCCCAGTCCTGTCAGGGTGTGTGAACGAGGCCGGTACACGGCGGATTCGGTAATACGCTGTCATGCACGCAATTCCAGGTGATCGGCCTGCTCCTCGCCTTCCCGAGAGATTCAGTCCGGAACGCATGGTCCCGGGGTTACGCTTTATTGGCTCGTGGGGCCAGTCCCTTACGCACCTTTCTCAGCGGAGGTTGGTATGAATGCCAAACCGTTCGGCTTGGGTTTTGCGATTATCGCGTTGGCAGTTTCCGCGGTCTCGTGTTCGTCTGCCAATTCCGCGGCAGATGACGACAATTGCGTCCGCGCGACCGACAGCGAGCTGGATGCGCTCTTTACGAAATGGGATGATGCGCTGCAATCCGGGGACGCGAGCAAGGTAGCCGCTCTGTACCGGTCGGACGCCGTTCTGCTGCCGACTCTTTCGGTACCGATCGCCGACACTCCGGAGGAGATAACGGAGTATTTCGTCAACCTGATCAAGACGAATCCCACGAGCCGGATGGAGGAAAGCTTCAAGTATTCGGAGTGCAACCTCGCATACAACGTGGGCCGCTGGGTCATCAATGCCAACGGTCAGGACGTGGAGGCCCGGGTAACGTGGGTCTATCGGTATGAAAATGGAAATTGGCTCATCGCCAACCATCATTCGTCGGTGAACCCCCAGGGCTGACGCGCAGTTGTTTGCGAGTCGGCCACGGCGCCGGGCAACAGGTCTCGAAGACCTGTGCCGGACCGCCGTGGCCGTCGTCTAGGACGCCTCGGCTCGGCGACCCGCGACGTAAACCTCGGCAATCGACGTATCGCGTATCCCCATCAGCAGCGCGAACAGAGTCTGATCGCGCGCCAGGTCGGGATCGGCGGCACGAACGGCGTTGGGCAGCAGTCCGGCAAGCGCCGGCGTGCCGGACGGATCGACGACGACGAAGTCGGCTTCCTTACCGACGTCGAAATTGCCGAACCGGTTCTCCATGTCGAGGGCCCTGGCGCCGCCGAGGGTACCGACGAACAGCATCTCGGCTGGATGCATCGACACCCCGTCGTCACCGGATTCGGTGATGTGCACCTTGAACGCGTCGCCGAGCACTCGTGGGATCAACCACTCGTCGCCGCCGCCGAAATCGGTTCCCACCGAGATGTTGACGCCCGAGGCGACGGTGCGCTTCCACGGCATCGTTCCGGATCCCAGGAACAGCTGCGAGATCGGGCAGTGCGAGACGGACGTACCGGTCTCGGCCATCCGTTCGAGCTCGACATCCTGACAGTGCACGCAGTGCGCGAGGATGGTGCGTCGGCCCAGCAGGCTCTTGCCGCCGACTTCCGAGCCGGGCAGGAACTTCCCGTCGTAGGTGTCCAGGTAGGAGTTCACCTGATAGGTCTGTTTGGTGGAGTCGACCTCGCCGGTGCCAGGGCGATTGTTCTCGTTGAGGTGGGAGTGCACGTAGACCCCGCGGTCCCGCACCTCCTCGTAGAGTTCCCCGAGGTTCTTCAGAGTCTCGGGCGTCACCGACAACGAGAACCGCGGAATGATCGCGACGTGCAGCAATGCGGTGTCGACATCGCCGGTGTCGGCGCCGTGCCATTTCTCGATCTCTTCGCGGGTGAGCCGGATGGCGTCTTCTTCGGACGTCATCAGCGGCTCAGCGGTCTCGCCACCGACGGTCTGAATTCCACGACCGCTGACGATCCGCAGACCGGCCTTCTTCGTCTCCGTGAACAACGCGTCCTGTGCATGCGGGAACGCCGACCCGAACACCATGGCGGCCGTGGTGCCCGCCGCGATGCGCCGGTTGGTGAACTCGACGGCGGCCTGCTGCGCGAACTCCGGGTCGGCGAACTTCGTCTCCGACGGGAACATGCAGAGGGTCAGCCACTCCAGCAGCTGGCCGCCGCCGTACGAATCGCCGGCGTAGGTCTGTGGGAAGTGGATGTGGGTGTCGACGAACCCCGGCAGCAGGAAACCGGGCCGGTGGTCGTGCACAGTGCCGGACTCGTATTCCGACGGGATCTCGGTTCGGTCACCGCAGAACGCGATTCGCCCGCTGTCGTCGAGCACGAGGGCGCCGTCGGGGATCGATACCAGTGCGGCCGCGGCTTCGGTCACTTTCGGCGCGCCGGCGATGTGGAAGATGTGCCCGAGGTGGGTGTGCGTTGCCATGTGCTGAACTCCCGTCGAGTGATTGCGGATCATGCCTTCTGCAACGAACTTCGGGACGTCGCCCAGCCGAGTAGAGCCGGCGCCGAACATCGCCACACTCACGGTTGGATAGCAGCCCGTATTTACAATGCCACGGATCGACCTCTGCTTGCGGCTGAACAGGCTCAACGCCCCACCTTGCCTTTCGGGCACCGGTAAAGCAGCGGTCAGCCTGTCCCCGTCACTCGAGGACGTTCATGCCGGGTCGGTGCCTCTTCGGGCTTGGCGGCGCTGGTGAAATCGTGCACGCTGGAGATCGAGGAGCGTCGCGTTCGTGGCATCCACGCGCTGTTGTCGACGGGCGATTTCGACCCGGACGGCGGCCGTATGTCGGTGCAGTTCCGCCGCACGGCCGTCGGCGTTCTCGTCGCCCAGAAGGTAGGCGGCTGCTCGATCACACTGAATCAGCAATCGCTCGTAGGCGAGGCGCGTCGGTGCCTGCTCATCGAGTTGCGTGATCGCGATGTGCTCCACCAATTGCAAAGGGATACGCAGTAATTGGTAATTAATACGCAAAAATGTCATCGGCACGCCGCGCAGTGTTGTCACGATCGGGGATGTTAGCCCTCGTGGACGAAACGTGCGGAGCGTTTCGGGCCGACACCGGCGGATCGTCAGCTGGGAGCGAACAGCGGCATAGATGGTGGTCGGTCGGCGCTGTAGTGGGTATGGGTGAGCTGGATGAGTTGGACGGGTACTCGAGGACGGTGATTTCGGTCGCCGATGCCGTGTTGCCGAGCGTGGCCAGCCTCGTTGTGCGCACGTCGCGGGGGAGCGGATCGGGAAGTGCGACGGTGATCACCGAGGACCGGCTCCTGTTGACGAGTGCGCACGTTGTTGCCGGTGCGAGTGAGGCGGAGGCGGCGTTCACGGATGGGACCACGGTTCGCACCGACGTGGTGGGGCGCGACCCGTTGTCCGATCTGGCCGTCCTGCGCGCCCGAGGCGATGTTCCGACTCCGGTGGAACTCGGTGATGCCGCGTTGCTGCGGGTGGGACAGCTGGTCGTTGCGCTGGGGACTCCGCTCGGTCTGGCGGGCAGCGTGACGGCGGGCATCGTGTCTGCGTTGGGGCGTTCGTTGCCGACGGAGTCGGGACGGGTGATCGATGAGGTGATCCAGACCGATGCAGCGCTGAATCCGGGGAACAGCGGTGGCGCGTTGGCCGACAGCGCGGGTCGGCTGGTTGGGGTGAACACCGCTGTCGCCGGGATCGGGGTGGGTCTGGCGGTACCGATCAACTCGACGACCAGGCAGATCATCGCCGCGTTGATATCGACCGGGCGGGTGCGTCGGGCCTGGTTGGGGATCGCGGGGATGCAGGTCCCGTTGCCTCCGAAGCTGCGGGCGCGGATCGGGTCGAAGACCGGGTTGCAGGTGGCCGGCATCTCCCGGGGCAGCCCGGCCGCCGAGGCGGGACTGCAGCGGGGCGACATCATGGTCGAACTCGACGGCGAGCCGATCGTGACGACGACCGCGGTTCAGCGGTTGATGGTCGAGGACGCGATCGACCGGCAGATCGAGATCACGGTGTGGCGCAACGGTGCCCTGGTGGATGTGTTCGCTCGTCCACGTGAACTCAGGACCTGACTGTCGTGGCCGGAGCAGCGCGGGGAATACGCCATTCATTCGGGGACATGTTGGTGCAGTAGTTATCCCGCGGTCGGAACCCATCGGGGATCGCGGCCGCTCAGGCCGATCAGTCGCTCGACCAGTGGCGCGGACTCCGGAACCGCCACCGGCGGTCCGAACAGGCCCGGTGTGCCGTGGGGGTTCTCGTCGGCGGACGCTTTCACGAACTCGTACGCGGCCGTGAGCAGTTCCGGCGCGCAACTGAAGTTCTGTCCGGTGGCGACGGCGAGGTCCCAGCCGTGCACGACGATCTCGTCGACGGCGACGACGCCTGCGACATCTGCGGGCATGTCGAGCCCACCGGCCTGGGTCATCCCATGCCATGCCGTGTCCTCACGCCAGGCACCGGCCAACTCTGCCAGTCGGTGCGGGATTCGTATTCGCCAGTCGGTGCCCAGGCGGGCGGCGTCGGCGGACGGAGGCTGGCTGCCCCCGTCCAGCGGTGCCTTCGTTGCAGCAGCGGCGAATGCCACCGACAGTCCGTCGACGTGGTCGAGAAGATCGCCGACGGTGAGCTCCGGGCACGGGGTCGGTGCGCTGAGTTGCTCGTCGCTCACACCGGCGACGAGGGCGGCCATCACGTCGGTGGCGGGTTCGAGATCGATCATCTTCGGTCCTCGCGTCAGTGGCTGGAAGGTCGGTGACAGTCCCACGCTACGACGGACCGCAGGACCGGGGTGGAAGAACGGATTGGACGGGTCATTCGATGCGTTCGGTGAGGTGGATGGTGACGGTGTCACCGGGGCCCTTTCCGATGGCCTTGCGGGTGTCGGCCTTGACGGCAAGCTTGTGGGTGCCGTCGCCGAGGGCCATGAACGAACTTCGGAACGGGTGGCCGTCGATCGTTCCGCGGATCTTGACCAGGCCGCGGGTTCCGAAGTAGGCGGCGGAGTCCGGCATCACCACGTACGTCCAAGCCCCCTTCTGGGAGCCTTGGATCAACGTGGCGGTGAACGATCTGTCCAACGGGCCCGGTGTGCCGGCAGACGGTGTGCGGGCAGACGAAGTGTGCGGCATTGTTGTGTCCTTCCAGTGCGATGGCCGGGTGGATGCCTATTCGACGGCCTCGAAGCCGTTGCCGTCCTGATCGCGGAAGGTGAACATCGGTGGGACGCCGTCCCAGAGGAGTAGTTCACCGACATCGACACCGCGCGCACCCAATTCCGTCTGGAGGGCGGCGGCATCACGCGTCGTCAGACGGATGCCGGTCTCGACACCCGCGGGGATGGCATCGCTCGCGGGGATGAGTGCGATCGTCGTCGTGGCGCCGGGCGGTGCGACGACGATCCACCGGCCGCCGAGTTGCTCGAGGGGCACATCCAGGCGTTTCTCGAAGCCCAGCTGGTGAACGTAGAACGCGATCGCTCGGTCCTGGTCAGTCACGGGTACGCCGATCGTCGCCACGTCGATGATGTCGGGCTTGGTCATCTCGCCCATGGTCATCCTTCCTCTGGAAGATCTCTTGAATAGGTTGACCACGCGCCGGAGCGAAACTCATCGGTCGTCTGCGCGATGTGCTTCACCAATCGCAAAGGAATGCCAAGCAATCGGTCAATATTTGGCAAAAGTGTTGTCGGCACGCCGCTCAGTTCGGGGCATTACTGGTTGACATGGTGCCGTACCGCCTCGAGTTCGTCAGGTGTGCCGAGAGCTATCAGGATCGTTCCGGACTCGAGGGTCAGAGTGGGTGCGGGATTCGCGACGAACTGTCCAGAAGTAACACGCAGGGCGAGAAGCAACGCACCACTCGTCTCCTGGAGTCGCATCTGCGCGAGTGTGCACCCCACCCAGCGTGATGTGGGCGCGACCGTGATCTCCTCCATCCGGTAGTCCAGACTCTCGTCGTGCATCACCACGTCGAAGAACTCGGCCACGTGAGGTTGCAGTGCAAACGATCCCATCCTGCGGCCGCCGATCAGCTGCGGGTTGACCACCCTGTTCGCCCCTGCGCGCACCAGTTTGGACATCGACCCCTCGTTACGGGCGCGGGCGATGATGACGAGATCAGGACGTAGCGCCCGGCTCGACAGCGTGACGTAGACATTGTCGGCATCGGTGTCGAGTGCGGAGATCAACGCGTGCGCGTGCTCGATACCGGCGGCTTCGAGGGTGCGGTCGTCGGTGACGTCTCCGATGACGGTGGGATGCGCAACTTCCCGGAGTCGCTCCGGATCGCGGTCGATGACGACGATCTCACGGCCGAGGGAGGTGAGGTACTGCGCGCTCGCAGTGCCCACCCGCCCCCACCCGCAGATGATGATGTGGCCGGTCATCCGGCTGATGCGTCGATCCATTCGCCGTCTTTCCATGAGGTGGCGCAGATGGCCTTCGATGAGCGCCTCGAGGAGGACGCCGAACATGTAGAGCGCGGTGCCGACCCCCGCCAGGATCAGGATTATGGTGAACATCTGTCCGACGCCGGTGAGCGCGTGTACTTCGCGGAATCCCACGGTCGTGATCGTGGTGACGGTCTGATAGAGCGCGTCCAGAAGCCCGAAGCCGAGGATGACGTAGCCGACCGTTCCGATGACGACAACCAGCGCGAACGCGAGGAGCGCTCGGCCGATCCGTCTCAGGGGACTCACTGAATGATTGTTCCCCCGGATCGGTCGGTGGCGTGTGAATTTCCGGCATCGAATCATTCCCAGGAGCGCTGCAATGTCGTCCTCCGCCACCGATCCGATTCCCTCGGACCCGACACCACCCACCAACGCCACCAGCACTCCGGATGCGCCGGCCAGGTCACTTCCACGGCCGGCCGCCAACGCCGGATGGGCAGTGGCGTCCCTACTGTTCTTCTGGCCGCTGGCCTTCTCCGCATTCACTCACGCGTTCAACGTGTATCCGCTGTGGGCAAGCGGCGACGTCGAGGGCGCGCGCAGGACGCGTCGGACCGGGTCCGCAGACTCGGTCAACTGTCGCTGTGGATCTTCGGCGCCCTCCTGATCCTGTTCGGAATCCTCTACGCCCTCGTCGCCGTCGCGGTCATCATCCATGGAGGCGGCCATCACGGCGTGGTGCACCACCGGATCTGACGCCGAACAGTGTCTACGGACTCCCGCTGGGAACGTACGGTTTCTCCTTCTGGGGCGAGCGATCCTGCCCGCTGCCCGGCGAGGGACCCGCGCAATGTCTGCAGTGCCCGGTGCTGGTCGTGAAGTACTTCACCGGGTGTGCGACCGAGTGAGGTCGCAGTGTCTTCGGTGTCGAGTCCGACGATCAACCGCAGGGTCAGAACGTCACGTTCGGGTGCAGGTAGTGCAGCAAGGCGTGTGGATGCCGGACCGTGGCGGTCCGCAATGGGAATCCGTGCAATCAGGTGCGTGGTCGTCGTGTACAGGAAGTGCAGGAACGGCTCGCCCGGCTCGGTGCGGTCCGGGAGTGCCCTCAGGACCGACGTGCACGCAACCTCTGCGACCATGTCCGCGACTCCGGGAACAAGCTCGGCGCGGCACCGTCGTACCACCATCGGCCGCACAGCCGCGGACAGCCTGACCACTGCAGTCTTGTTTCCGCTTGCCACCGCTGTGGCGAGACTGTCGAGCGAATCATGTTGGAGTGCAGGTCTCATCGGGCCCTCGCCCAAGTGACATCGATCTTCGTCAAGAACTGTCGAGTGTGACGAATCGGTGTGCACTGTTCGGTCATGGTCGATCCCTTCACCCGCAGCCTCCTGCGAGCGGAGAGCCGGCGATCCCGTATGGGGCGCACCTCCAGTGCAGGCCCGCATCCTGGCTCTCCGCTGGCACGAACCTGGCAGTGTCCTGGCAGGATCCGGCGGCGACGAAAAGTGTTAATCTCCAACTATTTCAACCGGACATCTGGTGAGTGTTCGGCCAAGCCGTCGGAGGGCGCTACGTGTAGCTGCCTCAGGGTTGCAGCTACTCGTCCGCAGGCGCGGATTCGCGGATGGACACCTTTTCGGTGTGTGCGGAGGCGGCATCGATGAGTGCTTGTCCGGGTCGGCGATTCGCGAGGTGGGGGAGTGCGGCGCGTAAGCGTTCGGCGTGTGTGGTGTTCGCGACTTCCCAGTCGAGATCGATCAGTTCGATGGTGGCGCTGTCGTCGGTTCCCATGACGCGGTCGACGTTCAATCTGGCGGACACGGTGAGTGCGGCTGACTCGGCTATCGCGTCCTCGCCGAGTAGTCGGAGTACTACCAGCGAGGCGGCGGCGATGCCGGCGAGGAGATGTTCGACCGGGTTGGCGCCGGAGTCGTGGCCGCCGTAGCGGGGGGCTTCGTCGATGGTCAATTCGTGTCTGCGTGCGATGACGGTTGTGCCGTGGGTGCCGGGCCGTGCGTATATGACCAGTTGTTCGCGTCGAGATGGCGTCACCGGACCGCCTCGTAGAAGTCTGTGCTGGTGTGTCCGCCGGTGCGAAGTGCGCCCGTCAACCATTCGAGCGCATCCGCGCCGGTGGTGTGGACATCGTGTGGGTCGGGGCCGTACTGGGGCGACAGGTAGTTCGTCAGGAGGAGCTGTGCGTCTGTGCGGGTGCTGTCGTGTAGCAGTGATGCGACGGCGTCGAGTGCGACGGGGTCTCGGCTCTTGATATGGGTGATTGCTGCCGTGTGTGCGGCAACGATCTTCTGTATCGACGGGTGGTCGAGGCTGATTCTTTCCACGTCCACTGCGATGCCTGCGGTGGGGAACTTCAGGGCGGTGCCGAAGAACAACGAATCGGTGAGCCCGTGCCGTGACAGGGCGGTGGGGGCGAAGGTGGAGCCCAGGACGGCGGCGTCGGCTGCTCCGGATCTCAGTGCCTCCAATCGTTGATGATCGCCGGCGCTTCCTGCAGGGAAGTGCAGGAGCGTCGGGCCTTCGTCTCGTGTCCAGTGGGTATTGATCACCCTCTGGGTGAGTGCACAGACGATCGATCCTTCGGGATGGCCGGCCAGGACGGTTGGCCCTGCCGACTGCTTCCGCATCTTTGTCCAGACCCAGAACAGCGGGTGAAGGGTGTGGACGAGTGCGACTTTCCATCGGCGTTGTCCGCGCAGTGTTTCGATCAGCGAGCCGCCGAGCCCAGCGGATAGCGCCGCCTCGGGGTGGTCCGGTCCGGCGACGGCTTTCACGTCGATGCCCAGACGGTCGTAGTACCCCGCTCGTGCGGCGATCTCGTGGCACAGCAATTCGTGGACGTTGTGATCGCGGTACCCCAGGAGAATCAATTTTCGTCCTTCGCGGCGAGTGTTCAGCGTATCGAGTGGTTCATGATAATGAACGCGATGCAATATATGGAACCGAACGATAGTGATCTGGTTCGAAGCCTGTCAAGCGTCGAGACGTCGTTGCATGGAGTGACGTGAGGTTGTGCGGACAGCCAGGATGGATTTCGTCGCAATCAGCAGCACGAGGATCGTCACTGCGCCGAGCAGTCCGATTGTGATGGCTCGCCAGGCAAGCGGCTGTAGGAGGTGAAGCCAGGTGATGGTGAGAGCAACGACACTCGCGACGGGGAAGGTGAATGACCAGAAACCGTGCGAGAACGGCAGGGCACGGTAGCGCGTCAGTAGGGGCACCTGGACCATGACCATGAATGCCGTGATTGCTGTGAGCGCCTCGAAGAGGACGTCGGGATGCCCGTCCGAGATGGTCAGCCATGCTGCGGCGCCGACTGCGGGCGGAGCGATCATGATTGCGAGCGTCGGGACCAGGGGTGCTGGCATCGTGGGGCGCAGTGCGAGCCTGAGAAAGAGGAACATGGTGATCACCACCCAGAAGAACAGGCCGACCGCGAAGCATCCGGCAGCGAGCCAGTCGAGACCGGATTGGGCTGCGGCGAGCGCCCCCACGAGACCGGCTGCGCTGATGGGCAGGTAGTAGCCACCGTGCACGGATTCGAGCGCCATCTCTCCGCTCATCCAGAAGCTCATCATCCACGCGCCGAATCCGGCTGCGGCCATGATGGCGAACAGGGTCAGCACTGTTCCGGCAAGTGGAATGGTGCGGTGCAGATTCGCTCCCAGCAGCATCGCGGAGATCGGAAGTAACGCCGCAAGCGGACCGTGGGCGAAATGAGTGAACTGTTGCGAGATCCCGTGGGTGGCGCGCCTGGCGCGATGCACGTGCGCTGTGGCTGTCGAGATCCAGGCCAGCGCTGCGATCAGCCAGAACGCCTGGGCAAGCGCGAACGGGGTGCCGAGCGCGGTCGTGGCGACCGACCAGGCCTGGGCCAGTCCGGCGAGGCCCAAGGGGATCGCGAGGGTGTTCAGCGGGAGATGGGAGCGTGCGCGTGACCCGGTAACGCTCTGTGTGTGAGCAGACAATGAAATGCCTTCCTGGCTGGGCGGAGATCTGCGGGTGGTGTGATTCGACCAAGTTATTGACCTTGAAGTCAAGAATGATCGTGGGTTACCCTACTCCGGTGGGTAGGCCGATGGGCTTCAGGGCGGACGTGGCCGTCGACAAGGCGATGGACCTGTTCTGGCTCCAGGGATACGCCGCGACAACCCCCCAGGAACTCGCCGGCGAGATGGGGATCGGCAAAGGAAGCCTGTACAACACGTTCGGGAGCAAGCACGCCTTGTTCCTGCGAGCGCTTCGGCGATACAGCGAGATGCGACTCGAGTACCTCACCGATCTCTTCGCCGCGCCCGGCCCGTCACGGCCCCGCCTCGCGATGGCGATGGCTGTCCTCGCCGGGGTCGGCGAGCACCGGCGAGGTTGCGTCATGGTCAATGCTGCGGCAGAGCTCGGTACCGTCGACGACGAGGTGAACCGCATCGCGGACGAGTTGTTCACCGGGATCGAAACGATCTTCCGGCACGCAATCGTGCAGGGGCAGGAGTCCGGGGAGTTCGACGGGGGCAAGTCTGCCGACGGTGCAGCTCGTCAACTGCTCGCCACGGTGATCGGTCTCAGCGTGCTCGCGAAATCGGGTGGGCGGCCAGAGATGTGTGCCACCGTTGTCGAGTCGGTTGTCGACGGACTGTGAGCTGAGGAGAACCGTCTGGTTTCAGTCGGGGTTGACACGATGCAGCACGAACCCGGACAGGCTCGAACTCAACTCGCGGAACATATTGCTGTACATCACTATTCGCAAAACGGCCAGTTGTGGGTCGGGCGCTATCCGGTCGGATCGCCGATCGGGGCGGCCTCCTTCGGAAGAATCGGGGAGCCTCGCACGCTGCCGTACGCAGGTTGTGCGGCTATATCCTTGAGTGCACGCTATCGAGAGGCGAGTTCACGGTTGTTTTTGCGCTGGTCGTGCCGTCGGGACCAGTGCGCAGGAACCACGAGCCGACGGAGTGAGTAGACCGTTCGATGGGTGAAGGAGATCCGCGTGACACGCAGCGGTACGTCGTCCCCGCCGTGGCGTCGGAGCTGAGCGAGGCCGGTTTCGATGACGCCCATGAGATCGGGCGCGGCGGGTTCGGCGTGGTCTACCGCTGCACACAGGCAGCGCTCGATCGCACAGTGGCGGTGAAGGTACTGACCGTCGAACTCGACGAGGAGAATCGGGCACGGTTCTTCCGGGAGCAGCGGGCGATGGGGCGGCTCACCGGGCACCCGAACATCGTGGGCGTCCTTCAGGTCGGTGCCACCGACAGCGGACTTCCGTACATCGTGATGCCCTACCACTCGCTGGGTTCGCTCGACGTGCGGATCCGCCGCCGCGGTCCGCTGTCAGTGGAGAAAGCGCTGCGCCTCGGGGTGAAGATCGCGGGCGCGGTGGAGTCGGCGCACCGGCTCGGCATCCTGCATCGCGACGTGAAACCCGCGAACATCCTGCTCACCGACTACGGAGAACCGGCGTTGACCGATTTCGGCATCGCGCACGTCAGCGGCGGCTTCGAGACCGCCACCGGGACCGTGCCGGGTTCGCCGGCCTACACCGCGCCGGAGGTGCTCGGAGGTGACGCACCGACTCCTCCCGCCGACGTCTACGGACTCGGTGCCACCCTGTTCAGTGCTCTCACCGGCCATGCCGCGTTCGAACGTCGCAGCGGTGAGCAGGTCGTCGCGCAGTTCCTGCGCATCACGACGCACGAGGTGCCCGATCTGCGTGAGCACGGGATCCCCGACGACGTGTCCGCGGTGATCGCACGGGCAATGTCCCGAACCCCGGATCAGCGCCCGGCTACCGCCGCCGACTTCGGGGACGAACTGCGACGACTCCAACTCGATCATGGCTTTCCGGTCGACGAGATGGCCCTGCACGCCAGCCCAGGATCGGCAAGCGTCGACGCACAACCCGTGTCCGGCCGACCTCGGTCGGCGGCTTCCTCCGCGTCGGGCGCGACGGGACGTCTTCCCCTGGAACTGACC
>NZ_BCWY01000029.1 GCF_001894825.1 Rhodococcus jostii NBRC 16295 | reverse complement strand
GGCTGGCCCGGCGGACACGTCACCGCGCCGCTCGACCTCGACCTGCCGCCGGGCGCCCGCGTCGCGATCGTCGGGGGCAGTGGGTCGGGGAAGACGACCACCCTGATGACCCTGGCCGGGCTACTCCCTCCGGCATCGGGGACGGTCCGGGTCGACGGACTCGACCTGCACCGCATCAGGTCCGACGCGCTCCGCCGGAACGTCGGATTCTTCGCCGAGGACGCGCACCTCTTCGACACGTCCGTGCTCGAGAATCTGCGGGTGGCGCGCGGCGACCTCGACGAAGCGGAGGCGCTCGCCGTCCTGGAGTCCGTCGGGCTCGGCGGCTGGGTGTCAAGGCTGTCGGAGGGCGTGCACACGACCCTCGCCGGTGGTGGCCGGGCGGTGTCCGGCGGACAGCGTCGCCGGCTGCTCCTCGCCCGGGCCCTGCTGTCGCCCGCGCGGGTGCTGTTGCTCGACGAACCGACCGAACACCTCGACGCCGACGCGGGCGCCGACCTGCTCCGGCGACTGCTCGCACGCGACGGCGGACTTGTGCCTGCGCAGCGTGCCGTCGTGGTGGTCACTCACCAGCTTCCGCAGGATACCAGTGCTGACCTGGTGGTACGGGTGGAGAAAGCTGAGAGCGAAAATGCGTTGCCGACTCCGTGAGTGCGGCGTACTTTCTTCAGTACACGAGGAAGGAGGTGGTCTGAAATTGAATGACAGACGGACGCGTGAGGTGGCTGCCAGCTAGCCGCTACCGCTGACGGAATTCACTGACCGCGCGAGCGGCGAGCGAATCCCAGGCAGCTACCCGGCCCCCGAGCCCCCGGTCTGGTCCAGATCGGGACCGGTGCACCAGCACCGAAAGGCTCGGGGGCCGCTTTGCGCTCCGCGCCCGTGAGTACTTGTTAACCGCCCGCGGTTAACAAGTACTCACGGCAGCGGGGGCACGGGTTCGACCCGGCCCAGCCTCCCCGCTCGAGGACCGCCCGAACCTCGGCCGCGACGTCGCACGAACGCCTCGTGACCTCCTCCCAGCCGTAGACCAAGGTCGCCTTGCCGGCCAGTTCCGCCGCGTTGCCGCGACGCCGGTCGCGCAGCGCCACGGACCGCGACGAGTGGTACCGCAACCCGTCCAGTCGCACGATGAGGGGTACGCCGGCGTCCGAATAGTCGACGTCCTCGTAGAGCGTCTGCCCGTCGACGAGTACCGGCGACTGCCGCCGTGCGGCCGGCAAGCCATGAGCGGTCTCGACGTCAACGGCGTATCGGTGCTCGAGGATCGACTGGACGCCGCCGGAGACGAACGTCAGCGCGTCGGTCAGCGCCTTGCGATATCTCCGCGGTGGACGCTGCTCGATCCGTCGCAGCAGCTCGTGCACCGGAATGTTGCTGCTGGTGGTCGCCGACACGATGACCCGCTGCGCCTCCACCGCGGACGGCTCCGCAACGGCGAGATCGACGACGGTGTCGGCCCGGGAGGTTCGGGGCGGAAGTGTCGGGACGAGGATGTGGGCGTGCGCCCGGGACCGGTGCACCACGACTCCGGGATGGAGGAGATCGCCTTCGCGTGGAACGGGACGGTCGCATCGGCTGCCGGACTTCCGGTACGTCGGCGCCTGCGGCTCCGCCGACAATCCGTAGGGCACGGTGACATGAATGGGTTCGGCAGGGTCGACGGGCATCAGCCCCCACTCCTCGGCCGCCGTCCGATGGCTGAGTATCGCCCGGGGACCGCCGAACAGCAGCGCTGCCCACAAGGTCATCGGCCGGTCGAGTGGACCGTTGGTGACGGCGTAGACGCCGTGCAGCACCGCCGACCATTGGCCGGACTCGACGAGGTGTTGGATCTGGCGGGTCGAGATACCCAATCCACGCAGTTGGCGGGCCGTCACGAGGCCGTGCTGGTAGTCGAGGACCCGTTGGAACTCGGGTTTGAAGTCGATCGTCGCTGTCGTCATGACAGGGACGGTGCGTAGGCAGACCGACAGGAAACGCGCGAAAAGACGCGAAATCACTTCGCCTGTGGATAACCCTCAGGTTGGGGATAACTCCAGCCGTGAGTACTTGTTAACCGCGGGCGGTTGATAAGTACTCACGGGCGCGAAGCGCACGCCTAACCGACGTAGCGGGACAGACGCGCCGAGAGGCGGGGGCGCAGTTCACCGTCGGCGATGATGCGTTCTTCGACGTAGGCGAGGTCGCCGCCCTCGACGATGCCGTACAGGCGCTTGGCGCCGCCGACGAGAACACCGGAGGTGCTGCGGATCACGACGTCGGTGGCGAGCTCCCACGACGACTGCGTGAGGGCCCGGCCGTAGAACAGTTCGACGATGCCGGAACTGTGGGCGAGGAGGAGTTCGACGACCTCTTCGTTGGTGCTGCCGGGGATGCCGTCGCCGCTGATCCGCCAGAAGCCGGTCTCGTTGAGGTCGGGGCGTACGTACGCGCCGTCGACGTCGAGAACCCAGGACTGGGATTCCCACTTGAGGTAGTTGCCACCGTTGTGGGAGACGATGATCTGCTGCCCGAAGTGGTAGTCGCCGGTGTCAGGGTCGTGGCCTTCCCCTTCGCCGCGCCACACACCCACGAGGGGCAGTACTGCGAGGAGCTCGCTGTTCAGATCCGGGCCGAGGCGCAGATTGGCAGTGTCCTCGGGCAGCGGAAGGTCCGGAAGCTGCGGGATGTTCCGCGATGCCGTCGACTTGGAACGCTCGATGGCGTCCGCGACTGCGGCGTCACCGCTACCACGACGCACGGTGGGGGTGTCCCCAGCGGGCGCGCTCGTAGTCGGGTGCTCGGAAGGCGGATCTGCGCCTGCGTCCGGGGATTGACTCACGACTCGTCGGTGACCAGGCGGTAGATCGTGTAGAGCGAGAACCACGTGATCAACACGGCGGCAAGGACAAGAAGTACCTCGAAGAAGATAACCACGGGGACATCCTAAACCGAACCCGTCGAACGGTCGAAACGGGAGGCGTCTTACGGTGACTGGCGCTACGGTTCTCGAAGGCGACCACCCGGTCTGGTTCCGGACATCGTTGTCCGGTCGTCTCGTCTCCCGCCCCCTCCGGAGGTCCCATGCTTCGATCGACCCCTGCCGTTACCGGTCTGGCGCGAGCCGCGGTCACGGCGACGGTGCTGCTGCTCGCCGCCTCCGTCTTCGGGGCTCCCGGTCTCGCAGTCGCGGCACCGGACACCGGCAGCGCCGGCTCCGGGAGTTCGGACGCGGACCGCGTCGACCCGAACAACTACGCCGCCGACTGCCCCGACGTGATGATCGTCGCCGTCTCCGGCGCCACCGACTCGACGGAGGACCGCAACCCTCTGGCAGACGAGAATCGTCAGCTGTGGTCGAACTGGGTCGGCAACGTGACCGTGCCGACCGGCGAGGCCAACAAGGACGATCCGGGGACGGTCGGATGGATGTACGTTCCGTACCCGTCCACGTACGGACTCGGGCTGCTACAACCTGTTCCGACATACCAGGATTCGATGGCGGCCGGTGTCGCGTCGACGAACAGGATCCTCGACGAGAACAAGGCGAAGTGCGGCGACGCCACCAAGTACGTCCTCCTCGGATACAGCGTCGGCGCCGAGGTGGTCGAACGGGTGGCACGCGAGCTCGGCCACCGCGACAGCAACGCTCTGGTTACCGCCGATGACATCGCCGGCGTCGCATTGATCGGCGACCCGTACCGTCCCGCGGGGACGCCCTCGATGGGCGAGCCGGGACCGCCCGGGGGCGGCTTCATGTCGTCCGGGCCGGCCGACTACGGCGCTCTCGACGGCAAGATCACCTACGCGTGCCGACCATACGACATCGCGTGCGACGCGCCGCAGGAGATCGCCGTCCTCGAACTGGCGCTCGGCGTGCTCGGCCAGATGCACTTCACCCTGCTGAATCCGGGCCAGACCGTCTCCGACTTCGCAAACGCGGTGTCCAGCATGGCGGCGCGGTCGATCGTGCACATCGTCACACACGAAGACTGGTTCGCCTCGGACGAATCCTTCCTCGACGTTCTCCGCAAGGTCGCCGACCAGACCTACGACCCCGACGGACCGGACCAGGACATGCAGGTGTCCCAGGAGCAGATGGTCGAGGCGCTGAACTGGGCGATGGGCCCCGGTTCGGACGTGGTGAAGGCGAAGCTGGCCGCGGAGGGTCCCGGGTTCGTCGAGGACAACAGGGACGTCTTCGCACTCGTGATCAAGCCGTACATCTTCCTCGGCTTCATCCAGCACCTGTTCTACTGGAACAACAACCCGAACGACCCGTGGTACTGGGAGAGCGAGAAGGTTGTCGACTGGATCACCGCGCTGGCGCAATCAGAGAAGGACCGCAAGGCCGCGGAGGTGCCGGCCGCTACCTCGGGCAACTAGTTCCGCACGACAGAAAGGCCCCGCTCCGGATCGGAGCGGGGCCTTCTGGTGTATTCGACTGGTGACTACTCGCCGACGGTGACGTCGACGTTGTGCACGCCGGCGCTGGTCGGGCTCACCGTGGAGGTGCCGTTGCCGGAGCTGGACAGTGCACGCACGGTCCAGTCGCCGGGGGCGGCGAAGAAGCGGAAGTCACCGGTGCCGGAGGCGACGACCTCGGCGGTGAACTCTCCGCCGCCGTCGAGGAGACGCACGAACGCTCCACCGATCGGCTGGCCGTCAGCGGCGAGAACGCGGCCGGTGATGACCGTTTCCTTCTCGACGTCGACGCCCGCGGGCAGGGTCTGGGTCTGTACAGGTGCTCCACACATGGCTCAGTGAACCTCCAACTCGATGGGTGCGCCGACGAGCGAGCCGTATTCGACCCAGCTGCCGTCGTAGTTCTTGACGTCGGACTTGCCGAGGATCTCCTTGAGCACGAACCAGGTGTGGCTGGAGCGCTCGCCGATACGGCAGTACGCGATGGTGGGCTTCGACTCGTCGTAGCCCTTCTCCGAGTACAGCTTCTCCAGGTCGTCGTCCGACTTGAAGGTGCCGTCCTCGTTTGCGGTGGTGCTCCACGGGATGTTGATCGCCGTGGGGACATGTCCACGCTGCTGCGCCTGCTCCTGCGGCAGGTGCGCGGGGGCGAGGATCTTGCCGGAGAACTCGTCGGGCGAACGCACGTCGACGAGGTTCTTGTTGCCGATGGCGTCGATGACCTCGTCGCGGAACGCGCGGATCGTCAGGTCGGGTGCGTCGGCCTTGTACTGCGTGGCCTCGCGGGTGACGGTCTCCTTGGAGAGGGGGCGTCCGTCGAGCTCCCACTTCTTGCGGCCGCCGTCGATCAGCTTGACGTCCTGGTGGCCGTACAGCTTGAAGTACCAGTACGCGTACGCCGCGAACCAGTTGTTGTTGCCGCCGTAGAGAACGATGGTGTCGTCGTTGGCGACGCCCTTGGCGGACAGGAGATCGGAGAACTGCTGCTGGTTCAGGAAGTCACGACGGACGCCGTCCTGCAGGTCCTTCCGCCAGTCGAGGCGGATGGCGCCTTCGATGTGGCCGCCGTCGTATGCGCTGGTGTCCTCATCCACCTCGACGAAAACGGTCTTGGGGGCGTTGAGGTTCTGCTCAGCCCAGTCGGCGGAGACTAGGACATCGGAGCGAGCCATGGTGTTCCTTTCGATGTGTACTTACTTGTGTCGGGTGGATCGTGCGGTGGTTCTCGGTGTGAAACGTTCAGGAGGCGGGGCGTAGCCGTGCGACGAGCGGATAGATCTGGCAGCCGAGGCAGAAGCCGAACGCGGCGTTGAGAAACGCCGCGAACAGGGCGAATGCCGTGGCCACGGCGCCGACGAGGCCGGAGCCGGCGAAGAAGCCGACGGTGCCGACGGCGGCGAAGACGAACCCGACGAGCTGCGCGAACCGGAGCGGAGCGACGGGTTCGCGCTCACTGACAGGGGCGAGACGCGGCGCCACGAGGGTGCCGAAGATCCGGCCGTACGGGCTGCGCCGCGGCCCGGTGGCTGCACCCGCCGCGAAGACGACCGCCTGCAGCGCCAGCAGAATTCCTGCTGCGACCAGCGAGAACGTCGACACGACGAGCACGGCGACGAGGACTGCGGTGGTGACCCAGGCGGCGAACCGGGGGCCACGAACGTCGACCTGCTCGAGCTCGAGTGTTGTGGACATGAGAAGTGCTCCTGCGGTGAGTCCTGATGCTTGCCTGGCGCCGAGTAACGACGAATGACGTCGTCATCGGGTTCGATCACGGGCGCGGAGTGCGCGGTGTCAGCAGAAAGCGACAGCCCTGGTGATCAGCAACAGGTACAGCAACAAGCCCCGAGGCGGCACAGGTCTACTGTGCGGCGACGGGTGAGCATGAGCTCGTGGCTGGATTGCACGACGACGAGTTTACCCGGTTCTTCAGGAATTTGAAGCCGGGGGCCGGGTGAGGGGTCCGAGCGCGGCCCGCAGGTCGGCTGCGGAGGGCACCCCGGACACCCGGAAGCGTTGCTGCAGGTCGGCATCCAGAATGAACGTCGTCGGCAGCGACAGAACGCCGAGTTCCTTGGCAAGACTGGGATACTCGTCGATGTCGACTTCCACCTCGACCGGCGGTTCCGGCTCGCCGCCGAGGTCCGCGACGACCTGTCCCACCACTCTGCGCACTGCCGCGCACGGTCCGCACCAGTCGGCGGAAAAATGGAGAACGGTGGCTGCCCGGGGGCGATCCGGCGATCCCGGCCCGACGCCCGCCTCCTCCAGGAGCCGGCGCCGTTCGTCGGTCACGACCGCGGACGCCTCGCCGGTACCCCGGACCGTCCCCTGGCGGCGCTGCCACACGAGCCCGAACGCGACAGCGGCGACGAGTGCGATCAGTAACAGTGTGATTCCGGTCATCGGCTCTGCAGTTCGTTCAGATCGATCGTGACGTTGTTGCCGACGCCCTCGATGACGATCTGCGAACCTTCCGCGTAGACCTCCGTCGGCTGGACGCCGAACGGCAGTTCCCGGGGGTCGATCGTCCGGGTGAAGAGACCGAGGATCGCGGGGGCGAGGGGCTCGGGGATGGTGAAGTCGGCGTGGCCCTCGGGCCCGAAGTAGAAGTCGCTGGCGACGATCTTCACCTGACCGCCGTCGAGGACGAGGTCGGCCTGCACGCTGACGGTCGTGTCGATGGGCCCGACGGGGACGGTGCCGGTGAGGACGACGCCGCCCGCGGTCGGCATCCCGGAGCCGCCGGAGCCGCCGGTGCCGTCGGACTTGCTGGCCGGTGGTGCCGAAACCTGCAGGTCAGGGATGTCGAGGAACCGTCCGAGGTCGGTGGCGTCGATGAGCATGCGACCGGACAGATGATCGACCGGCAGGGTCTGGACGGAGCCGTCGACGAGGTCGGACAGCGGAGCGGAGACACCCAGCAGGGTGGACTCGATCGTCACCTCACCGACCTCGTCACTCTGTACTCCCTGTGCGCGGATCTCGATGTTCTCGTATTTCCCGTCCCACGCCTGGGTGAGGAACGGAAAGCCGTGAATCGTGACTTCGGGATCCGCGGTGAGTGAGGCGCCGGCCCGCAGTTCCCTCGACACCCGGTACTCCGCGTACGCCGCCGAACCGAAGTCGACGACGAGACCGAGAGCCACGAGGAAGACGATTCCGATGATGAGTTTCCGCACGGCCCCATTGTGACGGACACCGTCGCGGGCGGTGTCGGTGCGACCTCGTCGCCGGTTGTCGGGGGTTCGGTGCAACGGACGCCGACGGCGGCGCGCTACTCTGTCACCGACAAAAGTGTCGATACCTTCAGTGTCGATCTACCTGGACCGGCGGATGAACGATCCGTCGGCCGGTCGGGTACGACGGCGACGAGATGGGAGGCTGTGTGGAGCTACTGCTTCTTACCTCCGACCCCAACCCCGAGGCAGTGCTGCCTGCCCTCGCCCTGCTGGCGCATTCGGTGCGGCCTGCCCCGACGGAGGTGTCCTCTCTCCTGGAAGCGAGCTCTGCCGACATCGCGCTGGTGGATGCGCGCACCGATCTCGCGGCGGCGCGCGGCCTCTGCAGGTTGCTGGGCAGCACTGGTTCGGCGGTTCCCGTGGTGGCAGTGCTCACCGAGGGCGGCCTGGTGGCGGTCAACTCCGACTGGGGCCTCGACGACATCCTGCTCCCGGGCACCGGCCCCGCCGAGGTGGACGCCCGCCTCCGACTGCTGGTCGGACGCACCGGAGGCGTCGCGAGCCCGGAGGCCTCGGGCAAGATCACGCTCGGCGAGCTCGTCATCGACGAGGGTACGTACACGGCTCGCCTGCGCGGCCGTCCGCTCGACCTCACCTACAAGGAGTTCGAACTCCTCAAGTACCTGGCGCAGCACGCGGGTCGCGTCTTCACCCGCGCGCAGTTGCTGCAGGAGGTGTGGGGATACGACTTCTTCGGTGGCACCCGCACGGTCGACGTCCACGTGCGTCGTCTGCGGGCGAAGCTGGGCAGCGAGTACGAATCCTTGATCGGTACAGTCCGCAACGTCGGCTACAAGGCCGTCCGTCCCACCCGCAGCAAGTCGGGAGCGCCCGTGGCGCCCGTCGACGACCTGGATGCCGACGACGCGGACTTCGAATCCGCCGACGGGCAGGCGTTCCCGTGAGTGCTTCCGTGCAGTCCTGGACAGATCGACTCGACGGCAAGCAGGCCGCGGACGTGTCGGCCCTGTTGGAGCGCGCGACGGCAGCGGACGGAACCGCGCCCGTGTCGGAGCAGGGCGTGCATGCCGTGTCCGGTGCCGGCGGCGTCGGTGTGCGGCACCTCGTGGAGACCGACGCCGATCGGATCGTCGGGTACGCGCAGTTGCACCCGGGCCACGGCGACCATCCGGCGATGGCCGAACTCGCGGTCGATCCCGAGGCGCGTGGCCGGGGAATCGGTGGCCGGCTGGTCACCGAGGTCCTGTCCGAGGGGGGTCCGGATGCACGGGTGTGGGCGCACGGCAACCTGCCTGCGGCGCAGGCGGTGGCGCGGCGGCTCGGCCTGACCGGTGCGCGCGAGCTGCTGCAACTCCGACGTCCACTTGCGGGCACGGACCTCCCGGAACTCGTTGTGCCGGAAGATGTTTCGCTCCGCGTCTACCGCGGCGTCGAGGACGATCCCGAGGTGCTGCGGGTCAACGCTGCCGCCTTCGCGTGGCATCCCGAGCAGGGGTCGTGGACCGAACGTGACGTGGCCGAACGTCGTGCGGAGGCCTGGTTCGACCCGGCCGGACTGTTCATGGCGTTCGCCGCGTCGGACGAGAACCGACTGCTCGGGTTCCACTGGACCAAAGTGCACCCGAAGCAGGGCGACGAGCCCGCCATCGGTGAGGTCTACGTGGTCGCGATCGGCCCCGACGCCCAGGGACGTGGCCTCGGCCGGTTGCTGACGCTCGCCGGGCTGCACTACCTGCGCGACCGTGGGCTCGGTGCGGTGCTGTTGTACGTCGAGGGAGACAACGCGTCGGCGCTGCACACCTACGACCGGCTCGGGTTCGAGCGGTTCCACACGGACGTCGCGTACGCGCGAGCCTGAGGCACTCCTCTACTGCGGCACCCGCCGTTCGTCTGGGAAATATGGGCAAATGCTCGGTCTGTTCACTTTCCGTTCACCGATCGTGGTCCAACTGGACATTAGCTACCCCTAGGTTTCTCCGTGGGCAGCGCCGTGTTGCCCGGTGCAGGATTCGAGAAATCCGCGCCTCATGTCGCCGCCCGATCGTGGGCGAGACGGTATTTCCGGAGGACTAGGTGAATCTCAAGCGCAGTGGCGCCCTGCTCGGTGCAGTGGCCCTGGGTGCCATGACCTTGGCCGCGTGTGGCAGCGACAACAACGCGGCGTCGAGCGGCGTCGACGCAGCAGCGTCGACCGCGACGTGCGAGGGCAAGGCGAACCTCTCCTCGGCCGGTTCCTCGGCCCAGAAGAACGCCATGGACCAGTTCGTCTCCACCTACATCTCCGTCTGCCAGGAAAAGGGCAAGACCGTCAACCTGGCGTACAACCCCAGCGGTTCCGGTGACGGACGTACCCAGTTCATCGCTGGCCAGATCGACTTCGCCGGTTCCGACTCGGCGATCAAGGCCGAGCAGGCCGAGCAGGCCAAGGCCCGCTGCGTCGGTGGCGAGGCGTGGAACCTTCCCCTCGTCTTCGGACCCGTCGCGGTCGCCTACAACCTCGACGGCGTCGACGACCTTGTGCTGAACGGCGAAGTGACCGCCAAGATCTTCAACGGCACCATCAAGAAGTGGAACGACCCGGCCATCGCCGCCCTCAACCCGGGCGCCACCCTGCCGGACCAGGACATCACCGCGATCATCCGCTCGGATTCCTCGGGAACCACCGACAACTTCCAGCAGTACCTCACGGCCGCCTCCAACGGTGCCTGGACCACCGGTGCCGGCTCCGACTTCACCGGCGGCATCGGTGAGGGCGCCAAGGGTTCGGCCGGCGTCGCGCAGGCAGTGGCCTCCGCCCCCGGCTCGATCACCTACGTCGAGAAGTCCTACGCCGACCAGAACAAGCTGTCGGCCGCGCAGATCGACACCGGCTCGGGCCCCGTCGCGCTGTCCGACGAGTCGGCAGCGAAGGCCATCGAGGGTGCGCAGTTCAAGGGTTCGGGCGTGGGCGACCTGACGCTCGACCTCGCCTCGATCTTCGGCACCAAGGAAGCCGGCGCCTACCCGCTGGTGCTCGCCACCTACGAGATCGTGTGCTCGAAGGGTTATGACGCCGACACCTCCGCCGCCGTCAAGTCGTTCCTGACCAGCGCCGCCAACGAGGGCCAGAGCAACCTGGCGGAGCAGGGTTACGTGCCGCTGCCCGACTCCATGAAGGAGAAGCTGAACGCGTCGGTCGCCGCAATCGGCTGATTCACACGGTAAGTCGTTCGGACCCGCCCATGACTCGATATTCTGAGAATGAAAGATTGCGAGCGCAGATGAGTGAAGCGCACACCGAATCAGCACCTCGCGCCTCCGGCTCCGCTTCCGGCGGGGCCGGGGTGGGCGGTCCGAACGGCACCCCGGAGGCCGAGTTGAGTACCACCAAGGCCGACACTCCGACCCCGACGGGTGTACCCCGTGGCAAGGCCGTCGCGAGGCCCGGCGACCGGATCTTCAAGACCCTCGCGACCACGTCGGCGATCTTCATCTCCATCCTCATCGCCGCGATCGGCATCTTCCTCATCTGGCGTGCGGTTCCCGCGCTGAGCAGGAACCAGGTCAACTTCCTCACCAGCCGCGAATGGGTGACGCAGAACATCAACGCGATGGCGTTCGGTGTGCTCGACCTCTTCCAGGTCACGGTTCTGGTGTCGCTGTTCGCGCTCGTGCTCGCGATGCCGGTTGCCCTGGGCATCGCGATCTTCCTCACCGAGTACTCGCCGAACTGGCTCAAGCGCCCACTGGCATACGTCATCGACCTGCTCGCCGCGGTGCCGTCCATCGTCTACGGCCTCTGGGGCCTGCTGGTGTTCGCACCGGCAATCCAGCCTATCGCCGTGTGGCTCAACGAAAAGCTCGGCTGGTTCCCGCTGTTCGCTACGGGCAGCGGTTCGATCACCGGCGGCGGCACCATCTTCACCGCGGGCATCGTCCTCGCCGTCATGATCCTTCCCGTCATCACCGCCGTGACACGCGAAGTGTTCGTCCAGACACCGACGACCCACATCGAGGCGGCCCTCGCGCTGGGCGCCACGCGGTGGGAGGTCGTGCGCACCACGATCATTCCGTTCGGCAAGTCCGGCTACATCAGCGGATCGATGCTCGGCCTGGGTCGCGCCCTCGGTGAGACCATGGCGCTGTACCTGATCCTGCGCACCACGTCGCAGCCCTTCGGCTGGTCGCTGTTCGACGGCGGCGCGACCATCGCGTCCAAGATCGCCCTCGGCTACGCGGAGTTCAACAACAACATTCAGGCCGGCGCCTACATCGCCGCAGGCCTGGTGCTCTTCGTGCTCACCTTCGTCGTGAACGCCGCAGCCCGCGCCGTGATCGCAGGAAAGAAGGACTGACCCATGACCGCGACCCTCGACAAGCCGGTCAAGGCCCCCACCTTCCAGGGGGTCGGCACCCGCCGACGCATCACCGACCTCACGGCCACCGTCCTGGTGACGCTGGCAGTGCTCGTCGCGCTGATCCCACTGGTGTGGGTCCTGGTCACCGCCGTCATCAAGGGACTTCCCGCCCTGACGTCGGCCACCTGGTTCACCCACTCACTCAGCGGACTCACGTCCTCGGCCGAGGGCGGCGGTATCTATCACGCGCTGATCGGCACGATCCTGCAGGGCCTCGTCTGCGCGGTGCTGTCCATTCCGCTCGGACTGTTCGTCGCGATCTATCTCGTCGAGTACGCCGACCGGAAGTCGCGGCTGGCGAAGCTGACCACCTTCATGGTCGACATCCTCAGCGGTGTCCCGTCGATCGTGGCCGCCCTGTTCATCTACGCCCTCTGGATCGCGACGTTCGGCTTCCCCAAGTCTGGATTCGCCGTGGCGCTCGCCCTCGTGCTGCTGATGGTGCCCGTCGTGGTCCGCAGCACGGAGGAGATGCTCCGCATCGTTCCGCAGGACCTGCGTGAGGCGTCGTACGCGCTGGGTGTTCCCAAGTGGAAGACGATCGCCAAGATCGTGCTGCCCACCGCGCTTCCGGGCATCATCACCGGCGTCATGCTGGCCCTGGCGCGGGTGATGGGCGAGACCGCACCGCTGCTGATCCTCGTGGGTTATGCACCCTTCATCAACTTCAACCTGTTCGGTGGCGAGATGGGCACGCTGCCCGGCGTCATGGTCGCCGAGATGAACAACCCGACCGATGCCGGCACCAACCGCATCTGGGGTGCGGCGCTGACGCTGATCCTCCTCATCGCCATCCTCAACGTCGCGGCCAAGGTCATCGGGCACTTCTCACAGGTCCGCAGCAAGTGATTCATCCACTCGATCTCGAACACCAATCAGTAGGGAGCCGGTAATGGCCAAGCGTCTGGATCTCAAGGACGTCAACATCTACTACGGCAAATTCCACGCCGTCGCCGATGTCGGGCTGTCCGTCCCCCCGCGGAACGTGACTGCCTTCATCGGTCCGTCCGGTTGCGGCAAGTCGACCGTGCTGCGCTCGCTGAACCGCATGCACGAGGTGACTCCCGGTGCGAGCGTGGAGGGTTCGATCCTGCTCGACGGTGAGGACATCTACGGTTCGGGCATCGACCCGGTCGGCGTTCGCAAGACGATCGGCATGGTGTTCCAGCGGCCCAACCCGTTCCCGACGATGTCGATCAAGGACAACGTGGTGGCCGGACTCAAGCTGCAGGGCGAGCGCAGCAAGAAGCGTCTCGACGAGGTGGCGGAGCGGTCCCTGCGCGGCGCCAACCTGTGGAACGAGGTCAAGGACCGTCTCGACAAGCCGGGCGGCGGACTCTCCGGCGGTCAGCAGCAGCGTCTGTGCATCGCGCGGGCCATCGCCGTCTCGCCCGACGTCCTGCTGATGGACGAGCCCTGCTCGGCGCTCGACCCGATCTCGACCCTCGCGATCGAGGACCTCATCACGGAGCTGAAGAAGGACTTCACCATCGTGATCGTCACCCACAACATGCAGCAGGCGGCGCGTGTGAGTGACCAGACCGCGTTCTTCAACCTCGAGGCCACCGGAAAGCCGGGACGTCTCGTCGAGATCGACGACACGGAGAAGATCTTCTCCAACCCGACGCAGAAGGCCACCGAGGACTACATCTCGGGCCGCTTCGGATAGAGCAACGCACACGACAACGCCCCGGCCGGATCTTCGGTCGGGGCGTTGTCGTGTCTGCGGACTGTGAACCTCGGCTGAACGAACGGGACGCCCGTACGGTCAGTCCGTACGAGCGTCCCGTTCGCGCGAAAAGGGTTGTGGGAGTCTACTGCTCCGGGTACGAGGTGAGGCTGTCAGCGTCGGCCACGGCGTGGTCGGTGTCGTCGGGCAGCTTGCCGGTGACGAGGAAGATCACACGACGGCCCACCTCGACGGCGTGGTCGGCGAAACGCTCGTAGAACCGGCCGAGCAGGGTGACGTCGACCGCGGCGGCCACACCGTGCTTCCACTCGCGGTCCATCAGGACGGTGAACAGGTGCCGGTGGAGGTCGTCCATCGCCTCGTCCTCCTCGCGGAGGCGGGCGGCCCGCTCGGGGTCGCGGGTCTCGAGAACCTCGCGGGCAGCGGCGCCGATGGAGACCGCGATGCGTCCCATCTCGGCGAAGTACCCGTTGACCTCTTCGGGGAGCACGTGGTTGGGATGTCGGCGGCGCGCGATCTTGGCGACGTGGAGAGCCAGCGCCCCCATGCGGTCGATGTCGGCGACGATCTGGATTCCGCTGACGACGGAGCGGAGGTCGCCGGCGACCGGTGCCTGTAGGGCGAGGAGGGCGAAGGCCCGCTCCTCGCAGATGGTGCTGAGCTCGGTGATCTTGTCGTGCTCGCCGATCACCTGCTCGGCAAGGGAGAGGTCGGCCTGGAGCAGCGACTGGGTGGCGCGCTCCATGGCGACCCCCGCAAGCCCCGCCATCTCGCCGAGCAGGTCGGCAAGCTCGGTCATCTGTTCGTTGTAAGCCACGCGCATGAGGTCACAGCCTACGGTGCACGGGAAACCAAGTCACGATCACACGGTGAACGCGGGGTGAACGACACTGCTGATCGGACGCTCAGTCGCAGGACGTGTCGCCTGCGTTGACCACGGCCAGGTCGGCGGGGATTTCCACGTCTTCCGGCTGGCCGACCCGCACGTCCGACATGTCGAGCGGAGTGTCGATCGGACTCGGCGTCTGCACGGTGCCGGAGAAGCTCGAACCGAGGGCTACCTCGACGACGGTCCCGAGTCCGGTGGTCGACTCGAGCACTGCGCCCGGGAACGACGAGGCGAGGGTGGCCGCCTCGGCCTCGTGGCCGGGTGAGAACCGGATGACGGTCTCGCCGCTGGTGCCCGTGTAGTTGCCGACGTTGTAGATCTGGAAACCCTCGGCGGCCAGTGAGTCGGCGACGGTCGCGGCCAGGCCCGACTCACCCGATGCGTTCGATACCTGGACGGTGACGCTGGACGGGTCGACGGCCTGGACCGACGGCGGTGTGGGCGCGGCCTGCGGTTCGGGGGCGGACGACGGCAGCGGTTCCGCCCGCTTCTCGCCGGGCAGCGCTTCGTCGTCGATGATGGCGCGGAAGATGGCCTTGATGTCGTCGGTGCGGGGAATCTCGTTGCCCCACTCGGTGGTGCCCGCGGTGGGGACCGTCAGGAACGTGACGGCGCCCGCGTCGACGTTCTGCAGGGAGCGACCGAGCGTGACCAGCGATTTCGTGTCGATGTTCTCCACGAACGTGTCGCGGGTGAAGGCGTTGATGAAGCCGTTCAGCTTGCCGGGATTGAGCAGCACCTGACTGGACAGAGCACCCCGTAGCAGGGCGGAGAGGAATCTCTGCTGACGGTTGATGCGGCCGTAGTCGCCGTTGCCCTCCGCCTCGACGTGTCTGGCGCGGACGAAGTTCAGCGCCGTCTTTCCGTCGAGCATCTGGGTGCCCGGCTGCGGCAGCACGGTGCCGAGCACGTCGTCCTCGAGCGGTTGCGTGGTGCAGACCCGGACGCCGCCGATCTCGTTGACCATCGACTCGAAACCGGCGAAGTCCATGCCGACGAAGTGGCCGATCTTCAGGCCTGACATCTTCTGGATCACCTTCACCAGGCATTTCGGTCCGCCGAGCGCGTAGGTGGCGTTCAGTTTGTCGCCGTCTGCGGCGGGGAAGGTCTCGTCGGTGTAGGTGCCACTGTCGTTGTCCCAGCCCTGACAGACCGGCCGCTCGACGTCGAGGTCGCGGGGGAACGACACCGCGACCACCCGGCTCCGGTCGGCGGGGATGTTGACGAGCATGACCGTGTCGGCGCGAGATCCCTCGGCATCGTCGATGGTGCCGGCACCCACCTCGCCGCTCGCACCGGCGCGGGTGTCGGTGCCGACGATCAGATAGGTCTCGTCACCGGTCTGCCCGACGGCGTCGACGATGTCGGTCGATTCGGTGTCGAGGGCCGCGATCTGGTCGAACTTGCCCTCGGTTGAGCGGAGGTAACCCCACACGATGCCGGTTCCGGCGAGCGCGACCACCGCCACGAGGGCGACGACGGCGCGTCCTGCCGCGCGGAGGCGTTTCCGTTTCCGGGTCTTGCTCAGGGCCAGGCGGGTGACACCCGGGTTGCCGACCACCTGCGGTGCGGCGGTGGTCTCGGCGGAATCCGCGACCCACTCGGGCTCGGGAGCGCTCGGCGGCGGCTCCGGCGGGGGAGGCGCGGCAGTGGTCTTGCGTGGCGGAACCCCGGGAGGCGGCGGCTGCCGCTCGTCGATCGGGGGAATGGTCTCCGTCTTGTCCGGATCGTCCGGTCTGTTCGGGTCGACCGGCTTGTTCGGTTCATCCGGTTTGCTCGGGTCGTCTCCGGAGACCTTCTTTACCAGGTCTGCCACGGAGAGGGCTTCGGTGGGACCGCCCGCGGCGCGACGACCGATCCGGCCGCTGTCGTGGCGGGACGGTTCGGTGCGTTCTACCTGTGCGCGGCGCTCGGGAGGCGCGGGAGGTTCGGGAGGCCGGCGCTCGGGAGGTGGCTGTCGCTGCGGGAGCCGCCGCCGTCGTCCCGACTGGGCTTCTCGGTAGCTCCGGTCCGCGAGAGGACGCTCCCAGGGGGCCCGGGATTCGGGAGTCGGTGAGTCCGAACTGTGATCATCACCCACCGATGCAACCTGACCTCTCCGCCGACTCGGACCTCCGTCGGCCCCGACGGATTCCAGCCATAGTACTTATCGAACGCCTGGGCTCCGCACATGTAGCGAGGTGACGCGCGTTCGTGCCGCTAACCACCAGAATGCATGAGGTCGGCGCCGGTGGGCACGAGGCAGTCGTCGGGGTCGTCGAGCCAGCCCTCGGGGAGCGCGACCGTGCCGGGTGATCCCTGCCGTCCGCGCGGTCCCTCGGCGTCCTTGGGGAACGGGATGGTGGGATCGAGTTGGACGAGGAGGTCGTCGAGTTCGGTGAGGGTGCTCACGAGGGCCATCGCGACGCGCAGCTCCGACCCGGCGGGGAAGCCCCGCAGGTACCAGGACACGTGCTTGCGCAGTTCACGCAGACCCTTGTCCTCCCCGTGGTGATCGGCGAGCAGTTCGGCATGCCGGCGGATGATGGTGGCCACCTCGCCGAGGGTGGGGGGAGTGGGCTGCGGGTTTCCGTTCAGCGCCGCGCTCAGCTCGGCGAACAGCCACGGCCGGCCGAGGCATCCGCGGCCGACGACGACGCCGTCGCACCCGGTCTGCTCCATCATGCGGGCCGCGTCCTCGGCAGCGAAGATGTCGCCGTTTCCGAGGACCGGCACGTCTGTCACATGTTCCTTGAGGCGGGCGATCTCGTTCCAGTCGGCGGTGCCGGAGTAGCGCTGCGAGGCGGTGCGCGCGTGCAGCGCGACCGCGGCGGCGCCCTCGCCGGCGGCGATCCGGCCCGCGTCGAGATGCGTGTGGTGCTCGGCGTCGATGCCGACGCGGAACTTGACGGTCACCGGGACGTCGGTGCCCTCGGTCGCCTTCACCGCCGCCGCGACGATCCGGCCGAACAGTGTGCGCTTGTACGGCAGGGCGGCGCCGCCGCCCTTGCGGGTGACCTTGGGGACCGGGCAGCCGAAGTTCATGTCGATGTGATCGGCCATGTTCTCGTCCACGATCATCTTGGCCGCCGCGTACGTGGTGTCGGGATCGACGGTGTACAGCTGCAGCGAACGCGGTGTCTCGGTCGGGCCGAACGTCGTCATGTGCAGGGTCGCGGGTTGCCTCTCCACCAGGGCACGCGCCGTCACCATCTCACAGACGTACAGGCCGGACGTGCTGCCCGCGCGCTCCGTCTCGAGCTCACGGCACAGCGTGCGGAACGCGACGTTGGTGATGCCGGCCATGGGGGCCAGAACCACCGGACTGCGCAGCTCGAGCGATCCGATTCGAAGGGATGACATTGACGACCTCTGGGAAAGTGCTGGATTCAAAACTGTGCCCGGTACCGAATCCGGTACCGGGCACAGGATAACTGTTTGCGCTACGACGCCTTCTGCTCGCGCTTCTTGGCCTCGCGGGCCAGCATGCGGTCGCGCTGCTCCTCGAACTTGGTGGCCTGGCCCTCGAGGTTCTCGAGGAACTTGCCGAGGCTCTCGCGGATCTCTTCGCCGCGCGCGGTGAAGTCGTTTCGCTCGAAGACGTTCCACTTGCGCAGAACGGGCATCACGACCTCTTCGAGGTGCTGGCGGAGGTCGTAGATGCCGTGCTTGGCCATGAGCACGCCGTTGCGCCGGAAGTTCGGCATGCCGGCGCCGGGCATCTGGAAGTTCTGGACGATCATGTTGATGGCCTCGAGCGCCTGGTCGGGTGCGAGGTCGAGGGCCGCACCGCACATGTTGCGGTAGAAGATCATGTGCAGGTTCTCGTCGGCGGCGATGCGCTGCAGCATCTTGTCGGCGATCGGTTCCTTGCACGCCTTACCGGTGTTGCGGTGGCTGACGCGGGTGGCGAGCTCCTGGAACGTGACGTACGCGACGGAGTGGAGGAAGCCGGCGTCGACGTCAGCGGGCGAGGCGAAGCCGTTCGTCATGTGCTCCATGCGGAATTGCTCGAGCTGGACGGGGTCGACGGCGCGGGTCACGACGAGGTAATCGCGCATCACGATGCCGTGACGATTCTCCTCGGCGGTCCAGCGGCCGACCCAGGTTCCCCAGGCGCCGTCCTGCGAGAAGTTCTCCGCGATCTCGCGGTGGTACGACGGCAGGTTGTCCTCGGTGAGGAGGTTGGTGATCATCGCGGCCTTGGCGACCTCGTCGAGCTGCGACTGCTCGGGGTCCCAATCGATGCCGCCCATCGCGGCGAAGTTGCGTCCTTCGTCCCACGGAACATAGTCGTGGGGATGCCATTCCTTGGCCATGGAGAGGTGGCGGTTGACGTTCTCTTCTGCAACCGGCGACAACTCCTGCAGCAGTTCGAGTTGGGTCAGATCCCTCGCCATGTGTAATGCCTCCAGGTAGCTCAATTTGACTTTGTTCAGCCTACGGCACCGTAAGTAGGTTGGTAAACGCCGTCGGCGGCCCGGGAACCGTCTAAGTTACCGATCCGTAATGGACCTTCCGGGATGAGTCGCCGCGACGCGGCAAACCGTTACATGACAGTGTACTGATGTGGTTTCGTGTGCGGTGACCAGCGTAATCATCCCAGGGAGAGATCATCACAGCGACGCGCGGACAGTTGTGGACGATCACAGTTTTGTCGAGTTCCACAGATTCCGCGGCATATCTCGAGCCGTGTCGGGGGTTGCGCTGCAGCACGTTCATCAGGCTGTCAATATGCTGGGAAAATGTTTCACCCCAGGTGTGAACATCGCCACCCCGGGTTCCGCTCAGCTTCCCCGAGCAGCATGCTCATGAGCGGAGGTAATGAATGAGCACTGGTTCGATCAGCGACGCATCCGCCCCGGCGACCGTCCGGGCCGGCACCCCGAGCCCGCACGAACGGGGCTCCCGCGGCTACCGAACCATCACGCTCTCCCTCTTCGCGGCCGGCCTCACGACGTTCATCTCCATGTATTCGGCGCAGGCGCTGCTGCCCGCGTACGCGGACGGCTTCCACGTGTCCCCGGCCGTGTCCGCCCTGTCCGTGTCGGTCACCACCGGACTGCTGGCGGTCGCCATCGTCCCGGCCAGTGTGATGTCGGAGCGGTACGGGCGGACCCGCGTGATGGTGCTGTCCGCGCTGGTGACGTGCATCGTGGGTCTGCTGCTGCCGCTGAGCCCGAACATCGGGTTGCTGCTCGCGGGCCGGGCGATCCAGGGCGTCGCGCTCGCCGGGATACCCGCGGTGGCGATGGCGTACCTCGCCGAGGAGGTGCACCCGAAGGATCTCGGTGCGGCGATGGGCCGCTACGTGGCGGGAACGACGATCGGTGGTCTCGTCGGACGACTGGTGCCGTCGGCCGTCGTCGATGTCGGTTCGTGGCGGTGGGCGATGGAAGCGTCGGCGGTCCTGGCGCTGGTGTTCGCCGTCGTGATGATCCGCACGCTGCCCGCGTCGCGGTTCTTCACTCCGCAGCGTGTCGACCCGAGAACTGTGCTCGCGAACGTGGTTGCCCATCTGCGTGATCCGGCGTTGCGAACGTTGTTCGCGCTCGGGTTCATCCTGATGGGCGGATTCGTCTCGGTCTACAACTTCCTCGGCTTCCGGCTGAGCGCCGCGCCGTTCGGTCTTCCCGAAAGTGTTGTCGGACTGGTCTTCCTGCTTTATCTGGCCGGCACCTACACCTCGGCCGCGGCGGGCGCGCTGTCCGACCGGATCGGCCGTCGCCGGGTGCTTCTCGGTGCGGTGGGCACGACCGCGGTCGGGCTCGCGCTCACCGTGGCCGACTCGCTCCCGCTGGTGCTTCTCGGTATGGCGCTGTTCACGGGTGGTTTCTTCGGTGCCCACTCGGTGGCCGGCGGATGGGTCGGCAGGCTCGCCACCCAGCATCGGGCGGAGGCGTCCGCGCTGTATCTGCTCGCCTACTACCTCGGTTCCAGCGTCGCCGGGGCCGCGGCAGGCGTGGCCTACGCGGCGGCAGGCTGGGTGGGGACCGCGGGGTTCGTCGGGGCGCTGCTGGTGGTCGCGCTCGTGTTGTCCGTCGTCATGTTCCGCCGGAACGGCGACTGAGGGCGGCGTCGACACCCCCGGACTTCCGACCCCAGTGAATCCCCGGTGTCCGTTATGCCTGTTGCGGTACGTCGGGGTGCTGCCGACAATCGTCACATGGGCAACAACATGAGCCGCCTGGAAGAGATCGTCGCCGAGTTGCCCGAAGCCGTGCGGGTGGACGTCGCCCAATGGGACGGGCACCCGACGTTCCGGGTGAGGGGGAAGAACTTCGTGTTCAGTGATGTGGAGGCCACCCGGCTGACGGTGAAGCTGACCGTCGGCGAGGCCGAAGCCGTGGTCGCCACCGAACCCGGCGCGGAGCCGGCGGGATACGGTCTCGGTAGACACGGCTGGGTTGCACTGGACGTCACGGACGCGGACGGGCCACGGTGGGAGCAGTTGCGTGAGTGGATCAGGACGTCGTACACGCTGGTCGCCCCGAAGCGACTGGCCGAGCAGGTGCTGGACGAAGAACCGTTGCCGACGCAGGGAGACCAGTCATGACGACCGAGAACAGCGCATCCACCACGACACCCGCGAAATCGGGGCTGCCGGCGTGGGCCAAGAAGGCCATCGGCGTGGCTGTCCTTCTGGTGGTCCTGGTCATCGCCTACTTCATCCTCGCCGCCTACCTTCCGCGGGCGTGGGCTCAGAACGTCGGCGGACTGGCCGACGGCAGCTTCGCGGGCGGCATCCTGTGGGGCCTGCTGTTCGGCACCGTGTGCACCCTGCTGCCCCTGCTGCTGTTCCGCTGGGCGTGGCGGCTGTTCCGCCGGCGCCGCTTCAAGCCGATGCAGATCGTGTTGCTGATCGTCGGGGTGCTGGTGGTGATTCCCAACCTGCTGACCCTCAGCGTGGTGCTCGGCGGCAACAGCGCGGCGCATGCGGGGGAGCGGATCATGGACGTGGACGCCCCCGGGTTCCGCGGTGGGTCGCTCGCCGGCGCGATCATCGGGGTGGTGCTGTTCCTCGGCGTCGCCGGAGTCAGCTTCACCTACCGCAAGCGCGGTGAGGATCTCGCCGAGATGCGGAGAGACGCGAAAACGAAAGACGTGCAGGCGGGCGGCGACGGGCCGCCCGCCGGACCGTCACCTGCCACTCCGTAGGACCTCACCACACCAGTACGGGCTTGATCACCGTGCCCGCGGCCTGATCGGCGACGGCACGGTTGATGTCGTCGAATCGATACCGGGTGACGAGGCGGTCGAACGGGAACTTTCCTTCCGCGTGGAGCGCCAGCAACTGCGGAATGAACTGCTGCACGGTCGAATCGCCCTCGACGCAGCCGCGGAGCGTCTTGCCGTTCAGCATCAGGTCCTGAACGTTCACGGTCACTTCGGGCGCGCCGAGTCCGACGACGACCGCGCTGCCCCGCGCCCGCAGGGACGCCAGCGCCTGACCGATAACGACCGAGTTCCCCGTCGTGTCGAGGGTGTGGGTGGCACCGCCACCGGTCGCGGCACGGATCTCGGCGACCACGTCCTGGGTCCCCGGATCGATCGCCGTCGCGCCGAACTCCTCCGCGAGTGCACGCCGTGCGGGCACCGGATCGACCGCGAGAAGCGTTGCGACGCCGACCGACCGCGCCGCGAGCAGCGCGGCGAACCCGACGCTCCCGGCGCCGAACACCACCACGCTCGAATCACCGTCCGGTCGAAGCACGTTCAACACGGCACCGGCACCGGTCTGGAACCCGCAGCCGAGCGGAGCCGCGGCGGCCAGGTCGACGGACTCGTCGACGACGACCACGTTGTCGGCGGTCGCGAGGACGTGCTCGGCGAAGCTGGACTGGCCGAAGAAGGCGGCGCGTACGGGTTCGCCGTGCTGGGTGACGGTGGCCGACCCGTCCGTCCGTCGGCCCGAACTGTTCAGCCGGTGCGCGTTCTCGCAGTACGCCGGACCCGCGGTGCGGCACTGGCGGCAGTCACCGCAGTGCCGGTAGCTGAGGATCACGTGATCGCCGGGGGCCACCCCGGTCACGCGGGATCCGACGTCCACCACGACCCCGGCGCCCTCGTGCCCGAGAACGACGGGGCCGACGGCTCCGGGAAGTGCCGCCTTGGTGAACAGATCGGTGTGGCACAAGCCGGTGGCGACGATGCGCACCACAACCTCGTCCTCGCGAGGTTCGTCGAGTCGGACCGTCTCCAGCGTGAACGGAGACTCGGGGCCTCGTGAGACCGCTGCCGTGATCTGCATTGCTGTTCCCCGGGTTTCGCGACGTCCAGGCTCTGACACCGGGCGGATCTCGGTCGTACGGATCTCAGTCCCTTTCGAGCAGGAAGTAGTAGTGCCTGCCTTCGTCGAGGACCAGTGCAGACTTGCCGTTCATGATGCCCATGAGGGTGGCGTCGTCGACCCTCTTGAAGTGGTCGAAGATGGGTGCGCCGTCGTAGACCATGGTCGCGGTGACCTCGCCCCGGAATTCGATGTTCCACAGGCTGGCTTCGCCGTTGCCGCTCTTGACGTCGGAAAAGAGGTTGCCGTCGGAGTCGCGGCAGATCAGGGGTTTGGCGTCCTCGAGCGAGACGAACGTCTTTCCGTGCCAGCGGCTCGCGAACAGCTTTTCGTGCAGGCGATGCCCGGTGGCGAAGTCGTCGCCCTTCCAGCTGCCGAGGATGTCTTCGGCCCGGACGGTGTCGAGCGCCGCCCAGACGGAGTCGAGGTCGTCGGGGGAGACTCCGCTGTCCCGCTCGCGAAGCGCGTGGAACGTGCGGCGGGCCTGATCGATATCCATGGGCAGTCCTCGGGTCGGGTGCTGACAAGCAGGTCACGCGGTTTCCGAACCAAACTGTTCGGCGGCTTCGGAGGCTACGCCGAACCAGATGGTTCGGCAACGGGCAATTTAGGATGTCGGCATGCGATCAGCGGGAGAAGCCACGCGAGACCGGATTCTCGCGGCGGCCAAGGAGGAGTTCGCCCGCTACGGAGTCGCGGGGGCCCGGATCAACCGAATCGCGGAGGCTGCCCGCGCGAGCAAGGACCGTTTGTACGCGTACTTCGACAGCAAGGAGGCGCTGTTCGCCGCCGTCATCGAGCAATGGATTGCGGAGACGACGGAACAGACGGCGTTGCGGGGGGACGATCTGCCGGGGTACGCGGGCCGGTTGTTCGACGACTATGTGGCGCACCCGGAGAACGCGCGACTGCAGGAGTGGGCCGACCTGGAGATGCACGAGGAGATCGCCGACAGTGATGCGCGGATCCGCACGCTGCGGCCCAAGGCGGACGAAATCCGCCGCGGGCAGCAGGAGGGGTTCATCGATCCGTCGTGGAACGCCGGCGAACTGCTGCTCGTGATCACCGACATCGCCCGCTCACTCGCCACCACCGGCAGCGGCGGCCGGAAGTGGGACGGCGGAAGGTCGGTGGAACAGCGACGACAGACCGCAGTCGAGGCGGTTCGGCGTCTGATCGGCATGCCTTCGGCGGAGGATGCGCCGGGCGGGTAGTGGACGGTCATTCCCCTTACTCGGCATGGTGCCGAGTAAGGGGAGAGTGCCCCCAGTAGGGCTCGAACCTACGACCTGCGGATTAAAAGTCCGTAGCTCTACCAACTGAGCTATAGGGGCGCGGGGCCAGAGTCTAGTGCGCGAACTGTGGCCGAGAAAACAGCACCCCCGACACGGCGCGCCGCGCGGAGGTGAAAAGGGTCGGCTCGGGTGCGCACCCCCTGCAGCGCACCCGAGCCGACCCAAATTATACCACTTGGTGTGTTTTTGGCAGCGGTCTGGTATCGAACCCATAAAGTTCCTCAAGTTTGTTACGCGCATTTTATTGACTTGAAGACTGCTGTGTCGGTTTTTTCAAAACGGGGATACTGTTATGTATGGCTTCAGGCTCGTCCTCGCAGGGCGAGAGAGTGGGGTTACTACATCTGGGAGAGGGATCCACCGCAATGGCACGTCAACAGGAGCGTGCGCGACGCACTCGCGCTGCGCTGGTGGAGTCGGCCGCGATCGAGTTCGCCAAGCGCGGTTATGCGGCAGCGTCGGTCAACACGATTCTCGAAGGCTCGAACGCCACCAAAGGGGCGATGTACTTCCATTTCCAATCGAAGGAAGAACTCGCCCGAGCAGTCCTCCAGTCCGGAATCGAGCAGTTCTCTGCCCTGACCGACCGGTGGACGCGTCGCACGGACATCGGGCCCTTCGAGGCCCTCCACGGCTTCGTTCTCGATCTCGCGAAGCTGTTCCATTCGAGTGTCATCGTCCGGGCGGAGTTCCGGCTGATCGTCGAACCCGAGTTCTATCCGGACGTACAGTCCGGCGGCTCGCAGGTCTGGGGGCGGACCGCGCACGAGTTCGCCGTCCGTGCTCAGCGCGACGGTCTGCTGCGCGCGGACGCCGACTCCGAGAAGTTCACCCGGGTCCTGGCGGCGTCGCTTGCCGGCCAGCGGTACATGTCCGACATGACTGCGCTGGAGGGCGACCTCGGCGAGCGGTTCACGGAATCGCTCGAAGTGGTCCTCACCGCGATGGCGTCACCCGAATGGCTGGAGAGCTTTGCGAGGGAAGGATGGCCGGATTCGGGCTCAGAACTGCCCGATTCGTAGTCTGACCTGGCGATTTGGGAAATTCTCGATCCGTGTCCTAAGCTATCCAAGCTCCCAACGGAACGCCGTTGAGGTACTGGTTCGGAGAAATCCGACGGGCCCCCTTCGTCTAGCGGCCTAGGACGCCGCCCTTTCAAGGCGGTAGCGCGGGTTCGAATCCCGTAGGGGGTACGTTTGACCGGTGTCGAGCATGCGGTATGGTTCGACGGCAGTAAAAAGTGACACGCAGTATCGCTTTATACTTGTAAAGCACAGCAGGACAAGCAAGGCCCTGTGGCGCAGTTGGTTAGCGCGCCGCCCTGTCACGGCGGAGGTCGCGGGTTCGAGTCCCGTCAGGGTCGCAAGTGTGTTGCCAATACCCGGTATTGGCAACACCGTGCGATAGGCATTCGGTTCGGGTGCCGTCCGGCCAGGTAGCTCAGTTGGTACGAGCGTCCGCCTGAAAAGCGGAAGGTCGCCGGTTCGATCCCGGCCCTGGCCACCACGATTCAATGAAACTCCGTTGTCGAGAACGTCGACAGCGGAGTTTTTTCGTTGTTCCCCACGTGAGTGCGAATGTGTGTCCGAGCACACATTCGCACTCACATGGGGTCAGGCTCCCGGGTCAGACGGACTCCGAGCGGCGACGCAGGGTGGCGAAGATCTCGTCGTAATGCAGGTGTGCCATGAAGTGCCCACCCGTGCGGATGTTCAGGGTGGCGCCGGGGATTCGGCGGGCGAGTTCGGGCGGCCAGTGCGTCGGCACCAGTTCGTCTTCGCTTCCGCCCCAGACGTCTACCGGCACGGTCAGATCCTCGGGCGCGAACCCCCACGGCCGCATCCACGCGCGGTAGTCCTCGACTATCCCGGGTGCCGTCCGTAGCGCCTCCCCGGACATCAGTGAGAAGTTCCGGACGGGCTCGCCGCGGAGTACGGCGGCGTCCGCGGCGCCCAGGTCGCGGGCGCCGAGCCGCCGGAACAGCACCGGCGCGTGCAGTGCGACGGCACCCATGACGCGAAAACAGATCCGGGCGACGAGCGGAGCGTGCCGGGACAGCCGGGTGAAGACGCGGTCGCCGGCCGGAAGCTGCGCGAACACCCCCGGTTCGGTGAGGGGGAGAGCCCCGGCGATCACCGCGGCACTCGTCACACGCGACGCCGCGGCGGATCCCACGGCGAGTGCGTACTGTCCGCCCATCGACCACCCCATGACACCGAAACGGTCGACGTCGAGGTGATTCGCGAGGTCTTCGACGTCCTGGGCCCAGTCGAGGATCGTCCGGCCCGGCTGGGGATCGGACAGGCCGATCCCGGGACGGTCGGGGGAAAGGAGCCGGATTCCGGCGTCGCGGGCACTCCGGTCGGCGGCCGCGACGTCGAGACGCCCGGCGAGGCCGCCGTGGGCGTTGACGACGAGGAATCCACCGGGGTCGCCGTATTCCGCACAACCCATCAGGCGGCCGTCGCGCAGCCGGATCACGCGGTCCTCGGGTCCGACATGAACTCTGGGCACGGGCAGCCTCCGGCGGTCGAGGTCAGTGTATCCGCGGGAGCGCTGCGCATCCCGGACGTCGGGACCACCGGAACCGGTGCCGTCGCCCGACGACGCCGAGGTGGCTGTCGCTAGGCTGACGTCCATGAGCAGTGCTGAAGAGCCGCTGACCGCGGGCCGCGACGGACTGTTGTCGTTGCTTCGCACCGGGCAGCTGCCCTCGCGTGGGGCGAAGGCCCCGCAGCGGGAGCGTTACCAGCGGATCGTCGCCGCGGCGATGGAACTTGCCTCCGAGGGCGGGTACGACGCCGTGCAGATGCGGGCCATCGCCGACCGGGCGGGGGTCGCCCTGGGCACCGTGTACCGCTATTTCCCGTCGAAGAACCACATGCTGGTGATGGGTCTGCTGATGGTGTTCGAGGGAATGCGGTCCCGGTTCGAGGACGTCGCGATCCCCGGTGACACGCCGTCCGAGCGGATCCTGTTCGTCCTCCGGAAGAACACGGAAGTGCTCGAGAAGGACCGGCCGCGCTACGAGGCGCTGGTCCGCGCATTCATGTTCGCGGACGCGTCGGCGTCGGCCGAACTGGACGCATTCGGCGCCCTGATGACCGAGATGTTCGCCAAGACCATCGGGGTGGAGCGGATCTCCGACGACCAGTTGAACGCCATCCGCGTGATCGGCGACGTCTGGATGTCGAGCCTGGTGTCCTGGGTGGCGGGCCGGATCTCGGTCGACGAGGTGATGGCCCACCTCGGGCTGGCGGTCCGTCTCGTCTTCCGGCGACTCGGCGGTTAGCCCGTCAGCCGCCGATGCGCCCGAAGTACGCGTCGCGCAGCACCGCCCGGTCGTCGATCTCGCCGGCATCCGCATCCAGGACGACGCGTCCGACGTCGAGAACCGTGACGTGATCGGCCACGCTCATCGCCGCGTCGACCGCCTGCTCGACGAGGAGCACCGCCAACCCGGTCTCCTTGAGGGCCGTCACGCGTTCCATCACCTCGTTGACGATCACGGGTGCGAGGCCGCCGGACGGCTCGTCGAGCAGGAGCAGGGTGGGTTTCGCCATCAGCGCCTGTCCGATCGCCAGCATCTGCTGCTGCCCGCCGGACATGGCGCCCGCGAGGAGGTTACGTTTCCGGCCGAGGACGGGGAACAGCTCGTAGATTCGGTCCACCTCGTCGCGGACGGCCGATCGTCGCATCCTGCGAACGTAGCCGCCGAGGATCAGGTTCTGTTCCACGGTTTGCCGGTGGAACACCCGCTTCCCCTCCTGCACGTACGCCATTCCCTGGCGAACTCGCCGGTGCGGCGCCATCTTCGCGATGTTGCGGCCGTCGAACTCGAGGGTGCCGGAGGTGATCTTGTTCAGTCCGGAGATGGCCCTCAGGGTGCTGGTCTTCCCGGCGCCGTTCCGCCCGAGCAGTGCGGTGACCTTCCCTGGCCACACGTCGAGGGAGACGTCCCACACCACCCGGAGGTCGCCGTAGCCCGACTGCAGATTCCGCAGGCTCAGGAGGGGCTTCGAAGTGTGCTCGCTCATCAGGTCGCCTCTCCGGCCAGTTCTGTGTCTTCGGCGACGACGCCGAGGTATTCGCTGAGTACGCGCGGGTCGTGTTCGATCTCGGACGGCAGGCCCGCGGCGATCACGCGGCCCTGAGCCAGCACGACGATGGTGTCGGCGAGTGCCAGTACCAGACGGAAGTTGTGCTCGACCAGCACGATCGTGCAGCCGGCGCGTCCGAGTCGCCGGATCAGGTCGGCGAGGCGCTCCACCTCGTCCTCGTCGAGACCCGACGCCACTTCGTCGAGCAGGAGCAGTCGCGGCTCGGCGACCATCGATCGTGCGACCTCGAGCAGCCTCCGCATCCCCAGGGGAAGTGAGGTGGCCGTCTCGTCTCGCAGGTGCGCGAGGCCGACCGTCTCGAGTGCGCGTTCCGCCTCGGCGAGGTCGCGGGCACGGACCGTGCGGTAGCGGGGGAGCCGCAACACCGTCGGCAGCATCGACACCCGGTCGGTGCTGTACCGGCCCGAGGCCACGGCCTCGAGCACCGTGACGCCGTCGGGGATGTTGGGCGTCTGAAAGGTTCGTGCCACACCCACTCTGGCGACGTGTTCCGGGGCCATGCCCTGGACTTCCTTGTTGCCGATGAGGATTCGTCCGCTGTCGGGACGGTAGAAGCCGCAGATCATGTTCAGCATGGTGGTCTTGCCCGAGCCGTTGGGCCCGATCAGTGCGGTGACGCTGCCGGGTTCCGCCCGGAGGGATGTGTCGTCGAGCGCCTGGTTGCCGCCGAAGGCCTTCGAGATGCCGTCGACCACGAGTGTCTGCCCCGACATCGGCGCCGTCGCGGGCCGAGCGGTGTCCGTCCCGCGAACCGGTGCACCGCGACCGGTCAGGCCTGCCTTCCGGTCGAGCCGTGCCGTGACCTGCTTCGCCACCTTCGCCAGGCCACCGCTGAGGAGGACGCCGCCGACGATGAGGAATCCGCCGTAGAAGACGAGGGCGTACTGCTGGAACTCGGAGGACTGGTTCGGGCCGAGTTGCATGATCGCCGCGCCGATTACCGCACCGTAGACGCTCGTCGCTCCGCCGAGGATGCAGGCCGCCAGAACCGCTGTGGCGAACGTGAATCCGAACGCCTCCGGTGAGACGTACATGTCGATGTTGGCGAACAGGGCGCCTGCCAGCCCGGCGGGGAACGCGCCGATCGCGTAGCCGAGGAGCTTCATCCGGAATACCGAGATGCCCACCGACGAGGCCAGTACCGGGCTCTGCTTCAGAGTGCGGAACGCGATGCCGTGGCGGGAGACGACGAGGTTGCGCATGACCGCGAACCAGAGGATGGCGACGAGAACGACGACCACATAGAACCGGTCGGCGTCGATCACCTCACCGAACAGGGTCGCCGGTTCGATCCCGCTGAGACCGTTCCGGCCGCCGGTGGCGTCCCCGAAGACGGCGATGATGTCCGGGACGAGGAGGACGAGGAAGAACGACGTCATCGCCAGCGACCAGCTGCCGAGCCGCAGCCCGGGGATGCCGGTGACGATGCCGACCGCCAGTGCCACCAGACCCGAGGCGATCAACTGCAGCACGATGTCGGTGTACCCGGCGATCGACATCAACCCGGCGGTGTACGCACCGGCCGCGTACATCGCGGCCTGGCCGAGTGCGAGTTCACCCGCGTAACCGAGGCTGAGGTTGAGTCCGCTGACCACCAGCGCCAGGATGCAGGCAAGTTGCACCTGGCGGGACAGCGCGAAGCCGAGACCGAACTCCGGCAACAACAGCACGAGGAGCCCGGCGGCGAGCGGGAACAGCCAACCCGGAACCGAACGAATCAGACGCCACACCAGCATGTTCACACCACCCGTTCCCGGACCCTGCCGAACAAGCCGGCCGGGCGCACCATGAGGATCGCGATCAGGACCACGAAGACCGCGATGTTGCTGTACTGGCTTCCCATCTCGAGCGCGGCGAACGATTCGACGAGCCCGACGGTGACACCGCCGACCAGTGCGCCCGGCAGCGACCCGAACCCGCCGATCGCCAGGGCGACGAAGCCCTTGATGGCCAGCGCCGAACCCAGCGTGGCCACCGCGAACGTCTTGGGACCGACGAAGAGCCCGAGGAACCCGGCGAGCGCACCCGAGAAGGCGAACGCTCCGAGCGCGAGCGCCCGCACGTTCACGCCGCGGAGCAGGGCGGCCTCGCGGTCCTCGGAGATCCCGAGGAGCGCGAGACCCGTCATGGTCCGCTTACCGACCTGACCGAGGACGACCACCGCGACGACGGCCAGGATCAGCAGCACCACCTCGACCGGGTAGGCGCGTCCGCCGAGGATCGTGATCGGATCGTTCGAACCGAAGAACGGGACGGTGAGCGGTTCGCTTCCCCAGATCAGCTGTGTCGCACCGTTGATCAACGTCGCCGCCCCGAGAGTGGTGACGAGCTGATTCTGGTGATCGCGCACCGGCCGGACCGCGATGATCTCTTCGAATCCGGCCAGGATCGCGACCGTGACCGTCGCGATCACCGCGACGACGAGTACCGGCAGATCGAGGGTGACCAGTCCGGTGTAGGCGACGAAGGTTCCCACCATCATCAGCTGGGCCTGGGCGAAATTGAACGTGTGGGACGAGATGAAGACGATGTTGTAGCCGATCGCCACGAGCGTGTAGACCGCGCCCAGGGCGAGGCCCGACCAGACTATGGTCACCGGGATCTCCTGTGGTCGACGTGTCAGGCGCTCGGATTTCCGTACTGGCCGTTGAGGAGTGGGCTCGGAGGTACGAACTTGTACGCTTCGTCGCCCGGCTTCGACGCGTGCGACTCCACCGTGAAGTGATAGGACGGCGAGAACGCGGTTTCCGCGCTGTCGAGAACTTCCTGGTTCTCGAGGGCGTCGGCGAGCGCTTCGGGATCGGACGAGCCGGCCTTGTTCGCGGCGGCGGCGACGAGGGGCAGCGCGTCGTAGTTGTCGGCGAGGATCAGCGTCGACGGGATGTCGCCCATCGCCTTCATGTTGTCGACCATCGTGTTGACCGCGGTGTCCTGCGCGTCGTAGACCGTGCTCGACATGACGTGCATGACGAGATTCGCCGTGGCCGGCGTGCCGAGCACACCGTCCGGTGCCGGCTTGGAGACGAGTGACGTCCCTGCGACCGAGGTGTTTCCGATGAGCGGGATGTTCCAGTCGAGTCGCTGAAGGCTCGTGAGCAGGTATCCGAGCGGCGCACCGTAGGCGTCGACGACCAGCGCCTGGGTGCCGCGGTTCTTCAGCGACTGCAGTTGCGCCGTCATGTCCAGTGCCGCGGTGTCGTACTCTTCGGAACCGGTGCCGCTCACGCCCGCACCGCTCAACGCGTCTTCCATCGCCTGCCCGAAGACCTCGCCGTAGGCGCTGCTGCTGTGGACGACACCGACGGACTGGTATCCCTTGCCCTTGATGTATCGCGTGATGGTCTCGGCGTTTTCGGCCGGTCCCGACGCCAGGTCGAAGTTGAGCGGGTACTTCTCCGGGTTCGCCGAATCCTCGGTCGGCCCGATGTTGAAGGACAGGATCTTGTTCTGCGCAAGGATCGGCAGTGTCGCGGTGGTGATGGTCGACGGGCCGGAGTTGAGGAAGAGGTCGGGCTTGTTGCCCGACGCGATCGCCTCCCGGAGTTTCGACACGGCGTTGGTGGCGTCGCCCGCGTCGTCGACCACGGTGATCTCCACCTGCCGGCCACCGACGCCGCCGGCCCTGTTGACCGCCTCGGCGCTCGCCTTCGCTGAGAGCACGGATGTCTGAGCATTTGCAGCGAGCGCGCCCTGCCCGCTGATGCCGCCGGTCACGAGCACCCGGTACGGGCTGCCGGCGGCGTCGGCCACGTCCGCGCCCGACCCGGCGCATCCGGTGACCGCAAGTGCCGTCACGGCGAGCGCCGCAGTGAGAGCCGAGGATCGAATTCGCATGACCGCCCCTTTGACGAGAGAGAGAAGCAAGCAATTGCTTGGTGCGGCAAAAGGTAGCAGAACTAACGGTCGGTGTCCGTCGAATGTCCCGCTCGGTGGGCGGTTCGTCGCACCGGCTCAGCGGAACGACGGCCGGATTACTGGTTCCCGACGTTCGAGGATGGTGGCGGTGTGCTGGCGCACCATCGTGTCGAGGTGCTCACCCTGCGGTGCGAGCCAGAAGTCGCCGCGGTCGATGCCCTCGAAGACCTTCTCGGCGAACGTGTCCGCGTCGAGTCCGTCGGTGGTCAGCAGTGCGCGCATCTGCGCGACCATCTGATCGACGGCCGGATGGGAGACGGCCCCGAACGGGTTGTCGAAGACGGACGTGACGACGGGCCCCGGCGCGAGCACGCTTGCGGACACCGGAGCGCCGACCATGCTCAACTCCATCTGCAGGCATTCGGTGATCGCGACGACCGCGAACTTCGATGCGCTGTACGGCGACATCATCGGGCCGGGCGCGAATCCGCCGACGGAGGACGTGTTGACGACGCGGCCGGTGCCGCCCTGCTCGATCATGCGTGGAACGAACGACCGGATCCCGTTGACGACGCCCGTGACGTTGACGCCGAGGGCCGCGTCCCAGTCGGATTCGCGCAGTTCCCAGAGGAATCCGGCTCGCATGATCCCCGCATTGTTGAAGAGCAGGTCCACCCGGCCGAACGCGTCGAACGCGAGATCCGCCAGCCTGTCGACGGATCCGGAGTCCGCGACATCCGTCGTGCGGGTGAGGGCGGTCCCGCCCAGGTCTGCGGCCAGCCGTTCCAGCGCGGCGGCGTCGATGTCGGCGAGCACCACCCGCATCCCGCGCGTGTGTGCGTGCCGGGCGATTCCCGCCCCGATTCCCGAGGCTGCGCCGGTGACGACGACAACCTGCTTCTCCTGCGTGTCCGGTTCCGTCACGGCTCGACCGTAGGACTGTCGACGGCCGCTACGGCCGGGCATTCTCTCTCAGCGGGACGGATTTCACTTGCCGCCGCGACGCCACAGCGGTTCGAGGTCGGGCCCCTCCTCGTCCTGCTGGGCGCCCCGGAAGCGGACCGCGAAGACGACCCAGCCGATGGCGGCCATCAGCAGGAAACTGACCAGGCGGTAGACGACGATCGCGGACACCGCCTCGGCGCCGGTCATGCCGCTGGCGGTCAGCGCGGGGACGAGCACGGCGTCCATGACCCCGAGCCCCGCAGGCAGCAGCGGTATCGCCGAACCGGCGGCGTTCCCCGCCGCGTACGCGACGGCGAGGCCGGCGAACCCGGGGTGAGCGCCGACCGCGTAGCACGCGAACGCGAGACAGGACGCGTCGGCGATCCAGTTGAACAGCGACCACCCGAATGCGCGGGCGGTGTCGCGGCGATCCATTCGCACGGCGCTCATCTGGTTCACGATGTGCTTCCACTGCCGAACCCCGGTCAGCGGCGGCTTCTTTCGAAGCCTGTTGACGCCGCGCAGCGCGGTGATCCCCACGCCTTCGAGCGCGTCGGGTCGCGATGCCGCGTACTGGGCCACGACCAGGAAGGCGCACAGGCCGCCGAATGTGAAGATCAGGGAGAACGGGTTGGTCTTGGCCCCGACGAGCAGTGCGCCCCCCAGTCCGACGAGCGCCAGGCCGATCGCCTGGAGCACACCGGCCATCACCAGTTGCCAGGTCGCGACGACCGGTGACGCACCCCAGAGTCGCGTCTGGCGGTACGTGAACGTGGTCGCGAGAACCGGCCCGCCCGGCAGCGTGACGCTCATCGAGTTGGAGGCGAACGTCACCGCGAGGGACTGCCGCTGTTTGATGTGCACATCCGCGACGCCCAGCAGGCAGCGCTGGACGCGGGCGAAACTCGACATCGACGCCAGCGACGCCACGACGGCGGCGGCCACCCATTCCCAGTGGAGGTCGCCGAGGTTCTGGACGCTCTCCGAGAGGTCCGGCCAGATGAGGACGATCTCCACCGTGAGCACGACGACGAGCAGGCCGCCGATCACCCATTCGACACGACGCCTGCGGGGCGTCGGGCGGGTGTCTTCGGCGTCAGTCATACGCGTCCATTACACATGGCCGGTGATCACACCGTGTATCCGCCGTCGACGTCGAGCTTCTGTCCGGTGACGAACCCGGCCCGGTCGCTCGCGAGGAAACAGACCGCCTCGGCGACGTCGACGGCGGTGCCGAATCGGCGTAACGGTATCCGGCTCATGGCGGCGTCGAGTGCGCGCTGATCGAGTTCTTCGGAGCTGATCAGCCGCTCGGCCATGCCGTCGGTGAGCATTCCCGGGCCCACCGAGTTGAATCGGACGCCGTAGCGGCCCTCCTCGGCGGCGAATCCCTTGACCAGTTGTTCGATCGCGCCCTTGGTGCCGGGCGAGAGTCCGTCGCGCACCGGGAACCGGCTGGTGGCCGCTGTCGTGACCGCGACGACGGAACCGGACGCCTCCCGCAGCGCGGGGAGGGCGGCCCTGACGACGGTGAAGAACGCGACCGCCTCCTGCTGGAGGTGCTCGGCGTAGTCGCGGGGTGCGACCTCGGACAGGTGGATCATGGGAACGTGCGGTCCGGCGGCGTGGATCAGGATGCCGAGGCCGCCGAAGTGTTCGACGGTCTGCTTCACGACGCTCGCGACGCGGGGCTGGTCGGTGAGGTCGGCGGAGAAGGCCTGGGCGGCGACGCCACGGCCTTCCAGTTCGCCGACGAGGTCCGCGGCGACGTCGGCGTTGGATCGGTAGGTGATGGCCACGTCGTGACCGAGGGTGGCGAGTTGTCGGGCAATGGCGGATCCGATGCCGCCGGTGCCGCCCGTGACCAGTGCGGCGCAGGGACGTCGGGGGGTGCTGGTGGCGGGTATCGCCATGAGGATCTCCAAGCGTGTGAGGGAGGCGCGCCCTAAACCTAGCAACTGCTTGGTTTTGGTGTGCGGTGAACCGGCCACCACTGCCGAGCGCAGCCTAGCCTGGCTACCCGACCAGGCCTTTTCGCTTTAGCCTGAACACATGTCAGCAGAGAACGCCGAGCGGGCCGAGCCCGCGCGGCATCCCGAAGAGCCACACGCACCCAGTCTGGCGAGCCGCCTCAACTGGTTGCGGGCCGGTGTCCTCGGGGCCAACGACGGCATCGTGTCGACGGCCGGCCTGGTGGTCGGGGTGGCCGCGGCCACCACCGAGCGATCGGCGATCTTCACCGCCGGATTCGCGGGTCTCGCGGCCGGTGCCGTGTCGATGGCCCTCGGCGAGTACGTATCGGTGAGCACCCAGCGCGACACCGAACGCGCGCTGCTGTCGAAGGAACGTCGCGAACTCGCCGAAACGCCGGACGCCGAGTTCGAGGAACTCGTCGGAATGTACGAGGAGAAGGGTCTGCGGGACGAGACCGCCCGGACGGTCGCGCGTGAACTCACCGATCACGACGCGTTCGCCGCGCATGTGGATGTGGAACTGGGCATCGACCCGGACGATCTGACCAACCCGTGGCAGGCCGCGGCGTCGTCGGCGCTGTCCTTCACGCTCGGCGCGCTCATCCCGCTGCTCGCGATCCTCTTACCGCCTGTGCACCTGCGCATTCCGGTGGCGTTCGTCGCCGTGCTGGTCGCGCTGGCACTCACGGGCACGGTCAGCGCCGCGCTCGGCGGCGCCAAGCGCACCCGGGCCGTGCTCCGCGTCGTGCTGGGTGGGGCGCTCGCGATGATCGTCACCTACGGAATCGGCCAGCTGGTGGGGACGGGCATCTCGTAGCGCTCGTCACTCGTTCCGGCAGATCATGACCGGGCAGGTGGCGTGGTGGAGCAGATTCTGACTCGTCGAGCCCATCAGCGCGCCGAGCAGCGGCCCTCGGCCGTGGCTGCCGACGACGATCAGCTGGGCGTCGGTCGCGTGCCGGAGGATGACGTCCGCCGCGGCGCCCTGCTCGGCCACCTTCGTCACGGCCACGTCCGGGTAGCGTTCCGACTCGCCCGCGAGGCCCTCGGAGAGCAGCGCCTCCTCCTCCTGCTTCACCGCATCCCAGTCGACGAGCATGCCGGTGCCGCCCGCGCCGAGCGTGGGGGAGCCCTGCCAGGTGTGGACGGCGATCAGCGGTGCCTCGAAGAAGGACGCGACCTCGAATGCGTGGGCCACCGCGTCGCGGCTGAGGTCGCTCCCGTCGACACCGACCACCACGGGACGCTGGTCCGGAATGGAGACGTCGCCCCGGAGCACCGTCACCGGGCACCCCGCGCGGTTGGTCACGTGCAGCGCGGTCGAGCCGAGCAGCACCGACCGGAACGCTCCGGCTCCCGTGGATCCGAGCACGATCAACCGGGCCCAGTCGGCGGATTCGAGCAACGCCGTGCCGGCCGGACCGGGACTGATGGTCGTCTCGATGTCCAGGCCCGGAAACTTCGGTCCGAGCAGTCTCTTCGCCGTCTCGATGATGGCCTCGCCGTCTTCCCGGAGCTGGCTGAGGAATTGCGATTCCAGCATGATCGCCGCGGGGCTGTACAGCGGGCCGTCCTGCGGCAACGCGTGCACGAGAGACAGCGTGGCACCCCATTTCGACGCGACTGCGGCACCCCACAGGGCGGCGGCGGTGGAGGCGTCGGATCCGTCCAGGCCGACGACGACGGAATGACTGGCGGGTGTGCTCACGTCTGGCTCCCTTCGGTCACGCTGGTGCGTACTCCCCGACTGTGCCCTATTTCCAGACTTTTCGGGCTGCCTTCCTCGCGGTCTTCCACTCGGGTTTCAGTTGCGGCGCCAGGGTGTCGCCGCGATCGAGTTCACGCTGCAGCAGCATTCCGAGGCCCAGGCTCGACTCGGCGGAGTGCTGATCCTCCGCGACCATCGCGAGGATGTGGTCCCGTGCGACGACGGCATCCTGGTACTCGCCGAGCACGTCCTGAAAGCCCTTGAACTTCGTGTGTGCGCGGTCGGAGGCCTTCGGTGCCAGCGACCTCGTCGACTCGATTGCATAGCGCATTCGCTTGGCGCGCTTGCGCGCTCGGTGTGTCAGTTCGTCGCGCTCGCCCCGGGAGGTTGCGGCCGTCGCCTTCCGCACGCGCTTGCGGACGGACTTCGACATCGTGCGCAGGGATTTCGCGACTTTCTTCTTCGACGGGCCTGTGCCCTCGGACGCCTCGACGGCGGCGAGGAAGGTGTCGAGGCCGGCGAGCAGGTCGAGGTAGCGCTGGGAGTTCAGGGCGGCCAGAGCCGCAGGCCGGGCCGTCGCGGCGAGACCGGAGAAGTACTCGTCGAGGCGCGCCCGCACGACCTCGCGGTCGGGAATCTCCTCGGCGCCGCCCAGCCGATCCACCAGTCGGCTCCACTGCACCTCGGTGTCCCGGGCGGAGCTGAGGGCCTGACCCACCCAGCGGAGCTCGACGATCAACTCGTCGACGGTCTGCTGGTCGCGCAGGTCGGCCCCGTACACCTGCAGGATGCTCCGGATTCGCCGGGCCGCGACCCGGAGGTCGTGGACGGACTCCTCGAGGTCGCGCCGCACGCCGAGGTCGGCCGTCACGAGAGAATCCTTCTGCGCCGCCAGGTACTCGAGCAGCAGCGTCCGTGGAGCGGACTTCTTCCCGCGCGCGGGACGCGGGGTGCCGGTGACCGCGTCGCCGAGCGCCCGCCGCAACTTCGACGGCGCGTCCGACCGGGTGATCCCGGCATCGGTCAGCCGGGAGTCGATGGCGTCGAACAGGTTTCGGTCACCGGCCGCGAGCTCCACTTCGATCTCGCGCCACACCCGTTCGTCGGATCCGGTGCCCGCCTCGGGGACGGCGGCGATCACGACGTCCGAGACGACCTCGGCGAGCGTCGTCCCCGCCGCGTCCACGAGCCGCTGCCGCTCGCGGTCGGTGCTGATGAGCGCGACCGGGTTCAGTGCGGCGCCGCGGGTGACGGCGGTGAGCAGTTCCGCGAATTCCCGGGGCACCTCCGTCTCGGGGTGACCGGCGTCGGGCTCCAGCTGCAACTCGGTCCGCTCGTCCGCGCCCGCCGGGATCTTCAGGTGCCAGCCGGCGTCGTCGCCGCCTTCCCGGCGGCGGAGGGTGATTCCGGCGCGGAGCAGCAGGAGTTCGCCCGTGTCGTAATACAGGGCGGACAGCTGGACGGTGTCGCGTCGTGGTTCACCGTCGACACCCGGAAGCCCCGAGAGGGCCGGAAGTTGCTGCTCGGATGTTGCCTCGTACTTGCGTTCCACTTCGGAGACGGACGTCGCGGTGCTCATGTCACCATCCTTCCGCCTGACCGGGGTGAGGGAAAGAACGCGAGGTCAGCCCGGCCAGTCGAGAGTGCGCCGGCTCATGAAGCGGCGAAGGTCCCCCGAGATCGGGTCGGCGAACTCGACGGACCGGGCCAGCAGCCGCAGCGGCGTCGAATAATCGTCGGCGGCAACGTCGTAGAAGTCGGGGTAGAAGTTGTCGCCGTGGATCGGGATGCCGAGCGAGCTCATGTGCAGCCGCAACTGGTGCGTCTTGCCGGTGTGCGGCAGCAGTCGGTACCGCGCGGTTTCGCCGTGGACCTCGAGAAGTTCGATGCGGCTCTCGCTGTTGGCGGGACCGTCCGCCTCGTACGCCTTCAGCACGCCCCGCTCCTTCACGATGCGACTGCGGACGGTGGCGGGCAGCGCGAGATCGGGGTCGTACCGGGCGACCGCCTCGTACTCCTTGATCACCCGGCGCTGATCGAACAGCGACTGGTAGTCGCGCCGGACCTCCCGTCGCACGGTGAAGATCAGCACCCCGGCGGTCAAGCGGTCGAGTCGGTGCGCTGGTGTCAGTTCCGGCAGGTCGAGGTCCCGGCGCAACCGGACCAGCGCCGACTCGGCGATGTACGCGCCGCGCGGGGTGCTGGCCAGGAAGTGCGGTTTGTCGACGACGAGGAGGTTCTCGTCGCGGTGGAGGATCTCGATCTCGAACGGGACCCGCTTCTCGACCGGCGGATCCCGGTACAGGTACACGAATCTGCGGGGCGCGAACGGTGTGGCCGCGGTGATGGGCAGCCCGCGCTCGTCGACCACTTCCGACGTGGCGACCTTTTCGCGCAGGCGGCTCTCGTCGTGCGGAAACCGCGCGACGAGGTATTCGAGCACGGTGGGCCACGAGCCGGTGTCCGGCATTCTCAGCCGCGTCGGGTTGAGGCCGTCGCGGACGGGAAGTGGGGCGTCGGGCACTCCGTCACGGTAGTCGAGAGGGTGCGGAAATCCGTCGTTGACCGCCGGGGGACTCATGGTTACTATCCGGTAAGTTTGTGACGCGGACCACCCTGACTGGTCGCTGAGGCGCGTCATCGGAGGATTTCACGGGGGTTCGAAGTGATCGTGCGTCGAGGGGCGTTTCGCCCGGGGGCAGTGGCAGTGGCTCTGGTGGTGGCGGCGGGGTTCGCCGTCGTCCCGGGCCTGACGGCGTCGGCGGATCCGACGGGCGGGGCGGCGGGTGCACAGTGGAACGCGACGGTCGATGCACCACCCGAATACCCGGTGATCGCGATCGACTGGGACGTTCCCATCACGATGAGCGACGGAACGGTGCTGAAGGCCAACGTCTATCGACCCGCGGACGCCTCCGGCACGCCGATCGACACGAGGATGCCCTCGATCCTCAACGTCACGCCGTACACGAAACTGGTCGGCAACGTCGTCGATTCCGTGTTCGCGGTGCCGGGGCTCGAAGACACCGTGGTGGACCTGGTGAATTCCTTCGACCTCGCCGGCACACCGTTCGACGGTGTCGGCGAAGCGGCGAAGGTTCTCTCCGGTGGCGGCATGCGCGTCTTCGGCATCAACCGCGACCTCGTCCGGAACGGCTACACCCAGGTGGTGGTCGATGCGCGCGGCACCGGGTTCTCTCAGGGGGAATGGCAGGCGCTCGGCCCGCTCGAACAGCAGGACTCCGTCGAGATCATCGACTGGATGAGCAAACAGGGCTGGTCCGACGGCACGGTCGGCATGGCCGGGGTGTCGTACTCGGGAATCAACTCGCTGCAGGCCGCGGGGCATCAGCCGACGGCGTTGAAGGCGATCTTCCCGACCGAACCGGGCAACGACCTGCTGCGCGACATCGTCGGAACCGGTGCCGGGCTCGGGGTGGGATTCATGCCGCTGTGGCTGTCGCTGGTCAACGGTCTCAAGTTCGTCCCCGACGTCCAGGCTCTCGCGCAGGGCCGCTTCGACCAGCAGTGGCTGCAGGACCGGTTGCGGGATCCGCTGACGCTGTTCCCCGCGCTGATCGCGGCCATGACCGCGACGAACATCGGCGATCTCGACGCCGGAACGTTGCGGGTGGCGCAGGACGGCCAGTTCTACGAGGAGCGCAAGGCGCAGGCGGGGAACATTCAGGTGCCGACCATGCTGTACGGCGCCTGGCACGACATCTTCGCGAACAGTGAGCCGCGCGTCTACAACGACATCCCGCTGCCGGCCGGCGAGAAGCAGCTGATCATGAGCGACGCCTACCACATCTCGTTCGGCGGTGGTTTCGGCGAGCAGGGTGCGCCGCCGCGACTCGACGTCCTCGAACGCGCGTGGTTCGACAAGTGGCTCAAGGGCGTCGACAACGGAATCGACGGGTACGGCCCGGTCACGCTGTATCAGCAGGGCAACGGCTGGACCACCACCGATCAGTTCCCGCGCGCCGGCGTCGACTATCAGCGGATGTACCTGTCGGGCGCCGCCAGCGGCACCGCCGGGCACGCCGCGCACGACGGCAGCCTGGTCGCGGCGAAACCCGGCGACGCAGCGCAACTCACCGTCGCACCGGGGCTGCGCGGGCTCTGCTCCCGCGACGGCGTACAGGGCACCGCGGGCGCCGCCGTCGTCCTCGGATCGGTGTGCAGCAAGGACTCCCGCTTCAACGAGGCCGAGGGTCTCACGTTCACCAGTGCACCCGTCACCCAGCCGACCGAGCTGTCGGGTCCGGTCAACCTGCATCTCGAAACGGTGCTCGACACCCGGGACGGGTTCTGGGCGGTGACCCTGAACGACGTCGCGCCCGACGGCACGTCGACACCGCTCACCAACGGTGCCCTCACCGCTTCCCTGCGGGCCGTGGACGATTCGAAGAGCACGAAGTCCGCGAACGGCGACTACACCGAGCCCCACCACTATCTGACGGTGGAGTCCCGGCAGCCGCTGGTGCCGGGCGAGGTGACGCCGGTGGACATCAACTTCGTGCCTACCGACGCGGTGCTCGCGCCGGGGCACCGGCTGCGAGTCGACGTGTACGCTGGGAGCATTCCCCGGTATCTGCCGCTCGGACCGATGCTGGCCGACAGCCACCTGAAGCCGCAGCACGTCGCGTTGTCGCCGGACCGGCCGAGTTTCCTCAACCTGCCGTTGGTCGGGATGCAGGCGTGGTGACGGGTTCACGCCGCGTCCCGACGTCCGTAGGGTTGACCCCATGACCAAGTGGACAGCTTCGGACATCGTCGATCAGCGCGGCCGCACGTTCGTCGTGACGGGCGCCAACAGCGGTCTGGGGGAGGTGGCGGCGCGGGCTCTGGGCAAGGCGGGGGCGCACGTCGTGCTCGCCTGCCGTAACACCCACAAGGGGGAGGTGGTCGCGCGATCGATCGGCGCCGACGCCGAGGTGCGCCGTCTCGATCTCTCCGACCTCGCCTCCGTGCAGGAGTTCGCGGCGGGCGTCGAGTCCGTCGACGTGCTCGTGAACAACGCCGGTGTGATGGCGGTGCCGCAGCGCAAGACCGCCGACGGCTTCGAAATGCAGATCGGCACAAACCATCTCGGGCACTTCGCGTTGACCGGACTGCTGCTCGACAAGATCACCGATCGTGTCGCCACGATGTCGAGTGCGGCGCATCAGGCGGGAACGATCCACCTCGACGATCTCAACTGGGAACACCGCAAGTACAACCGGTGGAGCGCGTACGGGCAGTCGAAGCTCGCGAATCTGCTGTTCACGTACGAGTTGCAGCGCAGGCTCGCCGCAGTGGGGTCTCCCGTCAAGGCGGTGGCCGCGCACCCCGGATACGCGTCGACCAATCTGCAGGCGCACACCGAGTCCGTGCAGGACAAGCTGATGGCCGTCGGCAATCGGATCTTTGCGCAGTCCGCCGAGATGGGAGCGCTGCCGATGCTGTACGCGGCCACCGCCCCCGACGTGATCGGCGGAAGCTACATCGGGCCGGACGGACTGTTCGAGCAGCGTGGCCACCCGAAAGTGGTGGGCTCCAACAAGAAGTCCCGGGACGAGCAGACCGCCGGCGCGCTCTGGTCGTTGTCGGAGAACCTGACGGGCGTCGAGTACAAGTTCGGGTGACCCGACGCCCGCGCGGGATTCTCAGTCTTCCGTGACCTCGAGGGTGACGTCGATGTTGCCGCGGGTGGCGTTGGAATACGGGCACACCTGGTGCGCCTTCTCCGTCAGCTCGAGCGCCTCTTCGCGCGGCAGGTGGGGGAGCGAGACCTCGAGGGTGACGGCGAGACCGAATCCGCCGCCGTCCGTGGCGCCGATGCCGACGCGGGCGCCGACGGCCGAGTCGGCGACATTCGCCTTGGCCTGACGGCCGACCAGCTGGAGTGCGGAGTGGAAGCACGCCGCGTATCCGGCGGCGAACAGCTGCTCGGGGTTGGTGCCGTCGCCGGATCCGCCCATCTCGGTGGGGATGGCGAGGTTCAGGTCGAGCCGGCCGTCCGACGTGCGGGCGTGTCCGTTGCGGCCTTCTCCGGTGGCGAGGGCTTCGGCGGTGTAGACGATGTTCATGGTTACTTCTCTCCTGTAGGGGTGTTGACGCTGTGGAGCGATTCGGTGAGCCGCGACAGGGTGTCGCGGAGGGCGACGAGTTCGTCGACGTCCATGCCCGTCGAGAGGGCGAGTTCCGCGGGAATGCCCTCCGCGGCGGCGCGGAGAGCCGCACCCTTCTCGGTGAGGTGGATTCCGACGCGGCGCTCGTCCGCCGAGTCGCGCCGCCGTTCGACCAGGCCCAGGGTGTCGAGCCTCTTGAGCAGCGGCGACAGAGTGCCGGTGTCGAGGTCGAGGGCGTCGCAGATCTCACGGACTCCGCGACCGTCCCGTTCCCAGAGCACCAGCAGCACCAGGTACTGCGGGTAGGTCACTCCCAACGTGTCGAGCATCGACCGGTATCTCGCCGTCATGGCTCGGGAAGCCGAGTACAGGGCGAAGCACACCTGGCGGTCGAGGGCGAGGTTGTCGGTCACCACTGAATAGTTGCACACAACCAGGTTGTGCACAATCAAGAAATGGAAACGGTGATTGGGCTTACACTGTTCGCGAGTGACACGGGGTGCTGCCCGGAGACGATCCGAGCGGCTGAGAACACACCCGTCGAACCTGAACTGGGTAATGCCGGCGAAGGGATGTCGCGGAGACGGCCGTATGCGCTCATCCGATGTCTCGTCGCCGACCGAACGGAAGGTGACAGCAATGCAGCTCGACAAGCAGATCGTCCTGGTGACCGGCGGTGGGCGCGGCCTGGGCGCCGCCATCGTGCGGTCGTTCGCGGCGCAGAACGCGCGCGTGGTCGTGAACTACCGGAACAGCCGGGATGCGGCGGAGGAACTCGCGGCGTCACTCGGCCCGGACCGCGCGGTCGCCCTCCGTGCCGATGTCACCGATTCCGCGGAGGTGGCGACGCTGTTCGCTGCCGCGGAGGAGCACTTCGGATCACCGGTGACCACGGTGATCAACAATGCCCTCGCCGACTTCTCCTTCAACGGCGACGCCCGGGACAAGGCGGACGTCATCACGTGGGACGCGTTCGACGCGCAGTTGCGCGGCAGCGTGAAGGCGACCCTGCACACCACGCAGGCTGCGCTGCCGGGCATGCGTGCGCTCGGGTTCGGCCGGATCGTGAACATCGGGACCAACCTCTTCCAGAACCCCGTCGTCCCGTACCACGACTACACGGCCGCCAAGGCCGCGGCGCTGTCGCTGACCCGCACCCTTGCCGCCGACCTCGGACCCGACGGCATCACCGTCAACATGGTCTCGGGCGGGCTGCTCCGCACCACCGACGCCAGCGCCGCCACCCCCGACGAGGTGTTCGACCTCATTGCGGCGAGCACCCCGTTGCAGCGGGTCACCACCCCGGACGAGTTCGCCGACGCGGTGCTGTTCTTCGCGTCCCCGTGGTCGCGTGCGGTGACCGGCCAGAACCTCGTCGTCGACGGCGGACTGGTCAAGGACTGACATGACCGGCACCCGGCAACTGCATTTCAACGCGTTCCTCTTCAGCTGCGGGCACCACGGCGCCGCGTGGCGGCACCCGTCGTCCCAGGTGGAGCGGCTCTGCGACATCGCCTACTACGAGGAGTTGGCGCAGACCGCGGAGCGGGGCTGCCTCGACGCGGTGTTCTTCGCCGACGGACATTCGGTGCGCGACCCCGCGTCCGGAGGCATGTGGTTCCTCGAACCGCTCACCGCGCTGTCCGCGATGGCGCGGGCAACGCAGCGGGTCGGGCTGGTGACGACGGTGTCCACCACGTTCTACACGCCGTTCCACGCCGCCCGGATGCTGGCGTCGCTCGACCACATCAGCGGCGGCCGTGCCGGCTGGAACGTGGTGACGTCCATGTTCGACGCCGAGGCGCGCAATCACGGACTCGAGGAGATGCCGCCGCACGACGATCGCTATTCGCGTGCCGCGGAATTCGTCGATGTGGCACTCGCTCTGTGGGATTCGTGGGAGCCGGACGCGCTCGTGCTCGACCGGGAGGGCATCTTCGCGGATCCGGCCAAGGTGAAGCCGGTCGAGCATCGGGGCAAGCACTTTCTGGTAGACGGTCCGCTGAACGTGCCGCGCTCACCGCAGGGCCGTCCGGTGCTGTTCCAGGCGGGCGCGTCCGATCAGGGGCGTGACCTGGCCGCCCGCTGCGCCGAGGGCATTTACGCCGTCGCCTACGACCTCACGGCCGCGCAGAGCTACTACGCGGACGTGAAGCGGCGCATCCGCGCGGCCGGCCGTGACGCCGACTCGGTGACGGTGATGCCCGGTCTCGTGACGTACGTGGGATCGACCACCGAGGAGGCGCACCGCAAGAAGGCGGAACTCGACGCGCTCCTGCCCGTCGAGCAGTCGCTGGCACAGCTGTCGATGTTCGTCCAGCAGGACTGCAGCGCCTGGGAATTGGACGCACCCGTTCCGGCATTGCCGCCGCTGTCGGAGTTCACCGGACCGCAGGGCCGATACGACACGATCCTGCGGATCATCGAGAAGGATCGGCCCACCGTGCGGTCGCTGCTCGGCACTCTGGCGGCCGGGGGCGGGCACTGCACCATGATCGGCACCCCGGAGTCGGTCGCCGACGAGATCGAGGTGTGGTTCCGCCGCGGCGGGGCGGACGGGTTCAATCTGATGCCTCCGCTCTACCCGAGCAGCCTCGGCGAGTTCGTCGACGAGGTGATCCCCGTCCTGCAGAAGCGGGGGCTGTTCCGCGCGCAGTATGAGACAGAGACGCTGCGCGATCATCTCCGGGGTCACCGGTAGTTGCCACCACAAAGAACACAACCTTCTCTAAGAACGCAACAGTGACTGTGAGCGCCCTTCCCCCCGACACTTGCTGTAATCGCGATCACATCGCGACGCAAGCTCGGACGAGGAGTGGCAATGCTGGTAGCACTCGGCTTTCTGATGGTGGCCGTGTTCATGTTCTTGATCATGTCCAAACGGGCCACTCCCGTGGTCGGGTTGATCGCCGTCCCGGTCGCATTCGGTATCGCGGCCGGGGCGGGTCTCGGCATCGGCGACATGATCACCGACGGGATCAAGGCGCTCGCGCCGACCGCCGCGTTGCTGTTCTTCGCGATCATCTTCTTCGGGATCATGATCGACGTCGGCCTGTTCGATCCGCTGGTGAAACTCATCCTCCGGCTCGTGCGCAACGACCCGATGCGGCTCGTGGTCGGTACCGCGGTGCTCGCGATGGTGGTGTCGCTGGACGGTGACGGGTCGACGACGTTCATCATCGTGACGTCCGCACTGCTGCCGCTGTACATGAAGCTGAAGGTCAGCCCCGTGGTGCTCACGGTGGTCGCGGGCCTGGCGAACGGCGCGATGAACATCGTTCCGTGGGGTGGCCCGACGGTCCGGGCGGCCGCGGCGCTGAATATCTCACCGTCCGACGTGTTCGTCCCGATGATCCCGTCACTCGTGGTCGGACTGGTCGTGGTGCTGCTGTTCGCCATCCAGCTCGGCTACAGCGAACGCCGCCGCATCGGCACGCTCGTGCTCACCGACGAGCGCCTCCTCGTCTCGGCCGGCTCCGGCCGCAGCCTCGCCAAGTCCGGCGGCAACGGTGACGCACCCGGCACGGGCGGCGGTTCCGGCGACGCCGGCTCGGACGACGGCCAGGGCTTCGTCGACGGGCTCGACCCCCAGCGGCCCACGCTGCGACCGAAGCTGTTGTGGTTCAACGCGCTCGTGACGGTGGCGCTGCTCGTCGTGCTGGTGATGGACGTGCTGCCGATTCCGGTGCTGTTCATGGTGGCCGCCTCCATCGCGCTGACGGTGAACTTCCCGCGGGTCAAGGAACAGCAGGAAGCGATCACCCGCCACTCGTCGAGCATCGTCTCCGTGGTCGCGATGGTGTTCGCCGCAGCCGTTCTCACCGGCGTGTTCCAGGGCACCGGAATGGTCGAGGCGATGGCGCAGTGGCTGCTCGAGATCATCCCGTCCGCGCTCGGACCGCACCTGGCCGTCATCACCGGCATCCTGAGCCTGCCGTTCACGTTCTTCATGAGCAACGACGCCTTCTACTTCGGCGTGATGCCCGTCCTCGCCGAGACGGCGGCCACGTACGGCATCGAGCCGGTCGAGATGGCCCGTGCCTCCATCACCGGCCAGACGTTCCACATGCAGAGCCCCCTCGTCCCGGCCATCCTCCTGCTCGTGACCCTTGCCGGTGTTCCGCTGGCGGACCATCACAAGAAGGTGCTGTGGCGGGCGGCGCTGGTGTCGCTGTCGATGCTGGTGATCGGTGTCGTCCTGGGACAGATCCCCTGGTGACCTAGTCGTCCGTGTCCGTGTCAGTCTTCAGTCGACGGCTCGCCGTCGGTGTCGGTGGCGGGCCCCTCAGGGGTCGCGCCACCTTCGCCGCTCCAGTCGGCGCCCGCACCCTTGTCGTCCTCGGCGGGATCGGACATCACGTCCTTGTCCGCGCCCGGGGCGCCGCTGTCGGTGCTCGTGGTGTTCGGTCCGGATGTGTCCTTCGGTGTCATGTCCCTCGGATACCCGGATGACAGGGTGCTCCAATCGGAAAACTCTGTCGGGGATTGGCAGGTGAACAATACTTCGACGTAGTGTTCCCCGGGTTATCGACGATGAAGGAGTGGAACTGTGGCGCGCAAAGTTGTTGTCGAACGCATCGACGACATCGACGGGACTCCGATCAAGAACGGCAAGGGGGAGACCATTCCGTTCTCTGTCGACGGCGTCGACTACGAGATCGATCTGAAGCTCAAGAACGCCAGGGAATTCCACAAGACTCTCGACTACTACATCGAGCATGCAACTCGGGTCGGGGGAAGGAAGCGTCGGTCCACTCCTGCAGTGGTTCCGCCGCAGGGGCGTCAGAAGGCCAAGGAAATTCGGGAATGGGCGACGGCGGAGGGCTACGAGTTGTCCGCACGTGGGCGTATCCCTGCGCAGATCGAGGAAGCGTACAACGCAGCTCACTGACCCCGGGTCAGCGTGTAGTCGACAACGCCCCGGCCACCCTGTTCGGGTCGGCCGGGGGCGTTCCCGTCGTCAGTATCGGCGCGCTGCGTGAAACGACATGGAATTCATGGCTACTCGCGCGACCGGCCGTCCCGGGGCGGGTGCATGGACGACGGTGTCGTTGCCTGCATACAGTCCCGCGTGGCCGCCCCCGTAGAAGAGGATGACGTCACCGGGCTGCAGGCTGTTCTCGTCGACGGCTGTCCCGTGCCGGAGTTGCTCGTAGGTGGTGCGGGGAACTGGCACTCCCGCCTGTCGGTACGCCCATTGGACGAGGCCGGAGCTGTCGAAGGCGGAGTGGTCGCCCGCGCCGAGGGTGCACGGGATTCCGATCCTGGTCGAAGCGGCATCCAATGCGAGTTGCCCCGGCCGTGCCGGATGCGGACGGAGCGTCTGAACCAGGTGATATCCCCGGTGTCCGGTGTGTGGGTCCATGCCGTCGTTACTCCAGTACGCTCGTCGTGTGTGTCGCTGGTTACAGCGTGGCCTCCCGTGCGGGCCGGGCGCACCGGCCGAATTACCTGGATGTGTGCCTGTCTTTCCCTGCCTCCGGACCCGGATTCGACGGCCGACGAGGAAAACCGTTCGAGATGGTCGGTTTGGTACTCGCGAGTAGTCCAGGCCCCTCGTAACGTCGAACGGGTAATGATCTTGCAAAGGGGAGTGGTCCGCTACGTCCTGTGGGCTCGGGTGAAGGAAGGCGGACGATGACGATCCGACAGACAGCGAACTGCGCGTTCGGAGTCGCACGCCTGGTGTTCGACGCAGGAGCAGCCCTGCTGTCCGTTGTCGTGGCCGTACCCGTGGCCTTCGCCGCAGGTGAGGCGATCTCGATGGCACACACCGCACGCGGTGACATCACCCCGAGCCCCACGTCGCCGGACGAAGAGCACGTGCACGACCTGGGGACCGTCGTCGAGACGATGTAGCCGCTAGCGGTCCGCGGGAACCGAGGCGGATGGCGTACTCGCCTCGGAAGGGTCGGGGGCGACGTACCTCGCGCCCCGCGGGGAGGGCAGGGCCACGAAGGCGACGGCGCAGAGCACCGTCAGCGCGGCGACCCCGTAGAGGACTGCGGTGTAGCTCCCCGTTCGGCCCACCACGGCGCCGACCCACAGGGGCGCGATGCCACCGCCGAGGACGAATGCCATGTAGGGGCCCGCGTAGGCCTTTCCGAAGGCGGCGAGTCCGAAGTACCGGGACGTGAAGTAGCCCACCATGTCCAGCTCGGCACCGAGCATGCACCCCAGCGTAAAGGCCAGGACAGGGGCGAATCCGACTCCGCCCACTGCGAACAGCACGACGCCGGTGGCGCACAGCAGACAGAGTGAGGCTGCGACCGCGGTAGGCCGGAGAATGTCGATGAGCAGTCCGATCACCAGTCGACTGAGGATGACGGCGAGTCCCATGATCGATGCGATCGATGCCGCACCGCCGACGCTCATCCCGTACTGCCGCAGCATGGGCACGAGATAGGGAACGAGCCCGGTGAATGCGACCGACATCAGGCCGAATGTGAGGATCAGCCGCCAGTAGAGGGGGTCCTTTCGGATGGTCGAGAAGTCCTCGCCGTCGTCGGCGGACTGTTCGGGCGTGCCAGGTGTACTTCCGGTTCGGGGCGCAACCTTCAGGAGGAAGAGGGTGGGCAGCGTTCCGGCGAGCGCGATGCAGGCCAACGTGAGGTAACCGAGCCGCCATCCTTCGACGTCGATGATGCGGCCGATGGCGACTGGAATGATGGCGCCGGACAGTCCCATTCCCATCATCGTGATGCCGAGTGCGAGGCCTCTGGCGCGGTCGAACCAGCTGCTGACTACCCGGGTGAATGCAATCGGTCCGGAACTTGCGCCGAAGAATCCGATCGCTGCCATCGCTGTCAGGTATGCCGGCACCGAGTGCACGACAGTTCCCAGTGCGGCGAATCCGGCTGCCAGACACAGTGCTCCGGCGATTGTCGGTGCCTTGACTCCGAACTTGTCGACGGCGTACCCGACGATCGGTGCGGCGAGCGCCATCCCGAAGGTGAGCAAGGTGATGGACAGCCCGTACATCGCAGCGCTGAGGCCGATCTCCCTACCGAGATCACTGGTGAACAGCCCTGCCGAGTAGATGGCGAGCCCGGACACCCCGGTCCCGACACCCACGGCGGCTGCTGACAGCGTCGGCCACCCGCGCCGGAATTCGTCCACGCGTGACATGGTCAATGCCTTGCTCCTTTGTTGCGTCGGTGATGACCATCACTGTTCCTGTTCTCGGGTTATCCGGGAAGCAGTCAGTCGTGATGGAGGGAATTCGTGTGATGAATATGTCCTGTTCGTAAGCGTGCACGTGCTATCTGCCTGCTCGTCTCGCAAGGATCCGTTGTTGCGATGCCGCCGCCGAGCGCACGAGAGCGGACCGATCGCACCCGAGCAAGACTCCGGCGCGTTTGACGAATCGCCCACCGACGAGAACCGAATCGACATTGCCCTCGTGAGCGGCGAGAACCACAGACGCCACGGGATCGAGCACAGGCGTCAGGTTCAGGTCCGTTGCACGGACAAGGATGATGTCGGCCTGCTTACCCGGAGTGAGCGAGCCGATGCGATCGTCCTGCCCGAGTGCTCTCGCGCCCTCGATGGTGGCGAATGCGAGCACATCTCTGAGAAACAGTTGCGCGTGGGCCGGGGAGACGGAGCTGTGACCGCCGCCCATCCACGAACGGTGGTAGCCGAAGAGCATGCGCATCTGGGTGAACATGTCTCCGCTGCATTTGGTTTCGGTATCCCCACTGAGGCTCGGTCGGATGCCTGCGGCGAGCATGCGGTCGAGGGGAACGTCACCGATTCCTTGCGAGTTGAGCTCGCAGTGCACGCCGATCGACACGGTGGCGTCGGCCTCGGCGATCATCTCGAGTTCGGCGTCGGAGGAGCGGCAACAGTGCACGAAGGTCAGATCGTCGGCAAGAAGACCGGCCCTGCCGTACTGGTCCACTGCGTGTACCGGCTCGTTGTGGCTGTAGGCGCCGGCATGCACCGACGTGCGGATGCCCAGCTCGCGTGCGAAGGCGAGATCGGCCTGCCACACCCCGGGCGCGGTCATTTCCGGGCCCCTGGCCGCCATCGCCAAAGTCACGAGTCCGTTCGGATCGGTGAAGTACTGCTTCTGTAGCCGCTCGATGTCGGCCGGGTGGGTAAGTGTGCTGTTCTCGGTCCACTGGCCGTCGTCGAGCAGCGGCCATCCGTGTCCGAAGACGGCACGGATGCCCGACTCCTGCAGGCCGGCCACCGCAGCGTCGGAATGCTCGGGCGAGTTCTGGATGTGGGACCAATCGAAGACGGTGGTCGTGCCTGCACTCAACGCCGATACTGCACCGAGGAGGTTTCCGATCCTGACGTCTTCGGGCACATACGCCGCTCCGATTCCCCGGAGCATTTCGTCGAAATATTGGAGGGGGTCGAGTTCGGCGTATCCGTGCCTCATGACGCTCTGCCAGGTGTGGCGGTGCGTGTCGACAAATCCGGGAAGGGCGATCATTCCGTCGATGTCGACGACCTCGACCTCCGGCTCGACGTCGATCCGCGAATCGATTCCTGCGATCAGATCATCACTGATCAGGATGTCGGCTCGGTCGAAGTCTCCGATATCCGGATCGACGCTGACGACCGTCGCTCCCCGTAGGAGTGTGCGGCGTGGTCGGGCATGACTCGGGTCCATGAGTGTCCTGTTCGGAGAGAGGAAGATTGACTTCCATCAGTCTCATTTTCCCGAGGTTATTTGGGAATGCCGGGTCGCATATAGTCTGCATCCATGAGCTCGATACAGCGGATCTCCGGCAACCGTGCCAAGCTCGACCTCAACCTCATCGTGTCCTTGGACGCGCTCTTGCGCGAGCGAAGCGTGAGCCGAGCAGCGATCGAAGTCGGACTGAGCCAGCCGGCGATGAGTGCGGCGCTCGCGCGGCTTCGCAGGTACTTCGGGGATCCGCTACTCGCTCGGGTGGGCAACTCCTATCAACTCACCCCGCTCGCCCGCAGCTTGGTCGAGCGCACGACGGTCGCGATCTCCGCAGTCGACCGGGTGCTCGACGCCGAGCCGGGCATCGAGATCGAACGGTCCAGCCGCGAGTTCACCCTGATCATGTCCGACTACATGCTCGCTGCCGTCGGTGACACGATCACCCGTGATCTGTTGGCGCAGGCCCCGCACCTACGCATCAACTTCGTGCAGTTGAGACCCGAGATCGTCGACCGTGCATCGGACAGCCTGCGGACTGCCGATGCACTGGTCGTGCCCCGTGGCTTCGTCAGCGACCTGCCGTCGGTCGATCTCTTCTCCGACCGGTGGGTCTGTATGGTGGCCGAGGACAACGAGCACATCGGGGACGCAGTACGGCTGGATCAGCTGACCGAGTACCCGTGGGCGGTGTTTCAGACGCATCCCCACGCCGCGACGACACCGCTGCATCAGGTAAGGGCGCAGGGAGTCGAGCCGTACGTGCAGGTCGTCGGCGAAAACTATCTGGCTCTACCGTATTTCGTCGCCCACACCGATCGCATCGCCCTCCTGCCGGAGCGACTGGCGACTCGGATGAGCGGAATGGGAATTCGGCCGGTGGACTTCCCTCTGAATCTCGCCCCGCTGAACCATGCACTGTGGTGGCACCCGATGTACAACGCGGATCCCGAACATCGCTGGCTCAGAGCGCAACTCGTTCGCTCACTCAGGTGAGTGCCCTCACCCCCGGGCAGCTCACTCGACGGCGAGGCAGCGCTTGATCGCCAGCTGCGCATCCTCCGTCGCGGGGGCGTCGGCACCGGCCCACGCGATGTAGCCGTCGGGCCTGACCAGCAGGCTCTTGACGTCGTCGAGCCCGGTGGGAGCGAGGACGACGTGGCCGGTGTGGGCGCGAACCGGCAGGCCCTCCAGTGCGAGGGCCGAGTAGGTGCCTGCCCCGGTGGCGTCGATGAGGACGAGGGCATTCTCGCGCAGCATTTCCCCCATCCTCGTCGGACCGTTCCCGGTGACGAGATCCAGATCGGGGCAGCGGTGCCCGACCATCGGATGGTGGTGTGAATCGGTCGGATAGGGGAAGGACAGCCCGTTGAGTTCGAGTCCGATTCGGCGATTGACCTCCGGAATCGGTAACAGGTCGCGTTCGAACATTCGCTTGAACGCCACCCCCTCCGGTGTGAAGTCGAACTGGACCGAGCACTGTGCCGCGACACTGCGCAGCAGTGCCTCCGCGACCGGCCGGCGTTCGGTCTCATAGGTCGCCAGGAGTGCCGGTCCTGCGTGTCCGTTGATGACGGCGGCGAGCTTCCACCCGAGGTTGAATGCATCCTGGATGCAGAAGTTCATCCCGACGCCGCTCGCGGGGTAGTGGATGCGGGCAGATTCGCCGACGAGGAACACTCGGCCCTGCTGGAATCTGGTTGCGATTCTCAGGGAGTCGGTGAAGCGAGACGCCCACACCAATTCGTCGAACGGCAGGTCCTTCTCCAGAACATCGGTGAGGCATCGGCGAACTTCGTCGGCGGTCACCAGTTCCCCCGGAGCGGCATGCCTGCGTTCGGCGTGCACGATGTTGAACCGGGTGATCGACTCGTTCTCGCCGAACGGAAACGAGGTGATCCAGCCCTTGTCGTTGTCGATCATCCGCCGCGCTTCGGGCCACGGCCTTTCCATCCTCAGGTCTGCCACGATTCCGGTGAATGTCGGCCCGTGTCCCTCGAAACCGAGTCCGAGTTGGGACCGCACCGTACTGCGTCCGCCGTCGGCGCCGACCAGATAGTCGGCGGACAGGCTGACGGGTCCGTCCTCGGTCGCTGCGTTCACGGTCACCGTGTCGGAGTGCTGGACTACGGATTCGACAGTCACGCCGTGCTTGACGACGACTCCGAGTCGGAGTGCTTCCTCCAGTAGCAGGTCCTCGGTGTGGTTCTGCGGAAGAACCAGCCGAAACCCGAACCGCGATTCGAGATGCCGCCAGTCGACCGGTTGCATCCCGGCCCAGATGTGAACGGGTATCAGGGGGTTGGAGCGAATGGTCGCGGCCCGGTCGATGAATTTCTGCGCCAGGCCCCGGGAATCGAGTAGCTCCAGCACTCTCGGCAGAATGGTCCCGGCTCGTGACTGAACCGGCTGCGTTCGACGTTCGAGAACAACGACCTCGACCCCGGCCCGTGACAGTTCGGTCGCAACCGTCAGGCCCGACGGTCCACCACCGACGACAACTACGCGAGCGGTCATATCGAATCAATCTCCTTGTTGGATAACATGTTTGGAAGTAAGTGGCGGGGTGCAGAACGGGCCCAGGTGTTCGCGGAGGAAGGCGGCGACCTTGGCGATGGTGGCGTCCGTGTCGAACGCGGCGTCCTCGTGATTGGCACCCTCGAGAAGACTCAGGCGCGCCGTCCCGCCGAGGCGTCGCAGTTCACGAGCCATCCGTCGGCTCTGCTGCACGGACGTGATCGAGTCGCGTGTTCCGTGGAGGAGAAAGATCGGCACGCGGATGTGATGCGCCTTCGCGAACGGGCTGATGGTGGCCAGGTCACGATCGCTCAACGTCGATTCGTCGACCCCCAGCAGTCGAGCTCTCAGGTACCGAGACGAAGGCGGTGCGGGGACCCCCGGCGGCCATTCCTGTTCGAGGATCTCGCGCGGTATCCCGGAACCGGCGTCCGGGCGATCGTCGTCGCCCCGGGAGGTGAGGTCATAGCATCCGAAGAAGCCGACGGCGGCCCGCACGTTCGCGGCCGGACTCGGAAGGCGATGCTGCACGCGCGGAATGGTGGGAGTGGCGGCGGCCAGTAGCGCCAAGTGGGCGCCCGCCGACGCGCCCCAGAGGGCGAGACGATTCGAGTCGAGTCCGAAGGCTTGTCCAGGGCCTTTCAGCCACTCGATCGCGGCGCCCACATCGACGATCTGGGCAGGGAAGGGTGCCGCGGTGGAGGGACGGTAGTCGATGCTCGCGACAGCGAACCCGTGCCGAGCGAGTCGTTCCGCCCGCACGGCACGACTCTTGCGAGATCCGATCATCCAGCCGCCGCCGTGCAGGTAAAGCACGACAGCGGGGGCATCAACGCCGATCGGGAGAGACAAATCGAGTCGGAGGATGTGGCCGTCGAAGCGACCGAACTCGATGTCGGGGCAGGACTGGACCTCGCATCGGGCAGAGTTCCCCACCGGGGCTGTCACGTCGACGTCACCTCTTCGTCTGGTATCGGAGCCCACTACCACCGTGGGCCGTGGCTCAAGAGTGGCGAATCAGGGAATATTCGGGAACCCCCAGTCCCGTATGCGCGGCATCCATCAGACGAATAGCTTCGGTTCGGGATGTGATTCGGTGTCGACCGAGGAGTGCAGAGCCTGGTGCGGCATACTCTGTGTCTCATCATCGCGCCTACCCGGCCACTTTTCTGAAAGATGGTAATTCCATGCCAGATTCACGGATCAAGACCCTGGCGCCCGCCGAGCTGGACGCCGAGCAAAATGCGTTGTACGACAGCATCGTGACGGGCCCCCGCGCGGAGGGACCACAGCTGTTCGCCCTTCGGGACGGTGAAGGCCGGCTCAACGGGCCCTTCGGACTGATGCTGCACGTGCCCGGCCTCGGTTCGGCCCTGCAAGAGCTCGGAAGTGCGGTGCGGTATCGGACGGAGATGACGTCCCGGGTCAGAGAAATCGCGATCCTCACCGTCGCCGCCGCGACGGACAGCGAGTTCGAACGATATGCCCACGAACGGGTCGGACGCGCCGTCGGGCTGAGAGACGAAGAGATGGCGGCGCTTCGGCGCGGCGAGTTCCGCTCCGAGGATGCCACCGAACAGGCGGCGCACAACTTCTGCCGTCATCTTCTCGAGGGCACCACCACCCTCGAAGACGAGGACTTCCGTCGATTCGAAGCCGGCCTGGGTCAGCCGGCGCTACTCGAACTCGTGGTACTGGTCGGGTACTACAGGACCTTGTCTCAGATGATGCATGTCTTCGACGTCCGCGCGCCCACGGGTCTCGGCGACGCCTGAACTCGTGTAGTCCTCGGCGTAATCGGACATCGCGCGGTGGGGCACGGCGTGACGTCGGTCGTTCACGGCCGTGTGTTATCCAGGTCGGATGAGTTCGTCACCGAGCGACCCGCCCGTGGGAGCGACCCTGTCCGCGATCCGTGCCATTGCGCCGTCACTCGCGCCGAGTGAACGTCGCGTCGCCGAGGTCTGCGTCGCGCGCCCGAGCGAGGTTGCCTGGTGGTCCGCCGCCGACGTGGCCGAGAATGCGGGGACGTCGACGGCCACGGTGATCCGGGCCTGCCAGAATCTCGGTTTCAAGGGGTTCCAGCACCTGCGGATGCTTCTGCTGAGGGATCTGGGTGCCGCCGACACGGGTCCCTCGGGAGAACTCCCGGCCGAAAAGAGCGGTTCGGGGCTGGTGCGGGCGGTGTTCGCCGAACTGGCGACGGACCTCGCCGGCGCTCTCGCACCCCTCGACGAAGACGCATTCGAACGGGCGGTGTCGGCGCTCGCGACGGCGGAGCGGGTAGTCGTGGTGGGGAACGGCGGTTCTGGACCGTCGGCGGCTGCCGTGGCCGTCCGGTTCATTCTCAACGGCCGCCACGCCGAGGCACCGACCGATGCCGTGATCCAGCAATTGACTGCGGGGCGCCTCACCTCCCGCGACGTGTGCCTCGCGGTGAGCGACAGCGGGCTGAACACGGTCACCCTGCGGCCGGTGGAGGCCGCCCGCGCGGCGGGCGCCACGGTCATCGGCGTCACCAGCTACGCCCGATCGACGCTGGTGGAGAAATCCGATATCGGGCTCGTCATCGGTGGCGGCACGGGGCCGTGGGGTGGGCTGGGTGCGTCGGCCACCGTGGTGCAGATTGCGTTCCTCATCAGCCTGCAGATCGCCGTCTGCCGGGTGCGGGGTGGATCGGCGGAGGCGGCCGCGGCGACGTTCAAACAGATTGTGCCGCTGATCCATCCGTGAGGGCGTCCGGCTCCGGTAGTTGCGCGAAGCATCACCGATGATTGGACAGCCATTCGCTCGCCATTAACCTGAGCCTGGCTAACTACCGATGTAACGAAATTCCCGTCTCGCTGAGATTGGGTAACGTCATTTCATCGGGAGAGGCCAATGGGCAGGATTCGGATCGAGAATCTGAGTCGGAAGTTCGCAGATTTCACCGCGGTCGACAACATCGACCTCGACATCCGGGACGGCGACTTCCTCGTCCTCCTCGGGCCCAGCGGTTGCGGCAAGACCACGCTGCTGAGGATGCTCGCGGGCCTCCTCGAGCCGACCGGCGGCCGTATCCTGCTCGACGACGAAGACATCACCGCCGCCCCGTCCCGGCGCCGGGACGTCGCGATGGTCTTCCAGAGCTACGCGCTCTACCCACACCTCAGCGTCGCGAAGAACCTCGCGTTTCCATTGCGCGTGAAGAAGATGCGCAAGTCCGAGGCCGCCGAGCGTGTCGAGGCCGTCGCGCAGCAACTCGACATCGCTCACCTGCTGGGCAGAAAGCCGAAGGAGCTGTCCGGCGGCCAGCGGCAACGCGTCGCGGTCGGGCGCGCGATCGTGCGCAATCCGAAGGCGTTCCTGATGGACGAGCCGCTCTCCAATCTCGATGCCAAGCTCCGGACCGCGACGCGGCGCGAACTCACCGAACTCCATCGCAGGCTCGGAGCCACGTTCGTGTACGTCACCCACGATCAGGTCGAGGCGATGACGATGGCGACGCGGATCGCCCTGCTCGACAACGGCGCTCTCGAACAGGTCGGAACGCCCGAGGACGTCTACGACCGTCCGGCATCCGTGTTCGTCGCCGGTTTCCTCGGCAGTCCCGCGATGAATCTGCTCGACGCGCGGGTCCGCACGGTGCAGGGGACGGTCGTGGCGTCGGCCGAGGGAGTGACCGCGCCGCTGTGGCCGGGACAGACCGAGGGCCGCGACATCGTCCTGGGGATCCGGCCGGAACATCTCCGGGTGGTCGATCCCGCCGAGAAAGCGGGCGTGCGGCTGTCGGTGGACGTGACGTCGGTCGAGAACCTCGGCAGCGAGCAGGTCGCGTACTGCGAGGTCGGCGGTGCGACTGTCTGCGTCCGGGCGCCCCGGCCGATCGCGTTGCACGCCCACCGGTCCGCGGTCCTCACCGCGGATCCCGCCCACCTGCACCTCTTCGACCGCGCGACCGGACGCCGTCTGGAATGGGTCGACGTCCCCGAACTCGCCGACCTTCAACCCCCGATTCACTCCGAAACACTTTCCGCAACAGGAGCAGCGTGATGCGTAAATCGACACTCTCTGCCGTGCTGGCCGCGGCCGTGGCCGCCGCCACCCTGGCCGGCTGTGCCACGGGCGGCGCCGCACCCGGGGCTGCCGGCAGCGGCGAACCGGTGCCCGAACTCGACCCGAACCAGCAGGTCGACATCGTCTTCGAGTCGTACAACCTCCAGCAGGCGGGACTGTGGTCGGACACGATCAACGGCCTCGTCGCCGACTTCGAGGCCGAGCACCCGAACATCCACGTGAAGGCGCAGCCGCCGCAGGGCAGCGGCACCGCAGGGTCCGGAACGGCGAGTAGCGTGCAGACACAGATGCTCGCCGGCTCGCCGCCCGATGTGGCCCAATTGACCTTCGACACCCTCGATTTCGCCGTCAACGAACTCGGTGCCCAGTCGCTCGACGGACTGTTCGGCGCGGAGGCCGTGGACGCGACGTTCGGCGGCGAGCACCCGTTCCACCCGCGGGCCGCGACGCTCGGCGACTGGAACGGCGAGACGTTCGGCATCCCGTACGTGTTCTCCACACCCACCCTCTTCTACAACGCGACGGCACTCGCGAAGGCCGGCCTGCCGGCCGACGCGGACCTGTCGACGTGGCCGAAGGTCGCGGCCGCCGCGAAGGCGGTGACTGCGGCGACGGGCAAGCCGGCGCTGTCCGTGTCGTGCTCGGTGAAGGGCGGAAACTGGTGCATGCAGGCGCTGTTCCGGTCGGCCGGCGGCGACGTGCTGTCGCAGGACCGCACGACCATCGAATTCGGTGAGCCCGAGGCGGTATCGGCGGTGACCACGTTGCGGCAGATGTACGACGACGGCGTCCTCGCCAATCTCGACTCGACCACCCAGTACGAAAGTTTCGCGAAGGGTGACGTGGCGATCCAGTTGCAGACGTCGGCGCTGCAGGGGATGTTCATGAAGTCGGCGGCCACCGGCGGCTGGGACCTGCGGGCCGCACCGATGCCCGCCTTCGACGGCCACGACGCCGTGCCCACCAATTCCGGGTCGGCGTTGTTCACGTTCTCGCAGGATCCGGCGAAGCAGCGCGCGTCGTGGGAGTTCATCACGTTCATGACGAGCGATCACGCGTACACCGAGATCTCCAGCAAGATCGGCTACCTGCCGCTGCGCCCGTCACTCACGCAGGACCCGGCGTCGCTGAAGGAATGGGCCGACAACAATCCGCTGCTGGCGCCCAACCTCGGACAACTCGACAAGCTCGAGGCGTGGAAGTCCTACCCCGGCAACAGCTACGTGCAGGCCGACGACATTCTCGAACAGGCGGTGGAGGACTCGGTGTACTACGGCAAGGACCCGGCCACCACCATGCAGGCGGCGCAGCAGCGCGTCCAAGACCTCATCCGGTAACCACCTTCCGAACGGAACGAGACACCGAAACATGACCAGCACTCTGCCGGCGCCGAGCAATCATCGGCGCCTGAATCTGACCGGCACGTACAACTTTCGCGATCTCGGCGGCTTTTCCACGGACGCGGGAACGACCAAGTGGAACAAGCTGTTCCGGTCGGACGCCTTGCACAAGCTCGACCAGCCGGCGCGCGACCTCCTCCGCGAGCGGAAACTCGCACTCGTCATCGACCTCCGCGAACAGCAGGAACTGGACGACAGCCCGAACGCTCTCGACGGTGTCGGACATCGGGTGGAGCACCTGCCGGTGTACGAGGGGGAGATCGACCTCGACGGCGCGAACTTCGACCTCGCCGTCGTCTACCGCGAGATGGTCGGGAACTACGGACATCGCTTGACCCGCGCAGTCCGTGCCATCGCCGGCTCGGGCGACGACCCCACCGTCGTGCACTGCACCGCAGGCAAGGACCGCACCGGTCTGGTCGTCGCATTGACCCTTGCGGCGGTGGGTGTCGATCAGCGCGACATCGTGGCCGACTACGCAATGTCCGAGGTTCTGCTGGCCGGTGAGTGGGCGCTCGCGATGGCCGACAAGATGCGCGCCCGCGGCCTTCCCGACGGCGTGGACGTCGACCACCTGGTCGGCGCCAGCCCGTCCGCGCTGATGCGCACGACTCTCGACTCGATCACCACCACCCACGGAGGCGTCCGCGGCTACCTCCGGGCCCACGGCATGACCGAGGGCGAATTCGACGACCTGCGTCGCGCACTCGTCGCCTGACATCCACATCCACAGGAGAAACATTCATGTCCCAGTACGGCGAACCGGATCACTACATCCTGCACGTCAGCGACACCCACTTCGTCACCGACGGTGACCTGCTCCACGACTGCGTCGACAGCGACGCCAACCTCACCCGTCTCTTCGACCGACTCGAGAAGGCCGGCAGGCGGCCCGAGGCCATCGTGTTCACCGGCGACCTCGCCGACATGGGCGAGCCCGAGGCATACGTGCGTCTGCGCCGGATCGTCGAGCCTGCCGCGGAGCGACTCGGCGCGAAGGTGATCTGGGTGATGGGCAACCACGACGCCCGGCCTGCCTTTCGGAGCGGTCTGCTGGACGCCGAACCCACCGAGGAGTCGGTCGACGCGGTCGTCGATGTCAACGGACTGCGGATCATCGTGCTGGACAGCACGGTTCCAGGATTCCATCACGGGCTGATCAGCGAAGAGCAGCTCGCCTGGCTGACCGACGTCCTGGCCGAGCCCGCACCGCACGGCACCCTGCTCGCCCTGCACCACCCGCCGGTGCCGGGCCTGCTCGACGCCATCGAGTCGGTCGAGTTGAAGGAACAGCACCGGCTCGAGGCGGTGCTCGCGGGCACCGACGTTCGCGGAATCCTCGCGGGCCACCTGCACTACTCCACGACGTGCACGTTCGCGGGCATCCCGGTGTCGGTCGCCTCGGCCACCTGCTACACGCAGGATCTGCTCGTCGACGCGGGCAGCATCCGTGGCCAGGACGGCGCCCAGGGTTTCAACATGGTGCACGTCTACCGCGACCGCGTGCTGCACACGGTGGTCCCGCTCGACGTGTCCCCGGCGGTGTACGAGATGACTGCGGACGACATTCGGCAGTCGATCGAACAGCTCACGGCGCCCGGCGTCTGATGTTCGTCGAAGTTCCGCCCACGTCGTCCGCCGGAAGCGCCGAGACGACGACGCGACCGTCACCGGTTGCACGGGTAGGACGCGGTCTTGCGCCGTACCTGTACCTGCTGCCTGCCGTCGTGTTGCTCGTCGTGTGGATCTACAAGCCGCTGGGGGAGACCGTCGGGCTGTCGTTCTACCAGTGGAACATGGTGCCCACCAGCCCGAAAGTTCCCGTGGGAATGGACAACTACGTCCGGGTTCTGTCGCTGCCCGAACTCCACCAGGCGCTGCGGAACACGATCGTGTACGTGCTCGCGTTCATGGTGTTCTCGCTGCTGCTGCCGATGGTCGTCGCGTTGCTGTCGAACCGGGTCGCGGGACGATGGAAGACGCTCTACCAGGCGCTGATCTTCGTTCCGTTTCTCATCACCCCGGTGGCGGGCAGCGCGATCTGGCGGTGGTTGTTCAATCCCGAGGGCGGCACGATTCCCCGGGTGGCCGCGACCCTCGGATTCGAACTGGGCAACGTGTTCCGTGAACCCGGCCTGGCGATGCTCGGGGTCGTGCTCATCGTCGGATGGCAGATGCTCGGCTTCGGTGTGCTCGTCATCTCAGCCGGACTGGCCGGAATCAATCCCGACTACGCATCGGCTGCGGCACTCGACGGCGCATCGCAATCGACGATCACCCGCAGGATCACGCTGCCGCTGCTGTCGCCGACGCTCGTGTTCCTCGGCCTCATGACGATCCTGCTGGGCGCGCAGTGGGCCTACCCGATCATCGACATCGTCACCCAGGGCGGCCCCAGCGGCGCCTCCACCAACATCTACTACCTGCTGTACGAGTTCGGATTCCAGAATTTCGACGCCGGGCTGTCGGCTGCGGCCGGGACCCTGTTCTTCCTGGGCTTCGGGCTGATCGCCGTCGTGTTCGTCCGTGTGTCGGACCGGCTGAGCTTCTACGACAACTAGGACACCCCATGGCATTTGCACTCGTCGAGGCGCCGACCCGCACGGCCGCCACAGTCCCGGCCCGCGATCCCGGCGACGCCCCGGTCGCCACCCGTTCCGTCGGACGGGTGGCGACGGGACACGTGGTGCTCGCCGCGGTCACCGTCTTCAGCATCTTCCCGGTGTACTGGATGTTCGCCACCGCGTTCCGCCGTCCCGAGGACTCCCTGTCGGTCAGCCCCGTGCCGTCCCCGTTCAGTCTCGACAACTTCCGCTACGTGTGGGAGACCATTCCGATGGCGTCGATGCTGGTCAACACGTTCGTCATGGCGCTGGCGATGTCGGTGAGCCAGCTCCTCGTCGCGATCCTGGCCGCCTACGCGTTCGCACGGTGGACCTTCTTCGGGAAGCAGGTCCTGTTCCTGCTGTTCGTGGGATCCTGGCTGGTGCCGTTCCAGGTCACCATGATCCCGAACTATCTCCTCATCTCACAGATGGGCCTGCTCGATACCGTTGCCGGGATCGTGATCCCGAACCTGTGTTCGGCGTTCGGCGTCCTGCTCATGCGCCAGCACATGGAGGCCTTCCCCCGGGAGTTGCTGGACGCGTCGCAGATCGACGGCCAGAACTCGTGGTCCACGCTGTGGAAGGTGGTGCTGCCCAACATGCGGCCGGCGCTCGCGGCACTGGGCATCATGTTGTTCATCTCGGCGTGGAACGAGTACCTGTGGCCTTCGCTGATCATGCGGCAGTCGAACGCGGTCGTCCAGATCGGAATTCGCGGCTTCCTCGGTGCGGAGGGCAACAACTGGGGCGCGGTGATGGCGGCGTCCGGTCTCGCCTGCCTGCCCATCTTCCTGATCTACCTGTTCCTCCAGCGCTACGTGCGTGACGCATTCGTCCGCTCGGGCCTCAAATAGTGCACGGCCAAACATAATTCGAAGGAGTTTCGATGAAGATCGTCCAGATCAGTGATACACACCTGACCGCCCGCGGCGGGCGCACGCAGGAGAACTTCGATCGCATCGTCGACTACGTGAACGATCAGGTCCGTCCCGACCTGATCGTCCACTCCGGTGACATCGTCATCATCCATCCCGACGACGCCGACGACCGTGCGCACGCCCGTGAACTGATGCAGCGGTTCACCGCTCCCGTGGTCGTCGTGCCCGGCAACCACGACGTCGGGGAACCGGGGGAGACGCCGTGGAAGGGGATCGGTGTCAGCGACGAGCGGGTCGCGGCATTCGAGGCGGTGTGGGGCCCCGATCACTGGCGGCGCGACGTCGACGGGTGGACCGTCCTCGGCCTGAACAGCGAACTGTTCGGGTCGGGACTCGACCGGGAGGCCGCGCAGTGGCAGTGGATCGAACGGTCCGTGGCCGAACTGAGCGGCCGGCCGGTGATCGTGTTCCTCCACAAGCCGATCTGGAGCGCACTGGACGAGCCGGTCGGGCATGCCGTCGACATCGGAGAGTCGAGGACGCGTCTGCTCGCTCTGCTCGACCAGGTGTCCCTCGCGGCCGTGGGCAGCGGACACCTGCACTGCTACCGCCAGACGTGGCGAGGTGACGCCGTCGAGGTCTGGGCGCCAGCTACCGGCTTCGTCGGGGACGTCGACGACGCCGTACCGGGAACGCTGCAGCAACTCGGGGTCGTCGAGTACCACTGCGAGGACAACCGGGTCCGGGCGTACTACCGGTCCGTCCCGGGGCTCGACGATGTCACCGCCACCTCCGTGCCCGAGGTGACCGGGGCGATTGCCGACCTCGACGCCGGCGCGGTGAGCTGAGGTCGCGGCCGCACGTGCCCGACGTGTCCTCTATGGTTAGGCTACCCAAAGCCTGAGAGGACCGGATATGACTCCGACGTTGAGCCGACGTGCCATGCTGTCGATCAGTTTCGCGACACTTGCCGGGATAGCCGTGGCCGGCTGCAGCGACGACGGCTCCGGCAGCGACGTCGGTGACGCTGCTGCCGGCCACGCCGAACCGGCTGCCTTCCCGGTCACGATCGATCACAAATTCGGTTCGACCACCGTCACTCAGGCCCCGACGCGCATCGCGGCGGTGGGCATCGGAGACGCCGACGTGCTCCTCTCCCTCGGGCTGACGCCGGTGCTGGTGCCGGTGTGGAAGGGCTCGACCGACGACGGCATCGGGGTGTGGGCGGATCCGAGCGTGCACGGTGCCGATCCCGTCGCCCTTGCCGACGCCACCACAAAGTTCGTCGTCGAAACCGTCGCCGCGGCCGACCCCGACCTGATCATCGCGGTCAACAATGCGATCGACGAGAGCACGTACCAGCAGCTCAGCGCGATCGCGCCGACCTTGTTGCACGCCGCCGACCAGACGGACTGGGTACTGCCGTGGCAGGAGGTCACCACCCGGATCGGTACGGCGGTCGGACTTCCCGCGCAGGCGAAGCAGGAAGTGCAGGGCATCGAGAGCCTCATCGCGCGGACCCGGGACGAGAACCCGCAGTTCGCCGGAAAGACGGCGGCGCTGGTCATTCGGTGGAGCGACGGGAATCTGCGCGCGTTCAGCCCCTCCGCCGCCCGGGCGCAACTGTTGACCCAGCTGGGTTTCGAGACGCCTCCGGCGTTGAAGGACCGATTCGAGAACAAGCTCAACGTCGAGATCTCGGCTGAGAACTACGATCTGCTCGAGTGCGACTACCTGCTGTTCGACAACTACGAGAAGGCTCGCGGCGAGATGGAGTCCCAGCCCGCCTTCACAAACCTGAACGTCGTCCGAAGCGGTGGTGTGATCAGCCTGGACCCGATCGTCAGCGACGCGGTGTCGATGCCGAATCCGCTCACGATTCCGTTCGTCCTCGAGGAGTTCGTCGCCAAGATCAACGAGACCGCGGTCGCACGACGATGATTCGAGTCGGGGCCGTAGGGATAGCCGCTGTCGCGGCGTTCGCGCTGGTGCTCAGTGGGTGTTCGAGCACCCAGGACACCGCATCGTCGACGATCACTACCGTCGTACCGCCGGCGGCCACCGGCGACTTCGTGGCCCCGAGGACAGTTCCGGAGGGCATGGGCAGCGGAAAGCCGGACGGCGAATTCCCGCGGACCGTGGCCCACTTCCAGGGCGAGACCACCCTCGACGCCGAGCCGGAGAAGGTGGTGGTGATCTCCACCGGCCAGGCGGACGCGTTGCTCTCCCTCGGTGTCGTCCCGGCCGGATCGACGAGAGGCGATGGCGCCGAACTGATCCCACCCTACCTCCTCGCCGCGTACCCGCAGTACCGCTCCGGTCTCGACAGCGTGGTCGACGCCGGCGGGCGCTTCACCCCCAATTACGAGGCGATCGCGAACCTTGCCCCCGACCTCATCCTGATGAACACCGCAGGCAAGGACGCCGACACGCTGTACGCGCAACTGTCGGCCATCGCGCCGACGGTCGCGACACAGGGGACCGGGGTGTACTGGAAGCAGGACTTCCTCCTCGCCGCCGACGCGCTCGGACGGACGGAGCAGGCGCAGTCTCTGCTCGACACGTTCCATGCCGATGCGGCGGCGGTCGGGACGTCACTCGGAGCGGCGCCCACCGTGTCGTTCACCCGCCAGAACGGAAACCGCCTGCGCATCTTCGGAGTTCCGTCGTTCACGGGAAGCATCGCGGAAGACGCGGGACTCGCGCGCCCGGCCTCCCAGCAGTTCGGCGAGACGTCCCGGGACATCAGCGAGGAGGAATTGACCGTCGCCGACGCCGAGTGGATCTTCTACGGCGTCCAGGGCGGGGACGCGTCGACGCTCACGAAGGCGCCACTCTGGCCGGAGCTTCAGGCGGTGCGGGCGGGTCGGGCGATCCCCGTCGACGACGACGTGTTCTATCTCAACACCGGACCCACCGCCGCCAGGCAGGTTCTGACCGTCCTCGGGGAGACCGTGCAGCAGAAGTGATCCCGCCCCCGGATAGGGTGGCGACTGTGCTGCGTGCCCGACCGCTGAGTTCTCTTGCTCGTTCGCTCCGTCTGGCACGCGTCCTCCCCGCGCCCGTTCGTCTGATCCTTCTGTCGATGGTCCTGTTCAATGTGGGCTTCTACCTGGTGGTGCCTTTTCTCGCGGTTCACATGTCGGAGGATCTGGGCTTGGCGAGCTGGGCGGTCGGGCTCGTCCTGGGGCTGCGTACCTTCAGCCAGCAGGGCCTGTTCTTTCTCGGCGGCAGTCTCGCCGACCGATTCGGCGTGCGGCCGTTGGTCCTGCTGGGGATCGCACTGCGGGTCGTCGGTTTCCTCGTGCTCGGGGTGGCGGCGACGTTCGAGGGGATGATCGTCGGGGTTCTCCTGGTCGGGCTGGCGGCCGCCCTGTTCGCGCCCGCCGTCGAAGCGGCGGATGCGGCGTACGGCCGGCAGCTGGAGGAGGACGGGGTGCTCCGCCGCACCGAGTTGTTTGCGCTCGAGCAGATGTGCAGTCGGCTCGGAACGGTCGTCGGTCCGGCTCTCGGCGCGGTGCTCCTGGTGGTGCCGTTCGTGTGGACGGCGGTCGCGGCGGCAGTGCTGTTCACCGGGCTGTGGGTCGCGTTCGCGATCTGGCTTCCCGCGGATGTGTCCACGTCGTACCAGCCTTCGGACGCGTCCCCGTCCGGCAGTCTGCAGCATGTGTGGCGGACGGTTCTGAAGAATCGGGGCTTCCTCGTCTTCGCCGCGCTCTGCGGTGCCCAATTGGCTGCGTACAACCAGCTGTACCTGATGCTGCCCGAGCAGCTCGAGCGGGGAGTCGGATCGCAAGCGGCGCTGGGCTGGTTCTTCACGGGAGCCGCGCTCCTCGTGATCTTCGGGCAGTCCCCGATGGTGGCGGTCGCGAACCGGTTGGGCCACCGCGCCGCCACTGTCGCCGGAATGGCGGTGGTGGCCGCATCGTTCCTGGCACCGGTGCTGCCCGCGCTGTGCGCGCCGGGGTCCGCGGTGGCGCAACTGTCGGGGTTGATCGTGTGGGTCGCTCTACTGCACCTGGGACAGATGCTGATGGTGCCGCCGATGCGGGACACCATCGCGATCCTGGCGGGCGAACGTAACCTCGGCGCCCACTTCGGGATGCTCAACACGCTCGGCGGCGTGCTGACGCTCCTGGTCGCGCTGGGTGTCGGGAGGATCTACGACCTCGTCGACGAGGGTGCGGCCGGTCTCGTGAGGCCGTGGTGGGTTCTCGCCGCGACCGTGGCCGCCGCGGCGACCGGTCTGTGGTGGTGGACCGGCCGAACCAGCATGATTCGCCGTCCCACCGTGAACTGATCCCGCAGCTGCCGGTCGGCGGAACCTGGAACACTGAGCCGGGTGAGTACGTCGTTGGCGAATCCCGGTGTCGGGCTGGCTGTGCTGTGCACGGTCATGGTCGTGTGCGCGGCGGTGATCTACCGCATCACCCGTCTCGGCAGCCCACTCGTCGTGCCGAGCGCGGCGATTCGGGGCGCTGTCCAACTCGCGGCAGTGTCACTGATCCTGGCTGCCGCACTCGCGCACCTGTGGTCGTCGATCCTCGTCCTGGTCGTCATGTTCGCGGCGGCCGTGGCGACGTCGGCCCGGCGCGCGCGAGCCGGATGGTCCGCCGGGTGGCTGGCATTGTCCCTCGGCGCGGGAGTGGGCTTGGTCCTGCCGATGATGCTGCTGAGCCGGGTGGTTCCCCTCGAAGGGGTCGCCCTCGTCCCCATCGGCGGCATCGTGCTCGGCGGCGCGATGACCGCGACGTCCCTTGCCGCGAAACGCGGACTCGACGCGGTCGAGCAGCGGTGGGGCGAGGTAGAGGCGGGGCTGAGCCTCGGTCTCACCGTGCGCGACGCCCGCATGGAGGTGGTGCGGTCCGCCGCCGCGGATGCGTTGCTGCCCGGGCTCGATCAGACCCGGACCGTCGGGTTGGTCACCCTGCCGGGTGCGTTCGTCGGGGTGCTGCTGGCCAGCGGGTCCGCCGTCCAGGCCGGCGCCGTCCAGATCCTCGTCCTCGTCGGGTTGCTGCTGGCCCAGACGTGCGCCGTGGCCGTGACCGTCGAACTGGTGGGCCGGGAAGCCGTCCACCGTCCGCGACACCCCGCCGTGTGAACGTGAAGGATCCTGGTCTGGCCCGAACGCCGGTCAAGCCCGTCATCGGTCCCGCATACTGATCGGTGTCGGTCCCTGCTGACGAGGCGGTGTTCTGTGGTGCATCCCGAGGTATTGGTGGTCGGAGCTGGTCCCGTGGGTCTGACGGCGGCGATCGAATTGCGCAGGCAAGGCGTCTCCTGCCGCATCATCGATCCGCTGCTCGAACCGCCGCAGTACGCGAAGGCGGTGGGGATCCAGCCGCGCAGCCTCGAGGTCTTCGAGAGCCTCGGCGTGCTGCGGCACGTCCTGGACGCGTCGATCCAGATGCGCGGGCAGATCGTGTACGTCAACGGTGACGAGGTCGCCCGTCTGGAATTGGCGGTGCCGGCCGACATTCCGTTCGGATTCATCGGGCTGCCCCAGTACGCGACCGAACGCATCCTCACCGAACACCTGGCCACGTTCGGCACGACGATCGAACGTGGCACGAGTTTGACGGCATTCGAACAGGACGACGACGGGGTGACCGCCACGCTGGCCGGCGCGGGTGGCGACGACACCGTCCGCATCCAGTACCTTCTCGGCTGCGACGGCGCGCACAGCGTGGTCCGGAAGGGTCTCGGACTCACGTTCGAGGGCGGGGCGTTCACCGAGCAGTACATGCTCGGTGACGTCGAGGTCGACTGGTCGATGCCCCGCGGCTGGGGAATCCGGTCGATGCATCAGACGGACGGCGAGACCGACGATCTGCTCGTGTGCATTCCGCTGCCCGGGCATCGGCGATATCGGATGTCGATGCTGGTGCCCGACGACCTCGCCGGCGCCGGCGCCCCCGCCACCGACAAGATCGAGCACGGGTTCGGAGCGGGACCGAAACCCGAATTGAGCCACATCCAGGCGGTGATCGACCGACTGTCGCCCCAGCCGACGCGGGCGTCGAACCTCCGCTGGGCCTCCGTGTTTCGCATCAGCCACCGCATCGTCGACTCCTACGGGCGCGGACGTGTGTTCGTCGCGGGCGACGCCGCACACATTCACCCGCCGACCGGTGCGCAGGGCATGAACACCGGCATCCAGGACGCGCACAACCTCGCGTGGAAGGTCGCGCTCGCCGTGTCCGGTGCCGCGGCCCCCGACCTGATGGACAGTTACGACGCCGAACGGCGGCCGGTCGGGGAGGAGGTGGTGGGACGCACGGTGCGCAGCGCGCGGGAGGGAATCGGGGCGGGGTCGTCGGATCCGGACTTCGTGATCCGCCGCGAGGCGCAGCTTCTCATCCGCTACTCGGACAGTCCGATCGTCGCGGCCCCGGCCTCGACTGCGGTGGTCGAGCCCGGTGGCCGGGCGCCGGACGCCCGCGGGCTGACCCGTGCCGTGGTCAGCTCACCTATCAGGCTGTTCACGCTGCTCGCGGGCCCGAACCACACGTTGCTGCTCTACGCCGACGATTCGGTCGATTCGCGCGGACTGGAACTGCTGGAGGCGGTGGCGAAGTCGGCGGACGCCGCGACCCACGGACTCGTCGACACCTACCTCGTCGCCTCGCCCGGCGCAGAGGTCGGGGAAACGATCCTTCCCCTCGTCCGGGACCGCGACGGCGAGTTCGCGAATGCGTACGGCGCCGAGGGGTCCGCGGCGTTCGTCGTCCGCCCTGACGGCTATCTGGGGTTCCGTCAGGGTCCCGTCGCCGTCGACGGGCTCACGGAGTACCTGAAGTCGACTTTCCGCTGATCTCGGCGGTGGGCGGGAGCCCGCGCCGGATGTCACCCGGTGCAGGCTTGCTGAGGGGTGCCCCGGCACGGGTGGCCGAATCCAGCAGCCACGGCACGCTCGTGACCATCACACCGGACGTGAACAGCAACCTGCCCTTGAGACGCAGCGCATTCTGATTGTGCAGCAGGTGTTCCCACCAGTGACCCACCACGTACTCGGGGATGAAGATGGTGACCACCCCGTCCGGGATCCGTTTCCGGACCGACTTCACGTACCCCACGATGGGGGTGGTGACTTCACGGTAGGGCGATTCGAGGACTTTCAGCGGCACCGGAACCTCGTACTTCTCCCAGTCCCGCTTCAGTTTTCCGGTTTTGTCGCCGAGCACGGTGACGGCCTCGAGCGTCGTCGGATGGGTGGCGCGGGCGTAGGCGAGGGCCCGCGCGGTGGGCTTGTTGAGCACCGACACCAGCACGATGGTGTGCACCTGGGAGGGCAGGGTGAAGCTGTCCTCGTCGACGATGAGGAGCGCCGCGATCCGGTCGTAGTGCCGCCGCACCCCGCGCATCAGGAAGAACAGGATCGGCATCGCGATGACCACCAGGTAGGCGCCCTGGGTGAACTTCGTGATCGTGACGATGATCAGGACCGTGCCGGTGAGTATGGCTCCGGCGCCGTTGAGTACCCGTCGAGCGCGAATCTTGTGGCGCTCCCGGCCGTCGGATTCGGTTGCCAGCACCTGATTCCAGTGCCGGACCATGCCCGCCTGGCTGAGTGTGAAGGACGTGAACACCCCGAGGATGTACAGCTGGATGAGGTGGGTGACGGACGCGTCGAACAGCACGATCAGCCCGCCCGCCGTCACGGCGAGGAGCACGATGCCATTGCTGAACGCCAGCCGGTCGCCGCGAGTGTTGAGCTGGACGGGAAGGTAGCGGTCGCGGCCGAGCACCGAGGCGAGCAGCGGGAATCCGTTGTAGGCGGTGTTCGCGGCGAGTACGAGGATCAGGACGGTCGCGGCCTGGATGTAGAAGAAGCCGATGTTGGTGGTGCCACCGAACACGGCCGCCGCGATCTGGGCGATGACGGTGCGCTGCGGGTCGGTCTCGCAGTTCCCGGCGAACCCGATCAGATCGCACGGGTTCACCGCGACGTGCACCTTGCTGACGATCGCGAGGGCCGTGATCCCGGCGAACATCACGATCGCCGTCGCCGCCATCGCCATGAGTGTCTTCGCGGCGTTGGCGCTCTTGGGTTTACGGAACGCCGGCACCCCGTTGGAGATCGCCTCGACACCCGTCAGTGCGGTACATCCGGACGAGAACGCGCGCAGCGCGAAGAACACGAGGGCCAGTCCGGTCAGCCCGGACAGTTCCGGTTCGATGGTGTACCCGGCACTTTCGGCGACGGGTGTGGATCCGGCCGCGACGCGGACGAATCCGGTGACGATGAGGATCATGACGCCGGCGATGAACCCGTACGTCGGGAACGCGAACGCCGTCCCGGATTCGCGGATCCCACGCAGGTTCATCACGGTCAGCAGCACGACGAACGCCACGGCCAGCGCCACCCGATGCGTGTTCAGGGCGGGCACGGCGGAGATCAGGTTGTCGACGCCCGCCGAGACCGACACGGCCACCGTCATGACGTAATCGATGAGCAGTGCCGACGCCACCGTCAGGCCGGCGGACGGTCCGAGGTTCTTGGTGGCCACCTCGTACGAGCCGCCGCCGCTGGGATAGGCGAACACCACCTGGCGGTACGACAACGCGACCACGGCGAGGAGGACCACCACCCCGACCGCCAGATACGGCGTCAGGTAGAAGTACGCGAGCCCACCCAGCGACAGGATCAGCAGGATCTCCTGCGTCGCGTACGCCACGGACGACAGGGGGTCGGAGGCGAAGATCGGGAGAGCGAGGCGCTTGGTCAGCAACTGCTCCCCGAGGTCGTCGCTGCGCAGGGGGCGTCCCAGAGCCAGCCGCCGGACCGCTCGCACGAGAGCCACCACACGTTCAGCGTAGAACCGTGGCGGGGCGGCGGCGCGGCTTTCCCGATGTCCGGCCGCGCCGCACCCCGCCGGGGCCTACACGTAGGCCGGTCGGCGCGTGGCGCCGGGACCTCGAGTGCGCTGCCGCTCGAGAACCTCGGCCCTGGCCTCGTCGTCGGTGGCGAGGTCGACGATCGCCGCGGCCAGGGCGTAGGCCCCGTCGACGATGGCGTCGTCGGCACCGGGCGTGACCGCATCCGCCGCGAACGCGGCCGTGTGCGGCGCGGCCGTCGAACCCATCACCCCGATCAAGGGATGGATCGCCGGGACGGCCTGGGAGACGTTGCCCATGTCGGTCGATCCGCCGCCGAGTGCGCTGCCGCCCCGGGGCTGCACCACCCGGCCGCGATGCTCGAGTGCGGCGTCGAAACGGTCTGCCAGGAACGGGTGCTGGACGAGGGGTTCGTAGATCGGGTCGACCGGGGTGACCGTGTAGGAGCATCCCGTCGCCGTCGCGGCGCCGTCGACGCAGGCGAGCACCTTCTTCTTCAGTTCAGCGGTCTCCGCGAGATCGAACGACCGCACCTCCGCCTCCACGACCGCGGAGGCCGGGATGATGTTCGAGACGTCGCCACCGGACAGGGTGACGGCGCTGACGCGCACTGTGTCGCGCAGATGCTGCCGCAGCAGTCCCACCGACACCTGCATGATCGTCGCCGCGTCGCCCGCGTTGATCCCCACGGTCGGTGCGGCGGCCGCGTGCGACGCCCGCCCGCTGAACTCGACGCGGAACCGGTCGCGGGACTGCGACGTGCTGCCCGCGGTGGGCACGACCACGCCGGGGCCGGGATGAACCATCACCGACACCGTCGCGTCCTCCCAGGCCCCGGCCTCGAGCATGTGCGCCTTGCCCGCACCCTTCTCCTCGGCGGGGGTCCCGAGAAGCTTCACCCGCATGCCGAGTTCGTCCGCCACCCGGGACAGCGCGATCGCCGCTCCGGCACCGGCGGTCGCGATGATGTTGTGGCCGCACGCGTGCCCGATGCCGGGCAGGGCGTCGTACTCGGCGCACACCACGACCGTCAGTTCACCGCTGCCGTACACGGCTTCCAGGGCGGTGTCCTGCCCCCACACACCCACCTCCACCGCGAACCCGGCGTCGCGGAGCAGGTCCGCGACGAGTGCCGCCGAACGATGTTCCTCGAACGCGAGTTCCGGGTGGGCGTGCAGATCGTGGCTCGCGGCGACGAGCCGGTCACGCCACTCGAGGACGGTGTCCTCGACGCGTCGCTTCAGCTCCTCCGCCGCCGCGTGCGGGCCGCCGGGGGCATCGATGCCTGCGGTCATTGCAGTGTCGGTCATGAACTTTCCTTCTCTCCGGGGACTCTGACTACGCTTCGGCGGGCGCGGCCGCAGGGACGGTGGGTGCGTCGCGGTCGGGCGCCGGGCCGCGGGTCACCACTGCGAGGCCGGCGACGGCGAGCGAGAGGAGCCCGCAGATCACCCACACGGCTTGGTAACCCGCCTCACTCGTGATCACGGACCCGCTGTCGAGCGTCGCCGTGAACCCGGACATCACCGCCGTGAAGCTGGCGCCGGCGATGGCACCGGCCACCGTACGGGCACTGTTGTACAGGCCCGACGCGATCCCGACCGAGTCCCGCGGCGCCCGCGCCACCACCACGTTGGGGAGGGCGGCGATGATGATGCCGTTACCGAGACCGGACACCACGAGCCACGCGAGAACGCTGACGGTGTCCGAGTGCAGCACCGTGAGCAGGGCGTAGCCCAGTGCGGCGGTGACGGCGCCGACGATGACGGCCGTGACGTCGCCGACCCGTGCGCCGAGTAGCGGTCCGACGAACGTGCCGGCGAACGCCGCGATCGACGCGAACACGAGGACCAGCCCGATCATCGACGACGTCAGGCCGAGCCCGAAGCCGGCCGCCGCCGGGTCGGTGCCCACGAAGAGGGCGATCGGGGTCTGGCTGCCGAACAATTGTGCTCCGAACAGCGCCGCAAGCAGGATCGGTAGTCCGACGCCTGCGCGGCCGGAGAGCATCGCGAAATCGACCAGCGGTGAGGCCACGCGCCGCTCGACCACCACCCACAGGGCGAGCAGCGCGCCGCCGAGCAGGAGCCCGCCCAGCACCGGCCCCGACGACCACCCGAACCTGTTTCCCGTGCTGATCGCGAACAACGCAAACGCCAGTCCCGCACCGAGCAGGATCGCGCCGGCCCAGTCGAGGCGGCCGGTCGTGCGGGCCGTCGTTTCCGGTACGAAGAAGATCACCACCACGAGCGCGAGCTTCATGAGCATCGCCGGAACGAGAAGCAGCACAGTGAGACTCAGGAACGACGCGAGGATCCCGGACAGGACGACGCCCACGCTGGCGCCGAGCGTGAGCCCGCCGACCAGCAATCCGATCGCCTTCCCCGACTGCTCCCCGGCGCGCTCACGCACGATCGCGAACTCGAGCGGCAGGAACGCGGCGAGTGCGCCGGTGATTGCCCGGCCCAGGATGAAGATGCCGTAGGTCGGGGCCAGCGCCGACACGATGCTGCCGATGGTGACCATCGCCGTCGCGACGACGAGCATCCTCTTGTGCCCGTACTGGTCTCCCATCTTCGCGAGTAGCGGGACGAGAACCGCGGTCGCGAGCAGATAACTCGTCTGCACCCAGTTCAGGTCGGCGGGACCGACCGAGTACTTCTCACCGATCGCAGAGAGGACCGGGCTGAACCACGCCTGGAGGAATCCGCTGGACAGTTCCATGGCGAAGAGGAATCCGACGAAACCGGCCGCGACGCCGAGGCGCTTGTCCGGACCGGCGCCGATGTGGGGTGCTCCCATGTGTGACTCCCAGGTGGTGGGTCGCCCTGACGTGGCGACATGACAATATGAGCGAAACGACCGAATCGATGCGTCCGAGTGTCGGGTGAGTGAGTTTCTGCGGTGTAAATGCGCAGATTTTGTACCTGAGGAGCCACCGATATGCAGGAGAAGACGCCCACGGAGGATGAACTTCGACTTATTCACGCACTGCAGGTATGGCCGCGGGCCCCGTGGTCGCAACTCGGGCCGATCCTCGACGCCGACCCCGTCACTCTTGCGCGGCGGTGGTCCGGACTGACCGAACGGGGCATGGCCTGGGTGACCGCCCAGCCGCCGATGTTCGAGACCGCCCGCGGCGCGATCGTCGAGGTCGAATGCGTCGCAGGATCGATCGACACCGTGATCACCGAGCTGTCCCAGGACAGCGAGTGCATGTCCATCGACGTCGCTTCGGGCGGTCGCGACCTGATCCTCACCGTCGGCTGCCACAACCCGGCCGCATTCAACCGGTATGTCGTCTCCCGGATCGCGAGCATCCCCGACGTCCGCACCGTCCGCACGCACCCGATCGTCACCACGATCTCCGGCGCCTCGCAGTGGCGTCTCCGCGCCCTCGACGCCGACGAGGCGAGTGCGATCGACGCCGCCCGGCACCGCGACGCCGCTCGACTCTCCGCGATGTTCGCTCGTCCGCCCGCCGCCGAGCGCGACATCGTGTCGATCCTGTCCCGCGACGGTCGCGCGACCACACGGGCGGTCGCGGAGGCGCTGGGAACCTCCACGCGGCGTGCGCGCGAACGGCTGAGCGAGACACTCGCGTCCGGGGCATTCGAACTCCGCACGGACATGCCGCGGTGGGCCTCGGGTTATCCGGTCTGCGCGTGGTACTTCCTCCGGGTCTCCGCCGCACAGATGGCCCGGGTCGGCGCCAACCTCAGTGGGCTGCCTGCGGTGCGGACGGTGTTGTCGGTCGCCGGGCCCGCCAATCTGCTCGTATCGGTGTGGTTGCGTGAGCTGTCCGACGTCGAGGGGCTCGAGGCCGTCGTCGAGCAGAAACTACCCGCGGTCAGCATCCTCGACCGATGCCTGGTGCTCGGCGTCCGGAAGCGCATGGGCCGGGTGTTCGACGAGGACGAACTGCCCATGCATGTCGTGCCGTGGTCAGGGACGTAGGCGCTCCGCGCCTGTGCGCCATTCCGGTTGTTCCAGCTACCAAAAGGCGCACGGGTGCGAAGCGCCTGGTGGATCATGGCGGAATGGACGCTGCCGGCTGGTTCCTGCTGGGCGCACCGTGGGATTGCTCCGGTTCGGCTCGCGGCGAGCAGGCAGCCCCGGACGCGTTTCGGGAGGCCGGCCTGTCCGCGATGGTCGGCCGGGATGTCGGCGACGCCGCGACCGCGATCGACAGCACGGACCGGGACGGACCGACAGGGGTGATCGCACTTTTCGAGACGGTGCGGGCCGCGCACGCGCTCGCGGAAGATCTGGCGGTCGCAATGACGGACCTGCCGGGCCGGCGACCGCTGGTGGTCGGCGGCGACTGCAGCATTCTGCTCGGGATCTTTCCCGCGTTGCGTAGGCACCTGGGTTCGGCGGGACTGTGGTTCGTCGACGGGCATCCGGATTATCTCGACGGACGCTCCTCGGACACGGGCGAGACGGCGGACATGGAGCTTGCGGTGCTCACCGGAGTCGGCGCCGAGGCATTGATCACGCTGTCCGGGACGCCGCCGATGATTAGGGCGAGCGACATCGTTCTGATCGGTCATCGCACCGAGGGCCTGGACGCGGCGTCCGCCGCCGAACTGGCCCGGTTGCCACCCGACCTGCGCCGCATCGAGGCGCCGAGGGTCGCGGGTGACGCGATCGCCGCAGGTCGCCAGGCGGCCGAATGGCTGGCCGGCACGGGCAATGGGGTCTGGTTGCACCTCGACCTGGATGTGCTGGACCCCGAGTCGCTCGGTGCGGTGACGTACCCCCAGCAGGGAGGCCTCGACTGGGGTCAACTCGCCGACGTCGTCGCGCCGCTGGCGCGGTCACCTCGACTCGTGGGTGTCAGCGTCGCCGACTTCCGCCCCGATCTCGATCCCGCCGGCGACCAGGCGACCCGAGTGCTCGACTTTCTCGGACGCTCCCTGCCGTGAGCGGGAAGATCGGGGTTCCGCTCGTCGTTGCACTGGGTCGGCACTGGTATGGCGTCTCCTCGTGACCGCGCTCACATCTACTCCCTGCGGGAATTGATCGGAGGGTTGGCACGTTAGTTGAGTGAGTAACGCTCAACTTATTAGGAGGCTGAGGAATGCCAGCATTCTTCGGGCCGGAGGGCCCAGGTCGCATCGACATCAGTCGGCTCATGAGTCGCTCCACTCAGGAGCTCATGGCAGCTGCTGCACGTTTCGCCGCCGGTCGCGGCGATGCGGACCTCGATGCACTCCATGTTCTGCGCGCCATGACAGAACACGACCCCGTCAAATCCCTGATGCAACGTGCAGGCGCCGACCCGTCGGCCGTCTCCGACGCCATCGAACTGCGACTTCCGCAGGGCCGGGACACGACGGGCTTTGCCACACCCGCACTGAGCGGTGCGCTCAAGACCGCTCTGCTCGAGGCGCACCAACTCGCGCGCGCCCTCGGCTCCACCTACATCGACCCGGAACACCTGTTCCTGGCGCTCGCCGCCGATCAGGACCACGCCGGTGGACGCCTGCTCGCCTCGGAGGGCATCACCCCCGAGCGTCTGCAGACTGCGGTGCAGGGCGGAACGGTCGAAGAGTCCCCGGACTCCGAGACCCCCACGCTCGACAAGTACGGTTTCGACCTCACCGAACGCGCACGCGGCGGCGGAGTCGATCCGGTGATCGGGCGCGCCGACGAGATCGAGCAGACAATCGAGATCCTGTCGCGCCGCACCAAGAACAACCCCGTCCTGGTCGGTGAGGCCGGCGTCGGCAAGACGGCGATCGTGGAGGGCCTGGCCCAGCGCATCGTCGACGGCGACGTCCCCGACCGCCTGGCCGGCAAGCGCATAGTCCAGCTCGACCTGCCGAGCATGGTGTCGGGCACCCGGTACCGCGGCGACTTCGAGGAACGCCTGGGCAAGGTGATCGACGAGATCTCCGCGCACAAGGACGAGCTGATCGTGTTCATCGACGAGGTGCACTCCATCGCCGGTGCCGGGGCCGGAGCCGACGGCGCCATGGATGCGGGCAACATCCTCAAGCCGAAGCTCGCACGCGGTGAGCTGCACATCGTCGGCGCCACCACGCTCGACGAGTACCGCAAGCACATCGAGAAGGATCCGGCACTCGAACGCCGTTTCCAGCCGGTGACGGTCGCGGAGCCGAGCGCCGAGGATGCGGTGGCGATCCTGTCCGGTCTGCGTGACCGGTACGAGGAGCACCACGGTGTCCGCTACACCGACGCGGCGATCTCCGCCGCCGTCGAGCTGTCGGCCCGCTACATCGGCGACCGCTTCCTGCCCGACAAGGCGATCGACCTGATCGACCAGGCCGGCGCCCGGTTGCGGCTGCAGATGCCGAGCGTCGACATCGAGGCGCTGCGGGCGAAGCTCGCGGAACTCGAGGAGGCCAAGGAGCAGGCCGTCGCCGACGAGCAGTACGAGAAGGCGTCGGCGCTGCGCGACCAGGTCGTGGGTGTCCAGGCCAGGATCGACGGCAAGGCCGATGCGTCCGACCCCGCACCCGAGGTGACTGCCGAGCAGATCGCCGAGGTCGTGTCGCGGGCCACCGGCATCCCGGCCAGCCAGATGACCGAGGAGGAGAAGGAACGTCTCCGCCGGCTCGAGGACGAACTGCATCGTCGCGTCGTCGGGCAGGACGACGCCGTGCGGGCCATCGCCCGGGCGGTGCGCCGAAGCCGCACCGGCATGAACGATCCGGACCGTCCCGTGGGGAGCTTCCTGTTCCTCGGGCCGACCGGGGTCGGCAAGACCGAGCTCGCGAAGGCGCTGGCAGCCACGCTGTTCGGTGACGCGAACAAGATGCTGCGGCTCGACATGAGCGAGTTCGGTGAACGCCACACGGTCAGCCGGCTCGTCGGTGCCCCTCCCGGCTACGTCGGATACGGGGAGGCGGGACAGCTCACCGAGCAGGTCCGCCGGAACCCGTACTCGGTGATCCTCCTCGACGAGATCGAGAAGGCGCACCCCGACGTGTTCAACACGCTGCTGCAGGTGCTCGACGACGGTCGGCTCACGGACGGTCAGGGCAGGACGGTGGATTTCAAGAACACTGTTCTGATCATGACCAGCAACCTGGGATCCGACATCATCTCCAGCAAGTCGGGTGCGCTCGGCTTCACCACCGGTGACGCCGAGGCTTCGGAGAAGCCGCTGCGCGACCGGGTGATGGGCCGGCTGCGGGAGTCGATGCGTCCGGAGTTCCTGAACCGGATCGACGAGATCGTGATCTTCCGCAAGCTCGACACCGAGCAGCTGCACCGGATCACCGACCTGTTGCTGGACGACAGCCGGAAGCGGCTGCAGTCCAAGGGCATCGAGATCTCGTTCAGCGACGCCGCCGTCGACTGGATCGCCGAGCACGGGCACCAGCCCGAGTTCGGGGCGCGTCCGCTGCGCCGTTCGATCCAGCGGGCCCTCGACGATCGGATCGCCGATCTGCTGCTCGACGACGTGCTCGTCGAGGGTGGCAGCGTCGCCGTCGGAGTGTCCGACGACGAACTGGACCTCGTGGTCGGCTAGAACTGCAGGTGAGTGGCAATGTGTGCTCCGGCACGCATTGCCACTCACCTGTGTGGGTAGGCCCCTTGCCCGCCCTCGCCGTTTCCGAATCAGCACCCGGTGTTGAGGTGTGCATCGTGCACCGTCACCTGTGCGTTGTGCAGGGCTGCACTGTGATCCGGGGTGTGCCCGGGGTGCGCCGCCCTCCGCGCGGAGAAGGTGGCCGGATTGCCGCCGACCGCGGTATGTGCTCGCCTCCGGAAACGGTTACCTGCTACCCAGTTGGAGTCAGTCGAGCAACTCGACTTCCCAATTCTCCTTCTGCACTTGCAGATCGATCTCCCGGATCTGACGGGCCAGATCGTCGGACCGCCGCCGCAGATCCCGCACGGGCAGCGCGGCGACGAAGACGAGCTCGGAGCGGAGCTGCCTGCCGTATCGGTCCTGCTCACGCCCCGACGCGGCATCCGCGGCAGCGGACACCACCCGGTGCCGAATTCGGAGCATGTCCCGGCGGGCCAGCGCGTCCGTGATGGTCGCGTCGCCCAGTGGCGCAGCAGTATTCGTCCGATTGATGCGCCTGACGAGGACCTCCGTGCGGTCCAGGACCTCCTCGAGTTCGAGGAGCAGTGCCGCCGCGTCCTCCGCCGGCGACTCGCCCTCCTGGTGCCGCGCATTGGTGAGGATGCGCGACTTCAGCTGCTCCACCCGGCGTGTCAGATCGCCGCGTTCGGCCAGTGCCTCAGCCAACTTCATGTGTACCTCCTTTCTCGAAGTCGTTGAATGGCATCACAAATGAGGGGTGGGAAACTGTGCGCCGTGGGGCGGAGGGGTCGCGGCACCGTGTGGGCACGGATCGACGCGCGTCGAATGCGCGGATGAATTCCCCGAACCATCGTGTCGGAGAGATATCTCGGTGGGCGCTCATGCGCCTTTCGTCGACTTGAAATCGAGCATCTTCAATAAGTACCACATCCCCGCTCGTGTGGCGACAGTCGATTCGCCCCACGTGAGTGCCGATGTGTGTTCCGCCGTTCGTTGGCACTCACGTGCTGGTGGGGGCGACTATCGTCGGGGGTATGCGAGCGGATGACGGCGAATTGACTTCCAAGCACCAACCGTTGCTGGTGCTGAGCAAGATCACGGAGATCCTCGATGCGTTCAGCCTGTCGCGACCGTCGATGACCCTCGGTGAGATCCACCAGGCCACGGGTCTGCCGACGTCGACGGTCCAACGGCTGGTCAGCAACCTGGTGGCGCAGGAGTTCCTCGACCGCTCGGGCGACCAGATCCGGATCGGCGTGAAGATGGCGTTCTGGGCCGCGACGGCCACCAAGGGGCTCGACGTGCTGGCCGTCGTCACCCCCGTGCTGAAGGAGATCCGCGACGCCACCGGCGAGACCGCCAGCTTCTTCCGGGTGGAGCAGGGTTACCGCGTGTGCGTGGCGATCGCGGAGACCGAGCACGCGCTGCGACGGAACATGTACGTCGGGAAGATCGTCCCGCTCCCCGCGGGCTCGGCGGGCCGGGTGTTGCTCGCCTGGAACCCGGACCTCACCGAACAGGTGCTGGCCGGCCCCATCGAGCCGATGACCGAGGGCACCGTCACCGACACAACCGTGCTGCGCGAGCTGATCCACCAGGCCCGGGCCGACGGGTACGCCATCACCGCCGGGGAGCGGGAAGACAGCGCATCGGGATTGGCTGCGCCCGTGTTCGATTCGTCCGCCGACGTGATCGGTGCCCTCGCGATCAGCGGGCCGACGCTCCGCATGCCGCGCGAGCAGTGCGAGAAGTGGGTGGATCTGCTCGTCGGCAGCGCCGAGAAGGTCACCCGGACGCTGGGTGGCCGCTACCCGTCGTGAGCCGGGCCGCGACGGTGCGTCCGGCGTCGTGCATGGCGTCCCGGTCCGTGGCGACGAGGACGTCGGCGAATCGGGACCGGTACTCGCCGAGGTCGTCGCCGACGGAGCCGACGACGGCGTAGACGGGTGTCGTGCCGGCGCGGGTGAGGATCGCGGAGATGATCTTGCCGGCCTTCGTCTGTCCGTCGAGCCTGCCCTCGCCGACGACGACGGCCGACGCGTCCCCGACCAGGATGTCGAAGCCGATCGCGTGGAGGATGTAGTCGGCGCCGGAGCGTAGTTCGGCGTCGTACCGTGCCCACATGCCGCCGGAGAATCCGCCGGCCGCGCCGGTGCCGTCGACGTCGGACGGGTCGCGCGGCAGCGCCTGGGCCTTCGCCGCGAGGCGCCGGGTGAGGACTTGTACGGTGCCGGGGTCGGCGCCCTTCTGCGGTCCGAACACCGTGGCGGCGTCGACGTATCGGGTGGTGACGTCGGTGAGCACGGTCAGGGATGCGCCCCGGAGTCCGCCGCCGGCCTCGATGGCGGCGATGGCACCGGTGCCGCCGTCGGTGGTGGCCGAGCCGCCGGCCGCGACGACGATGCGCCGGGCACCGCGCCGGGCGGCGTCGGCGATGAGCATGCCCGTGCCGTAGGTGGTGGCGGTGACCGCGTCGCGGGGACCGTCGTGGGGTGTGGTGATTCCGGAGGCGGCGGCGATCTCGATGACCGCCGTCCCGTCTTCGGACATCCCGTACGCCGGCCGGCACGGACTACCCCACGGGTTGCGGGCACGGGCGACGACCGGGCGCAATCCCAGCGGGACCGTGAGAACGTCGAGGGTGCCCTCGCCGCCGTCGGCGACGGGCAGCCTGATCGCGGTTCCGCCCTCCGACTCGACGCCGCCGCCGACCGCGTCCGCGACCTCGGCCGCGGTGTAGGTGCCCTTGAAGCTGTCGGGGGCGACGAGGACCGTCACGACGGCCACGCTTCCGGATTGACCGGATGCGGCGGGATCCGGTTCTGCGCCATGGCCACCGCGTTCTCGGCGCACAGCCGCGACATCTCGGACCGCACGGCGACGGTGGCGCTGCCGACGTGGGGGAGCAGGACCGTGTTGGGCAGATCTGCCAGGCCGGGTGCGAGCGCGGGCTCGTCCTCGTAGACGTCCAGTCCGGCCCCGGCGATCTCCCCGGATTTCAGGGCGGCGACGAGGGCGGCCTCGTCGACGACGGGACCGCGCGCGGTGTTGACGAGGATCGCGGTCGGCTTCATCGCGTGCAACACGTCCGCGCCCACCAGGTGCCGGGTCTGCTCGTTCAGCGGAACATGCAGGGAGAGATAGTCGCTGGTGGTGACGAGGGTGTCCCAGTCGGTGTGCGTGACGCGTCCGGCGAACTCGCCGAGCTCCTCGTCCGGCACCGGCCGGTCACCGGGAGGTCGGGGGCAGAACAGCACCTCCATGCCGAACGCGAGTGCCCGTCTCGCGGTGGCACGCGCGATACGCCCGAAGCCCGCGAGACCGAGGGTGCGTCCCGAGATGTCCTGGCCGAGAAGTAGGTTCGGTTCCCATCCGGTGAACTTTCCGGCGCGGACGAACGTGTCGGCTTCCACCGCCCGGCGGCCGGTGGCGAGGATCAGCAGCATCGCGACGTCGGCGGTGGCGTCGGTGAGCACGCCGGGGGTGTTGCCGACCAGGATCGAGCGGGCGGTCGCCGCGTCGATGTCGACGTTGTTGAACCCGACCGCGTAGTTGGAGATGCCGCGGATCTTCGCGGCGGCCAGGAGGTCGGCGTCGAAGGCGTCGCGCAGCTGGGAGACGACCACGTCGTAGTTCCCGGACACGCACGCGTCCCGTAGTTGCGCGGCGTCGGGCAACTCGTCGGGGACGTGGACGCTGCCCGCGGCGCGCAGCAGCGTGAGACCGGGTTCGGGGATCGGGGTGGTGACGTAGAACCGGGCGTCGCTCATCGGCCGCCTCCGATGACCCACTCGAACGCGGTGGCGTTGGAGCGTGCGCCCTGCGCGGCCTTGGACCGGTTGGCCTCACCGAGTTCCGCGAGCGTCTTCTCGGACAGTTCCACCAGCGACCCGAAGATGGTGGGGGTAAGCCAGTCGGGGCGGGTGGCGAACAGCAGGTCCTCGCTGGCGGTGTTGCCGCTGGCGCCGGGTGCGAACGGGCAGCCGCCGAGTCCGCCGAGGGCGCCGTCGACGGTCATCGCGCCGGCCGCGACCGCGGCGAGGCTGTTCGCGACTCCCAGACCCCAGGTGTCGTGGCCGTGGTAGACGATTCCGCGCTGCGGGGTTTCCAGCCGGACCCGGGAGACGAGCGAGTACACCTCGGCGGGGACGGCCTGTCCGAGGGTGTCGCAGATGACGACGTCGACGGCGCCGTGCGCGCGCGGATCGTTCGCGATGTCGATCACCCGCTGCTCCGGCACCCGGCCCTCGAACGGGCAGGTGAACGACGTCGCGATGCACAACTGGATGCTCCCGCCGATCTCCTGCGCGAGTTCGATCGCCGCGGGCATCGCGGCGAGACTGTCGTCGGTGGAGCGTCCGATGTTCGCCTGGTTGTGGGAATCGGAGGCGGAGAAGCAGTACTGGAAATGGCGGGCGCCGGCGGCGGCGGCCTTCTCCACGTGCCGGGGTGTCGCCACCCACACCCAGCAGTGCTCGAGTTCCTCCGGGGTCAGTTCCGAGATCACCTCGACGGTGTTCGCCATCGGCGGGACCACGTCGGGGCGGGCCATCGACCCGATCTCGAGAGCGGGCACGCCGAGTTCCAGGAGTCGCCGCGCGATCTCGAGCTTGCGGGCGGTGGGCAGCATCTTGCCCGTCAACTGCAATCCGTCACGCAACGTGACGTCGCGGAGCAGGGTGCGTGATTCGAAGGTCTGCGTCATGAGGTGCCACCTACTGTGTCGTTGACGATGGTGTCGATCTGTTCCGGGGTCATGCCGAGCAGGGTTTCGAGGACCTCCCGGGTGTGCTCACCGAGGTCCGGTCCGATGCTACGAATGGGCAGCGACTGTCCGCCGATGACCGGGACGATGCCGGGGAACCCGACCTGCTTCGGCTCGGCCTCGCCGGTGTCGACGGTGAACTGCTGAATCATGTTGCGGGCCGCGTACTGCTCGTCGCTGCAGATGTCGGCGGCCGTGTTGATCGGGCCCGAGGGCACCCCGGCCGAATCGAGGATCTTCAGCGCCTCGTCGCGCGAGTACTGGATGGTCCACTCGCCGATTGCCGTGTCGAGTTCGTCGCGGCGCGCCCACCGTCCGGCGTTGGTGGACAGGCCGGGGTCGGCGCCGAGGTCGGGGCGGCCGATCGTCTCCATGTAGCGCTGGAAGATGGCGTCACCGTTGCCGGCGATGATGATGCTGTTGCCGTCGTTGCAGGTGTACGCGTTCGACGGGGCGATGCCCTCCATTCGTCCGCCGACGCGTTCGCGTTTGATGCCGTACGCGAGGTAGTCGGGGATCAGTGACTCCATCATCGACAGGATCGATTCGTTGAGCGCGACGTCGATGATCCGATGCGGCAGCGACGGGCCCTGCGTTCCGGCGACCTTCGCGGCCTCACGCTGGAACAGGGCCATCACCGCCCCGAACGCCGCGTAGAGGCCGGCGATCGAATCGCCGATCGACACTCCCACCCGCACCGGGGGCCGGTCCGGGTCGCCGACGAGTTCCCGGAATCCGCCCGCGGCCTCCGCGACCGCGGCGAACCCCGGTCGCTGCGACATCGGCCCGGTCTGCCCGAACGCCGAGATCCGGGTGATCACCAGGTCGGGATTGGCCGCGTTCAGCGCGTCCGGTCCGATGCCCCATTTCTCCAGGGTGCCGGGCCGGAAGTTCTCCAGCAGGATGTCGCACCGGGCGGCGAGGTCGAGGACGAGTTGCCGGCCCTCCTCGGTGCGCAGATCCAGCACGATCGACTTCTTGTTCCGGTTGATCGTGCGGTACAGCATCGAGGTGTCGCCGGAGTAGAGCCGCCAGTTGCGCAGTTCGTCGCCGGTCTTGGGGCGTTCGACCTTGATGACCTCGGCGCCGAAGTCGGCGAGCATCCGGCCCGCCGTCGGGGCGGCGATGTAATTGCCCAGCTCGAGTACCCGCACTCCGTCGAGTGGCCGAATGGTGTTGTCGGAGAACATGGTGATCCTTAACTGATAGTGACGCTCAGAGAACGAGGCTCATGGGCAGGACGAGCAGTATGGCGACGACCGATGCCACTGATACTCCCACCGAACACGTCTTCAGCGTGCCGCGTGTGGTCTGACCCATCAAGGATTGCAGCAGCCAGAAGGTGTTGCTGGTGACGTGCACCGCGAACAGGGAACCGGCGCCGGCGGCGAGGGCGATGAGGACGGGGTCGAGGCCGAGGGTCGGTGCGATGGGTGCGAGGACGCCTGCCGCGGTGATGGCGGAGATCGTCACGGAACCGACGGCGATGTGCAGGACGGCGGCGATCGCCCAGACCATCAGCAGCGGAGCCGCGTGATTGGCGGTGAAGTACTTGCCGAGGATGTCGCCGAGTCCGGCGGCGGCGATCGTCGCGGCGAGGGACCCGCCCACACCGGTGAGGATGAGGATCTGACCGCTCTCGCTGAAACCGCTGGCGATCGCCTTCTGTACGCGATGCTGCCCGACGGTGATCCGTCCGACGAAGCTGGTCCCGATCAGACCGATCAGCAGCGCGATGAGCGGCTCGGACACGAACGAGATGACCGGGTTGCTGATGTCGGCGATGTCCAGGATCGCGCCGGTCGCGATGAGCAGGAGCGAGAGGAGCAGCGGAGCGAGGAGCAGGATCAGGGGGCGGTCGTGCTGCGTCCGCTCGGTCGTGACGGCTGCGGTGCGTTGCGCCTGGGCGACGCCCCCGCCGGTGTCGGGCCGAGGGGCTGTCCCGCCGCTTCCGCCGTCGGACCAGGTCTCTTCCTCGTCGTCGACGACCGTCTGATGGAAGTGCTCCTCGTCCTTGTCCGGGTTCCACCAACCGCGGGTGAACAGAAATGACATGATCGCCACCGAGATCGCGACGGTCGGGATGACCAGGATCAGTCCGCAGATCAGCATCTTGCCCAGCGGTACCCCGAGAAGTCCGGCGAGGGCGAGGGCGCCGACACCCGGCACCATGAGCACGATGCCGCACTCCAGGCCGATGGCGAGGGCGGTTGCCATGCGTGCGGTGCCGACCCGGCCGACCTTCGGTGCAAGGTTGCGGGCGAGCGGCGCCGAGATGACGAGCAGGACGTCCAGGAAGATCGATTGCAGCAGCGTCGCGATGGTCAGCGACAGCGCATAGGGCATTCGTTTCGGCCCGAAGACGCGCAATAGCGTCCCGACCAGGCGCTGGATGGCGCCCATTTCTTTCAGCATGGCGCCCATCAGGACGCCGAAGGCGATCAGAAGTCCCACTTCGGCCATGATGTCGCCGAAACCGGTGCTGATGACCTTCACCGTCTCGGCGGTGCCGAGTCCCGTCGTGAGGCCGAGGTAGGCGGAGCCGACGACCAGCGACACCACCGGGTTGAACTTGAAACGCACGATCAACAGAACCACCGCCGCTACGGCGACCGCGGTGTTGATCAGGATTCCTACATCTGACATGTGCGCGTCCTTATCGAGGAGGCGGGGCAGTGACTGGTGTCACAGGTACACCCATATTATGAGCACACACTCACGATATAAGCAATGGCGCTGACACGGCTGTGAGTGGTTGACGAGTCCAGACACTCGTCAACCACTCACGGGCGGCGGAGCCGCCTACAGTTCGGCGCGCACCTGCCGAGCAGCCTCGACGAGGTTGCGCAGCGACGCCTCGACCTCCGCCTTGCCGCGGGTCTTCAGGCCGCAGTCGGGGTTGACCCACAGCCGTTCGACCGGCACCGCCTTCAGTGCCTCCCGCAGTGACGCGGCGATCTCCCCGACGCTGGGCACCCTCGGCGAGTGGATGTCGTACACACCCGGGCCGACACCGAGGTCGAAGCCGACGGCATTGAGGTCGCCCAGCACCTCCATGTGCGAGCGGGCCGCCTCGATGGACGTCACGTCGGCGTCGAGCCTGGCGATGGCCGCGATGACCTCACCGAACTCCGAGTAGCAGAGGTGGGTGTGGATCTGTGTCGAGTCCGCGACCCCTGACGTCGCGAGCCGGAACGCGCCGACCGACCAGTCGAGGTACGCGGGCTGATCCGCCGCCCGCAGCGGCAGCAGTTCGCGCAGCGCCGGCTCGTCGACCTGGACGATCCGGATACCCGCGCCCTGCAGATCCACCGTTTCGTCGCGGATGGCCAGCGACACCTGGTTGGCGGAGTCGGCCAGCGGCTGGTCGTCGCGCACGAACGACCACGCCAGGATTGTCACCGGGCCGGTGAGCATGCCCTTGACCGGGCGCCCGGTGAGCGATTGCGCGTACGTGATCCAGTCGACGGTCATCGGGTTCGGCCGTCGCACGTCGCCGTACAGGATCGGCGGACGCACGCACCGGGAGCCGTACGACTGCACCCAGCCGTTGTCCGTCGCGAAGAACCCGTCGAGCTGTTCGGCGAAGTACTGCACCATGTCGTTGCGTTCCGGCTCGCCGTGGACCAGGACGTCGAGGTCCAGCTTTTCCTGCAGTGCAACGACATCGGCGATCTCGGCGCGCATCCGGTCCAGGTACTCGGCCTCGCCGATCTCACCCCTGCGCAGTGCGGCGCGGGCGACGCGGATCTGCGTGGTCTGCGGGTAGGACCCGATCGTCGTGGTCGGCAGCGGCGGCAGGTCCAACGCCGACTGGGCTTCCCGCCGCTGCGCCGCGGGGCTGCGTCCCGGGTCGGACGCACTGAGCGCGTCCAGCCGGGCGCGAACGGTCGCATCGCGCAGTCTCGGGTCGGTCCTGCGGGTGGACGCGGCTGCCCGGGCGAGCGCGAAGTCGTCCTCGACGGACTCCCGGCCGCTGGTCAGTGCCGTTCCGAGAGTGACGACCTCGCGCACCTTTTCGGTGCCGAACGCCAGCCACGACCGCAGCGCCTTGTCGAGCCCGGTCTCCGCGTCGAGCGTGTACGGGACGTGCAACAGAGAGCACGACGTGGAGACGGCGAGCGAGCCGGCGCTTCCCAGGAGGGTGCCGAGCGAGGCCAGCGCCGCATCCAGGTCGGTGCGCCAGATGTTGCGTCCGTCGACGACGCCGGCGACGACGTGCTTGCGGGTCAGCTCGGGAACCGAAGCGAGCGAATCGGATCCGGCCACCACGTCGACCGACAATCCCTCGACGCCGGTCGAGGCGAGCGCGGGAAGCGCGTCACCCAGGCTCCCGAAGTAGGACGCGACGAGGATCGCCGGACGCGACGGGTCCGCGGACAGCAGGTCGTAAGCCCGCTTGGCTGCCTCGATTTCCTCGGGTGTGCGATCGGCGACCAGCGCGGGCTCGTCGATCTGCACCCAGTCGGCGCCCGCGGCGGCGAGCCTGCCGAGCAGTTCCGCATACAGCGGGAGCAGTTCGTCGAGGCGGTCGAGGAGGGGTGCGTCCGAGCCGACCGCCTTGGACAGCAGCAGGAACGTGACCGGACCCACCACCACCGGCCGGGCCGGAATGCCCAGGGCGAGAGCCTCGTCCAGTTCGGCGAGGATCTTCGACGGGTCCAGGGTGAACGTCGTCGACGGCGAGATCTCCGGCACCAGATAGTGATAGTTCGTGTCGAACCACTTGGTCATCTCGAGCGGTGCGACGGTGTCGGTGCCGCGGGCCGAGGCGAAATACCGGTCGAGTTCGTTCTTGATGCCGGCCACGCGGTCGGGCAGGGCGCCGAGCATGGCCGCGGTGTCGAGGACGTGGTCGTAGTACGAGAACGTGCCCACGGGAATCGAGTCGAGGCCGGCGTCCCTCAGCGCCGTCCAGGTCTGCTCGCGGAGCTGTTTCCCGACGGTGGCGACGGCGTCGGCGCCGAGCCGGCCCGACCAGTAGGCCTCGACGGCCTTCTTCAGTTCGCGATTCGGACCGATACGAGGTGAGCCCAGTATGGTCGCGGTGAAAATAGCAGTCACGGTGTCTCCATGTGCTGTTGCGTGGAGGGCCACCACCGGCAAACGGGTACACCTCTCGGCCGCAGGGCAGACCGCGGCACGTGGAGATCTACACGCCCATTCCCCGAGGCGGTGGACCGACGGGCACGGCGTGCCCGACACAGTCGGCAGGTCTTCGGACTCGCGGGCACCCGGCGCACTCCACCGGACCTAGTGGCCGTCGCTTCCCAGGCTGGTGCCCAGTGCATGATGACGGCGGTCGTTCCCACTCACCGCTGCGGGACAGTCCCGGATTCTCACCGGGTTCCCTCTCACACCCCGAACCCAGAAGGGTGCGGCGTGCTTCGACGCCCGGTCCGGTCTTCGGGGCTCCTCACGACCTGACCGGGCGAACCAGCTGCACAGGCCAGCATAGGCCTCCGGCCCGTGCGTGGTTAAGGGGTCCCTGGACTCGTGAACCACTCACGGGCGCGAAGCGCCTATAGCCAGCCGTTCGACTCCGCGACGCGGACGGCCTCGGCGCGGGTGCTGGCACCGGTCTTGCCGATCGCCGACGAGAGGTGGTTGCGCACCGTGCCCGCCGACAGGAAGAGTCCCGCGGCGATCGACGCGACGGGGGCACCGTCTCGTGCCGCGCGCAGCACGTCGGTTTCGCGGTCGGTGAGCGGCGACTCCCCGCTGACGAGGCTGTCGGCGGCCAGCGTGGGGTCGACGACGCGCAAGCCGGCATGCACGCGCCGGACGGCGTCGGCCAACTGCCGGGCCGGGGTGTCCTTCACGACAAACCCCGACGCCCCCGCCTGCAACGCCTTGCGGAGGTAGCCGGGACGACCGAACGTCGTCACGATCAGGACCCGGGTCTGCGGCACCGCGGCACGCAAGGCCGCGGCCGCGGCGATTCCGTCCAGCCCGGGCATTTCGACGTCGAGGAGTGCGACGTCGGGGGAGTGCTCGTGCGCCGCCGCGACCACCTCGTCGCCGCGCCCGACCTCCGCGACGACCGTCAGATCCGGTTCGAGGTCGAGGAGTGCCGCGAGGGCGCCGCGGACGAGGGCCTGGTCGTCGGCGAGCAGCAGCCGGATCGTCACGAGACCTCTTCTCTCTGCACCTGCAACGAGAATCCGCCGGGCTGTGGATGCGTGATGACGACCCGCGCTCCGGCGGCGGCCGCGCGTTCCCGCAGGCCCACCAGCCCGTTCCCGTGTGCGGATTCACTGCAGCCCGAGCCGTCGTCGACGATCGTGACCTCGTGTTCGCCGACCGTCACCGAGCAGCGTGTCGCCCCGCTGTGCCGGACGACGTTGGTGACGCCTTCGCGCACCGTCCACGCGAACAACTCACGCAGGCCGGTCGGCACCGACTCGGTGCTGTTGGGCATGTCGGCCTCGATTCCCGCGGACCGCAACGCTTCCGCGGCCCTGGCGATCTCCACCGGCAATGACAGCCCCCGGATGCCCTGCACGGCCTGCCGGACGTCCGCGAGGGCGTCGCGGGAAAGGCGTTCCAGGTCGGCGACTTCCGTGCGGGCGCGGTCGAGGTCGAGGTCGAGGAGGCGGCCGACGAGTTCGGCCTTGACGGTGATGACGGTGAGGGAGTGCCCGAGGATGTCGTGGAGGTCGCGGGCCATCCGGGTGCGTTCCTCCTGCACGGCGAGGCGTTCGCTCTCCTCCCGTTCCCGGACCAGTTCGATGTTGCGGTTGATCAGCTTGGTTACCCCGAACATCGCGAACGCCGCCGCGCACACGCCCAGCGACAGCCCCGTGCCCGACCCCCAGTCCATGACCGACGAGATCACCTCGACCAGGGCCGCGACGCTCAGTGCGGTGAGTCCGCCGAGCCACGCGGGGAGCAGCATGATCGCGGAGACCGCCAGGAACACGCCGGCCGACAGTCCCGACGATCCGACGGCCACCACCATGACGGTCGCGAGCGCGAACAGGGCCACCATGAGTGGGATCGCCTGGTTCAGCGGCGGCCGAAACTCGTTGTGCGCCCGCCGGGTATGCGACCACCGGAACATCCCGAGGTACGTGACCGCGAAGGCGAGGGTGGCGGCCATCGCGATCCAGCCGCGGACGTGATCGCGATCGGCCCAGCCGTCGAGGAACGGCTGGGCCAGGAACACCGTCCACGCGGCCGCGAACAGGAAACCGAAGCGGCCCCATCGTCTGGTTACGACGGGGCCGTCGGGGGTGGTCACGGAAGTCACGATACCGCCGTCACACTCGCTCGGTGTCGCGCTGGAACCGCCACGCCGCGCCGCCGACGAAGATCACCAGCCACACCGCGACGTTGACCAGCCACGTCCACTGCATCGCGTCGCCGGTGAGCGGCGCGTGCACCAACTGGCTGAGCCCGTAGGTCGGCATGAACTGCGCGATCGACGCCCACACCGAGCCGTCCTGCAGCGGCATGAACAGGCCGCCCGCGAAGCCGAGCACCGCGAGGCCCGGGCCGAGGATCTGCATGACGTTCTCGCTCGGCAGCAGGTAGCCCATGAATAGGCCGAAGGCCGCGAAGACCGCGGAACCCAGCCAGGTGATCAGGGCCGTCGTGAACCACAGCGAGGTGTCCATGTGGACGGAGGTGAAGGCGCCCACGGTGTACACGACGCCGACGGCGAGCAGTCCCAGCATCATCGCGACGAGCACCTTGACGAAGATGTAGACCCCGGGGGACAGCGGCGTGAGCCGCAGCTGCCGGCTCCAGCCCGACGCTCGTTCCACCGACACCATCGCGCCGCCGCTGGTAGTGGCGATCATCGCGCCGTACAGCGCCATGCTGATCATCACGTACGCCGACACGTTTCCGTTGCCCGCGCTCTCACCGGCGTAGTCGGGGTTGAGGCCGAAGATGAGGAAGAAGACGACGGGCATCACCAGCGTGATGATCATCGTGCGCCGATTGCGCAGCAGCCGGCGGACTTCCAGCCCGAGGAGGGTCGTGTTGAGGCCGCCGAGCGGGGGAACGCGGCGGTCCGCGGCGAGGGTGGTCATGCGTTCTGTCCTTCCGTGTCGGAGTCGTCGGAGGTCAGCGCGATGAACGCGTCCTCGAGACCCCGGGAGATGATTTCCAGGTCGCAGGCGGGTGTCTGCGTGAGGAGATGACGCGCGACGGCGTCGGTGTCCCGCGAGTGGACGAGCACGCTGTCGCCCCGTACTTCGATGCTGTCGGCACCGGGAATCGCGAACAACTGGTCCTTGTCGGCGCCCGGGAAGTGGGCGCGCACCGTGCGTCCCGCGGCCAGCGCCTTCACCTCGGCAGCGGTGCCGTCGGCCACCACTTTCCCCTTGCGTACCAGCACGATCCGGTCCGCATACGCGTCGGCCTCCTCGAGATAGTGCGTTGCGAAGACGACGGTCCGGCCGCGGTCCGCGTCGGCACGGATCGCGGACCAGAAGTCGCGCCTGCCCTCGACGTCCATGCCCGTCGTCGGCTCGTCGAGGATCAGCAGTTCGGGGTCGGAGAGCAGTGCCATCGCGAACCGCAGTCGCTGCTGCTGTCCGCCGGAACACTTGCCCACCAACCGGTTCGCGAGATCCGCGATCCCGGCCCGGGTGAGCACTTCGGCTACGGGCCTCGTGTCGGCGAACAGGCTGGCCGTGAGCCGGATGGTCTCCTCGACCGTCAACTCCTTCAGCAGACCGCCGGTCTGCATGACCGCGGAGACGAGGCCCCTCGCGATCGCGGTGCGCGGGTCGGTGCCGAAGACGGACACCTCGCCGGACGTGGGCCGGGACAGGCCGAGGACCATGTCGACCGTGGTGGTCTTGCCGGCCCCGTTGGGGCCGAGGAATGCGACGATCTCGCCGGGCTGGATCTCGAGGTCCAGTCCTCGGACGGCGTGGACGTCACCGAAGCGTTTGTGGATACCGCGCAGGCTGACTGCTGGAGCCGGCGATGCGGAGGCCTTCGCGGAGGTGCGGAGTTCTGTCGATGTCATGCATTCAGACTGCGATCCGGGGGCTCTCGGACCCTCACACGTCCGTCACGACCTCACCGTGACAAATGTCAGGGGGAGGGGTAGGTGTGGCGCCGACCGGAGGCAGCCGTTACTGTGGGCGCCATGCAGCGCGCATATTTCTGGTTTAGCAGGCCGGCCCCGGGTGGGCCGGTCGGCGTAACCACGCGCTGACTTCTTCCACCCCAGAGCCGGATTACAGACCGGCTCGCGGGAATCTTCACAGTCTTCGAGGGCCGGCCTGAGAACAGGAACCCGAACCCATGACTGTCACTCTCGACACCACTACCAGCAGTGATCGGCTGGACGACCAGCGCACCGTGAGCATCAGCCCACTGGTTGCCCCGTCCGTGGTCCGTGCCGAGCATGCCCCCGACGACGTCGCGTCCGCGACCGTGCGTTCCGGCCGCGCCGACACAGTGAACGTGCTGAACGGCGACGACGACCGCCTGCTCGTCGTCGTCGGACCCTGCTCGGTGCACGATCCGGCCGCCGCCATGGATTACGCCCGCCGGCTCGCCGCGAAGGCGGAGGAACTGCGCGACGACCTGCACATCGTCATGCGGGTCTACTTCGAGAAGCCGCGCACCACACTCGGCTGGAAGGGCCTGCTCAACGACCCCCACCTGGACGGCACGTTCGACATCGACACCGGGATCCGCATGGGTCGCAAGCTGCTGCTCGACGTGTCCTCGCTGGGACTTCCGGTCGGGTGCGAGTTCCTCGACCCGATCATGCCGCAGTACATCGCAGACCTGGTCACCTACGGTGCGATCGGTGCCCGCACCGCCGCCAGCCAGGTACACCGGCAGCTGTGCAGTGCCCTGTCCATGCCCGTCGGAATCAAGAATTCGACGGAGGGTGACGTGCAGGTCGCAGTCGACGGCACCCGTGCGGCGGCGGCAAGCCACGTCTTCCCCGGAACCGACCTCGACGGCCAGGCCGCGTTGATCCGCACCGTCGGCAACCCCGACTGCCACGTCATCCTCCGCGGCGGCAGCGACGGACCCAACTACGACGCCGAGACCGTCGCCGACACCATTGCGCGGCTGCGCAAGGCCGGTCTGCCGGAGCGGGTCGTGATCGACGCGAGCCACGGCAACAGCAGCAAGAACCACGAGAAGCAGGTCGACGTGCTGAACGACATCGCGGCGCGTCTCGAGGCAGGCGAACAGGGGATCGTCGGCGTAATGGTGGAGAGCTTCATCGAGGCCGGCCGCCAGGACCTCACACTGGGGAAGGCCGAGGACCTCACCTACGGCCAGTCCATCACCGACGCCTGCATCGACTGGAACACGACGGCAGCGCAGCTCGATCGTCTGGCCCAGGCAGTGGCGGCCCGGCGCGGGTGATCACCGCACGCCTCGCGTCCGGAACTGGACGCTGATCCGCGGTCCGAGCGGGCGGGTGCTCTTCGGTACGCAATGCTCCCAGGTGCGCTGGCAGGAACCACCCATCACCAGCAGGTCACCGTGGCCGAGCGAGTACCGGATCGAGTGCCCGCCGCCGCGCGGTCGCAGCAGCAGTGGTCGCGCGGTGCCGAGGGAGAGGATGGCCACCATCGTGTCCTCGGTGCGGCTGCGGCCGGTGTCGTCGCCGTGCCAGGCGACGCTGTCGGAGCCGTCGCGGTAGAAGCAGAGACCCGACGTCGCGAAGTCTTCGCGCAGCTCCGGTTGGTAATGCCTGCTCAGGGCGCCGCGTGCCGCGGACAGCAGCGGGTCGGGGAGCGGCTCGCCCTCGCCGTAGAACCGGACGAGGCGCGGCACGTCCACCACCCGGTCGTACATCTGGCGCCGCTCCGCGTTCCACGGCACCGTCTCCGCGAGCGTGGCGAACAGGTCGTCCGACCCGGTCAGCCACCCGGGCCGCACATCCACCCACGCCCCGGCCGTCAGTCGGCGGCGAGTCACCGTGGAACCGAGCTCGCCCAGCTCGACACCGCCCGACGCGTCGTCGAACAGCGAAGCCTGGAGCGCGTACCGCGCATCCGCGGAAGTCATGCGGCCATACTACCTCGAGATTCGAACGTATGTTCCCATCGGCGTCGGACGCGCGGACAGATGCACCCTTCTTCTGTAGCCGCACTGCTTGTGGGGCCCGAAAAGTGTTGCGGCTGCAGAGAAGTGGTGCGTCTGTGAGGGAACGTGGCCGACGGCGCAGCTACCGGGGCACCGCGGGCTCGCGCTCGTCGCCGGTGTCGATGGCCGCCTTCTGCCGGCTGGGCCACCAGAAGGCGCGACCTTCGAGCGCCGAGAGGCTGGGTACCAGCATGGGTGCCATCGCGAAGGCGGCGATGGCGACTCCGATCGCGACGCCGAAGCCGAGTTCGGCGAGGTTCGCGAGACCGGTGAGGGTCAGGGATGCGAAGGTCAGCGCCAGGATCAGACCGGCGGCGGCCACGGTCGGGGCGTCGTTGGAGACGGCGATCCGCGCCGCGTCACGCGAGGAGTACCCGTTGCGGAATTCCTCGCGCAGCCGTGAGGCGAGCAGGATGTTGTAGTCGGTGCCGATCGCGACGACGAAGAGGTACAGGACGATGGGGATCGAGAAGTCGATTCCGGGGTATCCGAGGCCGTGCAGGAACAGGAGCACCACGGCCCCGAGCGTGGCGACGAATGTCAGCGCGACGCAGATCAGCAGATTGAGCGGGGCGAGCACCGCGAGCAGCAGCAGCGCGAGGATCAACGCGATCGCGACTGCGGCGACGGGGAACACGAGACGCGTATCCTTCGCGAGTTGTGCGCGGACGTCGACGAACGTGGACGTCTGTCCTCCCACCACGACTTCCGAACCCGGGACCGCGCCGTGGGCGGCGTCGCGGATCGGTCCCTCCACCACGTCGAGGGCCGAGTTGTCGTAGGGGTCGTCGGCGAGGATCACGTTGACGAGTGCGGCGCGGCCGTCCTGGCTCGGTCGCGGCGGGGCCACCGACGACACACCCTGCACCTGCGTGAGGGCGGTGACGAGCGGGGTGAGCGAGGCGGGATCGAGCGGTCCGGGAGCCACGACATAGACCTGGGTCGGGCTGAGCGCACCCGCGGGAAAGGATTGCCCGAGGGTGTCGAACGCCTGCTGAGACGGTGTGTCGGAGGGTAGTTCTCCCAGCGTGTTGTACGTCGACTTGTAGCCGGATGCGAAGGAGGCGAGTGCGATCAGGACGACGCCGACCGCGACGGCGAACACCGCGGGGCGGCGCCCGATCGCGGCGCCGATCGACGCGAACAGCGTGTGCGGACTGTCGTGTCCCGGTCCGAGCGGCCAGAACAGGTGGCGGCCGAGGACGGTGAACACGGCGGGAATGAGCGTCAACGCCGTCACCAGCATGACGGCGACGGCGACGATGAGACCGGGAGCGAGGGTGGTGAGCGAGCCGAGCTTCGCCAGCAGCAGCGCGGCGAACGCGACGATGACCGTGAGTGCCGACGACGCGATGACGCGCCCGACGACGTCGGTGGAGAAGACAAGGGCCTCGCGATGCGTGTCCGCGGTGGACCCTGCCGCGGCCTGCTGCCGGAGACGCTCGCGGTAGCGGAACAACAGGAAGACGATGTAGTCGGTGCCGACACCGAAGAGGACGACCACGAGGATGGACTGCAGCGACGTGCTGACCTCGAAATCGAACAGATCGGCGAGCACGGCGGTCAGCCCGGTGACCACCGCCAACACCACCCCGATGACGAGGACCGGCAGGACGGCGATAACGGGGCTGCGGAAGATCAGGCCCAACAGGGTCAGGATGACGACGACCGTGGCGATCGTGATGACCTTGTCCGCGTTGTCGTATGCGGCAGTGGTGTCGACCTGAATGGCGGCGTTGCCCGTCAGCCCGCTGACGAGTCCGGTGCCGTTCAGTTGTTGCCCGGCCTGGTCGCGGAGCACCGGCACGGCGTCGTTGACCTGGTCGTCGCCGGGTTGTCCGCCGAACACGACCTGCAGTGCGGCGGCCTTCCCGTCGGTGGACAGCGACGTCGGCGACCCCTGCACACTCACGACCCCGGGAATCGCCGAATTCTGCAGCGTGGTCGCGAGATTCAACGCCGCCTGCTGATCGGCAGGCGAGAGCGGGGCGTCGTCTGCGCGCACCACCACCAGACTGCCGGTGGCACCCGACAGACTGGGGAAGTACTGGTTGCCGACGGCCTGCGCCTCGGAGGACTCGAAGGAACTGGGCAGGAACGTCTGCTGGTTCCCGGTGGTGTAGTCGTCGAGACTGGGCGAGAACAGAATGACGGCGATGGCTGCGACCACCCAGGCCGCAATGATCTGCCAGGGGTGCGCGACGACCGTGCGAGCGATGTAGGCAAACATCATTCCCCGTTCCGGGAGATGAGGGTTCGGCCGGCGCCCGGGGCCGGGCGGTCGAACCGTGCCAAGTCATGGTCGCATGCGGGGTGCCGCGAAGGCTACGGGTTTCGCGGCATCGACGGACCGCGGCCCCGTTCCCATGTCAGGGAGCGGGGCCGCAGTATGTCATGGTGCTCGTCACCGCATGGGGGTGAAATCCCGGCTCCCGAGGTAGTCGGGGCGCGGCGCGGGCGCCGAGAACGGTTCGTTCAGGGTGTTCTCGACACTGTTGAACACGATGAAGAGGTTGGAACGCGCGAACGGGGTGATGTTGCCGTTCGAGCCGTGCATGCAGTTGGAGTCGAAGACGGTGGCGGAACCGGCAGGCCCCGTCATCATGTCGATGCCGTACTCGTTGGCCATCCTGGTGAGCGTCGCCTGATCCGGCGACCCGGTCGGAGGAACATAGCTGACCAGCGACTCCTTGTAGTAGTCGGCCGGGGTCTCGCCCGCGCACGAGACGAACGCGCGGTGGGAACCGGGCATGATCATCAGCCCGCCGTTGTGCCCGTAGTTCTCGGTGAGCGCGATCGAGATGCTCGCTGCGCGTGGGGTGGGCATTCCGTCCTCGGCGTGCCAGGTCTCGAAGTCGGAGTGCCAGTAGAACGGTCCACCGGTGAAACCGGGCTTGAAGTTGAGTCGCGACTGGTGCACGTAGACGTCCGAGCCGAGGATCTGCCGGGCGATCCCGACCACCTCGGGGCGGCGGATGATCTCGTCGACGACGCCGCTGAGACGGTGGACGTCGAACACGGAACGGACCGCGCCGTCACCGTTCTCCCGGACCACCCGGTTGTCGCCGCGCAGGGTGTCGGCGTCGGCGAGGCGGGTCATCTCGTCGACCAGGTCGAACACGTCCCGCGGTGGGATGATCGCGTCGGCCGAGTGGTACCCGCGTGCGTCGTAGTCGGCAATCTGATTCGCGGTGAGCGGACCGGACCTGGTATCACCCCGTTTCGGGTCGAACCAGGTGACCGGGTCCTGACGGACGGTCATCGTGCACTCGTTGCGGTCCCGCGTGGGGTAGTTGTCGGCTACGGCCGTACGCATAACTCGTGTTTCACCCTTTCGGATTGGACAACGCTTTACTCTTCCGACGTTCCCACTGGTCGTCGACGAATGCAACCCGGACACAGGTCCACCGAGGCTGGACTGGACCGCGACGGCGAGTCGCCGCAGTGGGATCGTCACGGGCATGATCGATTCGACGGCGGTACTCGGGGTGGCGGCGATCGCGCTCGGCCTGGTTTTCACACCGGGACCCAACATGGTGTATCTGGTCTCGCGCAGCATCACTCAGGGCAGAGCGGCCGGCCTGGTCTCGCTGGGTGGTGTCGCCCTGGGGTTCCTGTGCTATCTCGCGGCTGCGACACTGGGCATTTCGGCGGTGTTCTCCGCCGTCCCGCAGGCGTACACGGCGCTGAAGGTGGCCGGTGCGTGCTATCTGGGCTGGCTGGCATGGCAGGCGCTGCGGCCCGGCGGGAGCACGCCGTTCGCGCCGTCCCGCGCCCTGCCCCGGGATTCGTCCGCCCGGCTGTTCCTGATGGGTCTCACGACGAATCTGCTCAATCCGAAGATCGCGGTAACGTATCTGGCCCTGATCCCGCAGTTCGTCCACGCCGGCGCCGGGCCCGTCTGGTTGCAGAGTCTGCTGCTCGGCAGCGTCCAGATCACGGTCGCGCTCACGGTGAACACGCTGATCGTCTGCGTCGCAGGCACTGTCGCGACGTTCCTTTCGGGACGTCCGGTGTGGCTGCGCGCCCAGAAGGCCGTGATGGGAAGTGTCCTCGGCGGTCTCGCCGTCCACCTGGCACTCGACCGGACGCGCCCGGCAGTGGTCTGAACGGGCTCGTGGTCTGAACGGGCCGTGGTCTGAACCGGCAGTGGCCTGAATCATGCACACCTGGACATGTTTCGCGGGTACGGTCGGAGGGGAGGACGACGAAGGGCGAGAGATGGCCGGGACCATGCGGGCGGAACGATTCCATGCCGACACGAAAACCTTTGCTGTCGAGGATGTTCCGATCCCGGAACCGGGTCCGGGCGAAGTGCTGGTCAAGGTGGAGTTCTGTGGCATCTGCCATTCCGATCTGAGTCTGATCGACGGAACGTTCCCCGCGCTGCTGCCCGTGGTGACCCAGGGACACGAGGCGTCGGGCACGATCGCGAAACTCGGTGCCGGAGTGACCGGATGGTCCGAGGGAGACCGCGTGGTGCCGTCCGCGGGCAGGCCCTGCTTCGCGTGCCGCAACTGCCGCCGCGGCGACCTCACGAACTGCCTGAACATCCAGCTCATGGCGTTCGCCTACGACGGCGCGTGGGCCGAATACACGGTGGCGCAGGCCGGGGGACTGACCCGCATCCCCGACAACGTTTCGTTCGAGCAGGCGGCCATCCTCGCCGACGCGGTGTCGACGCCGTTCGGTGCCGTCGTGCGCACCGGCAAGGTGGGCGTCGGGGAGACCGTCGGAGTGTGGGGCGTCGGCGGGGTCGGTACCCACATCGTGCAGCTGGCGCGGCTGGTGGGCGCCGTCCCGGTGATCGCCTTCGACATCAATCCGGTTGTGCGGGAACGCGCCCTGGAACTCGGCGCCGACTACGCCTTCGACTCCCGGGACGAGGACCTGAAGGAGAAGGTCGCCGAGGCGACCGGCGGCCGGATGCTCGACGTCGCGTTCGACGCTGCCGGACTGAAAGTGACGTTCGAGCAGGCGCTCGACTGCCTGACCGTGGGTGGCCGTCTCGTCGCGGTCGGGTTGAGCGCGCAGGAGGCCTCGGTGGGCACCACGGCGCAGTTCGGGCTGTCGCAGAAGCAGGTCCTCGGTCATCTGGGGTACAAGAACGTCGACATCGAGACCCTCGCCGAACTGGTGTCGCGGGGCCGTCTGGACCTGTCGCGTTCGATCAGCGAGGTCGTCCCGCTCGAGGACGTCGTGAAGGGCATCGAGAAGCTCGAGAACCACGAGGGGAATCCCATCCGGATCCTGGTCAAGCCCTGACCCGGCCGGCAGGTTTCACGGATTAGACGCTCCGGACCTGTCGGTGTCCCGCTGTACCGTCGGCGCATGGGATATGAATTTCACGTCACCGTGGACTCGGAGAACCCGCATACCCTGGCCAAATGGTGGGCGCAGACACTCGGCTGGGAGGTGGAACCGAGCAACGAGGAGTTCATCCGCGGGCTCGTCCGGGCCGGCCACGCGCAGGAATCCGACACCATGGAGTTCGAGGGTGTCCTGGTCTGGCGGGAGGGCGCAGCCATCCGCGATCCGGAGCATTCCGAGCGCCCGCGTGTGCTGTTCCAACTGGTTCCCGAAGCGAAGACGGTCAAGAATCGACTGCACCTGGACCTCCGGGTCGGGGACGGGCGCGACGAGGTCGCCGAGAAGCTCGAGCTGTCCGGCGCCACCGTGCTCCACCGCGGTCGGCAGGGGCCGAGCGAGTGGATCACGATGGCCGATCCCGAGGGCAACGAGTTCTGCGTCAGCTGACGCGCGCAGTCAGCGATACGAGCTCGGGGTGCTTCCGGTCCAGCGCTTGAAGGCACGACGGAAGGCGCTGGGCTCGGAGAAGCCGAGCCGCGCCGACAGGTCTTCCACCGTTTCTCCGCGCCGGAGCCCGGCGACTGCGGCATCGCGCAGCACTTCCTCCCGCAGCTGGTTGAGCGACGTCCCCTCCTGCCGCAGCAGCCGGCGAAGGTGCGGGACGCTGATCGACAGCATCTCCGCGATGTCCTCGGCCGTCGAGGTGCGACCTTTCATGCCGAGTTCGAGAACCCGGCGCACCTGCGCCGACGCCGTGCTGTCGTAGTCGCGTTCCGACATCAGCAGCGTCGGCGACTCCCGCAGATAGTCCTCGAGCGTCTCCTCCGTCTGGATGATGGGGGCCCGCATCACGGCGTTGTCGAATTCGATTGCGGGAATGTCGGAATCGAACGTCACGGGAACGCCGAAGATGTGGTCGTAATTCTCGGCGAGCTGCGGGAGGGGGGCCGGATACGGCAGTTCCACCGCCAGCAACCGGACCCTCTTTCCGACGAGCCACGCCGCGAACCGGTGGAGGAGGATCAGCAGGAAGTCGGTGGTGACACGCGTCGCCTCGACCGACGCCTGCACGTCGTCGGTCGACCGTGCAGCCGAGGCCGGGCGGATGTCGATGGTCATGCGGGTTCCGCCGTTGTCGCCGGGGCCGACGTGCAATGCGGGCAGAGACGGCAGTGCGCGGAGGATGTCGGCCATCCGCTCCAGGGCGGCGGACAGATCCGCGGTGTGGATCAGGGCGAGGCACACGAGCCGAAAAGTGCCGCGCGGGACAGGGGCCGGCCCGAGTCCGAACAATTCGTCGCCCGTGATCTGCCAGACGGCCTGAGTGAACGCGGTGACCTGCGTCGGCGTCAGCCGGGCCAGCGGATCCTCGAGCGACGCCGCCGCGATCCCCGCCGCCGACAGTGCGGGGGAGAGGTCGATCCCGCTGCGCGCCGACAGTTCGAGCGACCGCCGCACGAAGTCGGCGGGGATGGTGCGGGCAGTCACGATCCGGGCTCCCCGAGTGTCCGGAGTCGCCGCGCGGCCTCCTCGAGCACGTGGTCCTGTTTGCAGAACGCGAAGCGCACCAGCGGGTTCCACGGCTGCGGGTGGTCGGTGAACACGCTGACCGGCACCGCCGCGACGCCGATGCGCTCCGGGAGGCTGCGGCAGAACTCGATGCCGTCACGTTCGCCGATCGGGGTGATGTCGGCGCACAGGTAGTACGTGCCGCCGCCCGAATGGACCTCCAGACCGGACGCGACGAGCGCGTCGTACAGCACGTCCCGCTTCGTCTGGAGACTGTCCCGCAGTTCCTTCACCCACCGCTGCTCGTGGGTCAACGCGTGCGCCACCGCCGGCTGGAACGGACCGCCGCCGACGAAGGACATGTACTGCTTCGCGGTTCGCACCGCGTCGATCAGTTCTGCCGGACCGCAGGCCCAGCCGATCTTCCACCCGGTGACGTTGAACGTCTTGGCGGCGCTCGACACCGACACGGTCCGTTCGTACATCCCCGGCAGGGTGGCCAGGGCGGTGTGCGTCCGGCCGTCGAAGACCAGGTGCTCGTACACCTCGTCGCTGAGCACCAGCAGGTCGTGCTCGCAGGCCAGTTCCGCGACGGCGGCGATCTCGTCCGGGGTGAACACGGTGCCCGTCGGATTGTGCGGGGTGTTGATCACCAGCATCCGGGTCTTCGGCGTAATTGCGGCCCGCAGGGCGTCGAGGTCGACGACGAACTTCGTCCCGGAACGGGCGAGTGGCACGCTGCGTCGCACCGCGCCCGCCAGTGCGACCGACGCCGCGTAGGAGTCGTAGTACGGCTCGATCAGCACCACTTCCTCGCCCGGTTCGACGAGACCCAGAATCGCGGCACTGATGGCCTCGGTGGCTCCGACGGTGATCAGCACCTCCGAATCGGGGTCGTGGTCGAGCCCGTACCGGGCCAGTCGGTCGGCTGCGACCGCGTGGCGGAGCACGGGCATGCCGGGGCCGGGCGGGTACTGGTTGAGCCCGTCCGCGATGGCTTGCCGCGCCGTGTCGAGCATCGACACCGGACCGTCGGTGTCGGGGAAGCCCTGACCGAGGTTGATGGCGTCGTGGCTCACGGCGAGCGCGGTCATCTCCGCAAAGATGGTGGATGCGAACGGCTGCAAGCGCTGGACGGTGCGGTTGCGCGGCGTTGCGGGCATTACTGCAGCGTAGTCGGTGTGACACCAAGGGTTGCACACGGCCGTGTCACGTTCGGCGGGGCTGTCTCGTCTTCTCTGTAGACGGCGCGCGAAGGGCGCCCGGTGACGATGGAGGACGCAATGCCCCGCATTCCCGCAGTGGCCCCGGCCGACGCGAGCCCGCTGGTCAAGGTCGCGTACAAGTTCGCTGCCCACAAGTTCGACGAGGTGCCCGAGCCGTTCGCCGTGCTCGCCCATCACCGCAAGCTGTTCGTCGCGTCGGCCCGCCACGAAATGGCGGTGCAGAAGGCGTCGACCGTACTTCCCGCCAACGTCCGGGAGATCGCCGTCTACCGCGTGGCGTGGACGATCGGCTGCTCGTGGTGCGTGGACTTCGGGACGATGCTGCAACGCCTCGACGGCCTGGACGTGGAGCGGCTCCAGCACATCGCCGACTACGCCGACTCGCCCGCGTACAGCGACGACGAGCGCGCGGCCATCGCATACGCCGACGCGATGACGGCGACGCCCACCACGGTCACCGACGAACAGGTGGCGGATCTCGAGCGCCGGTTCGGCCGCGCCGGTGTGGTCGAACTGTCCTATCAGATCGGCATCGAGAACATGCGGGCCCGGATGTACTCGGCGCTGGGCATCACGGAGCAGGGATTCGGCACCGATTCGTGCCGGGTGCCGTGGGCCGACGACACCGCGGTCACGAAGGAGGGTCCGGAAGTCTGATCCCGGTGAACTTCTCCGGATTGGCGATGTCGTACGCCGCGTAGACGAGCCCGTCCCGGACGGTGAACCCACCCACTCGCGGCGGCGAGCTGCGGTGGGCATCGTCGCCGGTGTATCCCGCGGTGAAGACGCCGAGCTGGCCGTTGACCAGCACCGGCTGGAGCGTTGTGAACACCTCCGGTCCGTACCGCTGCAGGAGGCCGAGGAAGAATCGCGCGAACTTGTCCGCACCCCGGATGACGTTGACGGCGGTGCGCGTGGTGCCGTTGGCGTCGCCGAGGACCAGGGCCTCCGGGTGCAGCGCCGCGACCACCGCGTCGAGGTCACCCTCGGCAAGCGCCTCGAGCAGTCGCTGCACGGCGAGGGCATGCTCCTCGTCGGGGACGGCGGGTATGGTTGCGGCGGCGGCCTTGCGGGCTCTCGACGCGAGCTGCCGCGCCGCCGGCGTCTCGATCCCGAGAATGTCGGCCACCTCGTCGAACGGCACCCCGAAACCGTCGTGCAGCACGAACGCGACCCGCTGCTGCGGGGTGAGCGTGTCGAGCACGATCAGCGCGGCCAGGCGGTTGTCCTCCTCCCGGACAACCGCTTCCAGAGGATCCGGTTCGGCCGACGGCGAGAGGCCGGTGACGACGGGTTCCGGAAGCCATTGACCGACATACTGTTCGCGCCGCACCGCGGCCGAACGCAACCGGTCGAGGCAGATCCGCCCGACCACCGTCGTGAGCCACGGGCCGAGGTCGCGGATGTTCGCGGCGTCCGTGTCGTCGAGTCGCAGCCACGACTCCTGCACGGCGTCCTCCGCGTCGCTGACGCTGCCCGTCAGCCGGTAGGCTACGGAGAGCAGATGCGGCCGGTGGGACTCGAATTCGTCTACCAGCGTCGCAGTGGGCATGCCGATATCCTACGTGCGGTCCAGACATAAAATCCGCCGTGTGCGTAACCGTTGACCCTGGTGGTGGGTCCGGACGTATGGTGTGGCGACCACACCACCTCCAGGGAGTCTGCCATGTTCCAGTGTTTCGGCTGTCGTAGCTGACCTGGCTTTTTCGCACCCCCTTTTTCAGCACGTTCTGCACACCTCGCTCGGCGACCCGCCGTGCGGGTTCGGAAAGTGCGCGTCGCACGACCCGCCGCTTCGTCGTCCGCGGGCATCACACACTAGGAAGACCTTCGATGATTCGTCCACGTTTCGCGCGGACTCTGGCCGCAGCGGCCGCCCTTCTCACGTTCACCAGCCTTGCTGTCGCGTGCTCCAGTTCGGAGACGACCACGACAGCCGACGGCAAGACGGTACTTCGCTACGAGGGGACCACGGGACAGGTCTCGTTCCCGGAACTCGCGGCCGACCTGGGCTACTACCAGAAGGTCGAGCTGAACTGGATCGGCGACACCACCAGTGGGCCGCAGAGCATTCAGAATGCCGCCACGGGGCAGACCGACTTCGGCGGAGCGTTCAACGGTGCGGTGCTGAAGCTGGCCGCGGCCGACTCCCCGATCACGTCCGTCATCGGCTACTACGGCTCTGACAAGGAGACGTTCAACGGGTACTACGTGCTCGACGGAAGCCCGATCACGTCGGCACGTGACCTGATCGGCAAGAAGGTCGGCATGAACACGCTCGGCGCACACCACGAGTTCCTCGTGCGTGAGTGGCTGGCACGGGAAGGGCTGACCCCCGACGAGATCAAGCAGGTCGAGCTGACCGTCGTGCCACCGGTGAACACCGAACAGGCGCTGCGGCAGGGGCAGATCGACGTCGGCACGCTCGGAAGCGTGTTCCGTGACAAGGCCGTCGAACGCGGCGGTATCCGTCCGCTGTTCACCGACGAATCCATCTTCGGTTCCTTCACGTACGGTTCGCTGCTGTTCCGCAACGACTTCATCGCGAAGAACAAGGACGCCGTCGCCGATTTCGTGCAGGGCACCGCCCGCGCCATCCGCTGGACCCAGACGACTCCGCGCGACGAGGTCATCGCGAAGTACAAGGACATCATCACCAAGCGCGGCCGCAACGAAACCACCGACCTCGTCGGCTACTGGAAGTCGCCGGGTGTGGCGGGTCCCGGTGGCGTGATCACCGACAAGGAGATCCAGACCTGGATCGACTGGCTCGTCCGCAACGGCGAACTCGAGGACGGCAAGCTCACGCCGGCCGACGTCTACACCAACGAATACAACCCGTACGCCAACGGCACGTACCCCGCAGACAGCGGTGCCGACGGCCAGGCGCTCGCCGTCAAGTGACCTGAACCCCAGATCCCCACGAAGAGAAAGTGATTCCGATGTCGAACTCCCGGTTCCGGCGCGGTGCCGTGCGCGCACTCGCCGCCACCGCAGCACTGTTCACGTTGGCCTCGGGAGTGGCGGGGTGTGCCGGCTCGTCGGATACCGCCACCACCGAGGACGGGAAGACGGTCCTGCGCTACCAGGGGTGGGCCGGTGACGTGGGATTCCACGAACTCGCCGAGGACCTGGGGTACTACGACAAGATCAAGCTCGAATGGGTCGGTGACACCACCAGCGGCCCGCAGGACATCCAGTCGGCGGCCACCGGTGACATCGAGTTCGGCTCGGCCTTCAACGGGGCCGTCGTCAAGCTCAACGCTGCGGGGGCACCGATCACGTCGGTGCTCAGTTCCTACGGCGCGGATGCCGGCGAGTACACGGGATACTTCGTGCTCGACGGCAGCCCCATTCGCTCGGCGCGGGACCTGATCGGCAAGAAGGTCGGGATGAACACGCTCGGTGCGCACCACGAGTTCCTGGTCCGCGAGTGGCTGGCACAGCAGGGGTTGACCCAGGACGAGATCAAGCAGGTGGAGCTGACCGTGGTTCCGCCGGTGAACAACGAAACGGCTCTGCGCGAAGGTCAGATCGACGTGGCCGCCATCAACGGCATCTTCCGCGAGACCGCGCAGGAGCGCGGCGGTATCCGGCCCCTGTTCACGGACCGGGATCTGTTCGGCGCGTTCAGTTACGGCACCTACGTGGTGCGCGACGACTTCCTGGCGAAGAACGAGGACGCCGTCGCGGACTTCGTGCAGGGCACGGCCCGGGCCATCCGCTGGACCCAGGTGACACCGCGCGAGGAGGTGGTCGCACGGTTCAAGAGCATCATCGACCGGCGTGGCCGCAACGAGAGCGACGAGGCCATCGACTACTGGCGCAGCTCCGGAATTCCCGTCGCCGGAGCCGTGATCCAGGAGAAGGAGCTGCAGACGTGGATCGACTGGCTCGTCCGGAACGGTGAGCTCGACGAGGGCAAGTTGACCGCAACCGACCTCTACACCAACGAATTCAACCCGTACGCCAACGGCACGTTCCAGCCCGAGAGCGGGCCCGACGGAGAAGTACTGGAAGGACAGAAATGAGCACCATCGCCCCGAACCCCGATCGGGTTCAGACGCCCAAGCTCCGCCTCGAACACGTCACCAAACAGTTCGACGTGCGCGGGTCCAAGGACAAGTTCACCGCGATCGAGGACATCGACATCGATCTCGCGGACGGTGAGTTCCTCGTCCTCGTCGGGCCGAGTGGTTGCGGAAAGTCCACGTTGCTCGACCTTCTCGGTGGGCTCAGCACGCCCACGTCCGGCCGGATCCTGCTCGACGGAAAGCCGGTCACCGGGCCGGGTCTGGACCGCGGAATCGTCTTCCAGCAGTACGCACTCCTGCCGTGGCGGACGGCCCGGCACAACATCGAGTTCGGGCTCGAAGCCAAGGGACTGCCCAAGAAGGAACGGCGCGAACTCGCCGAGCACTACCTCGAACTCGTCGGTCTGAAGGGGTTCGGCGACCGGTACCCGCACGAGCTGTCGGGCGGCATGAAGCAGCGTGTCGCGATCGCCCGCAGCCTGGCGTTCGACCCCGAGGTGCTGCTGATGGACGAGCCGTTCGCCGCACTCGACGCCCAGACCCGGGAGTCGCTGCAGGACGAACTGCTGCGGATCTGGAAGGCCACCGGCAAGACCATCCTGTTCATCACCCACGGGATCGACGAGGCCATCTACCTCGGGCAGCGGGTCGCCGTCCTGACGTCGCGGCCCGGCCGGGTGAAGACGTTCGTCGACATCGACATCGATCGCTCGGGCGAGGACGTCCGGTCCAACGAGCAGTTCCGGCACTACCGCCACCGCATCTGGACGCTGCTGCACGGCGAAGTAGAGCGTGCACAGGTGATCGAGAAGGAGGAAGCACATGTCTAGCGCACTCGCGACACCGGAAGCTCCCGTCGTCACCGATCCGACCGCGGTCGGGGCACCGGCTCCGACCCCGCCGGAGCCGGGTGCCGCCCAGCGTGTCGGTGCGGTCCTCGGGCCGATTGCCTGGCGGATCCTCAAGCCGTCCGTCGCGATCGTCGCCTTCCTGGCACTGTGGGAGATCGCCCCCCGGGTCGGTCTCGTCGACGAGGTGTTCCTGCCCCCGTTCAGCACGGTGGTCGAGGCATTCTTCGATCTGGTCAAGAGCGGTGAACTGTGGCAGCACGTGTCCGCCAGCCTCTCCCGGGCCCTGATCGGATTCTTCGTGGCGGTCGTGATCGCGATCCCGCTGGGCATCGCGATCGCCTGGTACCGGCCCGTGTCGGACTTCCTGAACCCGATCCTGGAGCTGTTCCGCAACACGGCGGCGCTGGCGTTGCTTCCCGTCTTCATCCTGATTCTCGGCATCGGTGAGGAATCCAAGATCGCCCTCGTGATCTACGCCTGCACCTTCCCGATCCTGCTGAACACGATCTCCGGTGTGCGCACCGTGGACCCGCTGCTGATCAAGTCGGCGTCCTCGCTCGGGCTGTCGCCGGTGCGTCTGTTCCAGAAGGTCGTGCTGCCCGCGGCGGTGCCGACCATCTTCACCGGCATCCGCATGGCGGCGGCGTCGTCCATCCTCGTGCTGATCGCCGCCGAGATGGTCGGGGCGAAGGCCGGGCTCGGCTACCTGATCACCGCCTCCCAGTTCAACTTCCAGATCCCCAACATGTACGCGGGCATCGTCGCCATCTCCGTTCTCGGGCTGTCGCTCAACGCCGTCCTCGTACTGATCGAACGCAGGCTGTCCCGCTGGCGGGTCTAGTCACTTACCGGAAAAGAAAACTCCACATGTCACAGGATTCCCAGCAGTTCCACCTCAACGCGTTCCTCATGGGCGTGGGACATCACGAGGCGGCGTGGCGGCACCCCCGCACCGAAGCCCACCGCGTTCTGGACGTCGCGCACTTCCAGGAACTCGGCCGGATCGCGGAGCGGGGCAAGCTCGATTCGGTGTTCTTCGCCGACGGCCTCGCCGTCGGACCGCGGATCGCGCACAACACCCAGGCGATCTTCGAACCCGTCACGCTGCTGTCGGCGATCGCCGTCGCCACCGAACACGTCGGCCTGATCGCCACGGCGTCGACGAGTTATTCCGACCCGTACAACCTGGCGCGCAAGTTCACCTCGCTCGACCACATCAGTGGTGGCCGGGCGGGGTGGAACATCGTGACGTCGGCCGGCGCGGACGAGGCGGCCAACTTCGGCGTCGACGGCATCCCCGCGCACAGCGGACGGTACGAGCGCGCCGAGGAATTCGTGGACGTCACCCTCGCGCTGTGGGACAGCTGGGAGGACGGCGCGGTGGTGCTCGACCCGGAGACCGGCGTGTTCGCCGACCCCGGAAAGGTCCACACGATCGATCACGACGGACCGCGGTTCCGGGTCAGGGGTCCGCTCAATTCGCCGAGGTCCGCGCAGGGGCGGCCGCTGCTGGTGCAGGCCGGGTCGTCCGAGAGCGGCAAGGAGTTCGCCGCGCGGTACGCCGAGGCCGTCTTCACCGCACAACGCACCCTGGAACAGGGGCAGGAGTTCTACCGCGACCTCAAGGCCCGCGTCGTCAAGCACGGCCGCAACGCGGGCGAACTGAAGGTCCTGCCCGGCATCGTCCCGTTCATCGCGGACACGAAAGAAGAGGCGGAGGCGCTCGAGCAGTCGTTCACCGACCTGATCTCGCCCGAGTACTCGCTGCGCCAGCTGTCCACGATGCTCGGTGTCGACCTGACGAAGCATTCCCTCGACGCGCCGCTTCCACCGCTGCCGCCCCTCGACGAGATCCAGGGCAACAAGAGCCGGTACCAGCTGGTGAAAGATCTCGCGGCGGACGGTTCGCTCACCGTCCGGCAACTGATCGGACTGCTCGGCGGCGGACGCGGACACCGCACGTTCGCCGGGACCCCGGAACAGGTGGCGGACGAACTGCAGACGTGGTTCGAGCAGGGCGCGGCCGACGGTTTCAACATCATGCCGCCGTACCTGCCCGGCGGCCTGGACGATTTCGTCGACCGGGTCGTCCCGATCCTGCAGCAGCGTGGACTGTTCCGCACGGAATACACCGCGACGACGCTGCGCGGCCACTACGGCCTCGCCGACGTCGGTAATCGGTTCGTGGACGCGGCCGACGAAGCGAGCGCATGAGCGGCCAGACCGGTCTGAAACCTCTCGTCACCACCGTCTTCGTTCCCGCCGCGATCTTCGGCATCGGCCAGGGCGCCGCCGCCCCGGTCATGGCGCTGACGGCCCGCGAACTCGGCGCGTCCGTTGCCGTGTCGGGGCTGATCGTCGCGGTCGTCGGGCTCGGCGCCGTCCTCGGCGACCTGCCCGCCGGCCGGATCGTCGCCAAGTTCGGGGAGCGGCGGTCCATCATCGGCGGCAGTACCGTCGGCGCCGTCGGTGTGCTGGTGTGTCTGCTCGCGCAGACACCGTGGATGCTGGGTGTGGGCGCACTGCTGACGGGGCTCGCCAACGCCGTGTGGGGGCTGGCCCGCCAGAGCTACCTGGCCGACGCCGTGCCGATCGGGCTGCGGGCCCGGGCGATGTCGTCGTTCGCGGCGATGTGGCGGCTCGGCTTCTTCGTGGGACCGCTGCTCGGCGCCGCCGTGATCCTCGTGGTCGGTGCCCGCGGCGGGTTCATGGTGCAGTTCGTCGGCGTCGTGCTGTCCGGGTGGCTGATGTCGAGGGTCCCCGACCCGCCGCGTCGCAGCGCCACCGCGAGTGCACACGCCACGCTGCCGTCGATTCTGCGTCGACACCGGAAGTTGCTGGCCACCCTCGGCGCCGGATCGCTCCTCATGGGAGCGGCCCGCGCGTCCCGGGAGGCGGTGCTGCCGCTGTGGGCAGCGCACCTCGGACTCGACGCCGCCCAGGTCAGCCTCGTCTTCGGTGTCGGTGCGGCCGTCGACCTGCTGTGCTCGTACCCGGCCGGACATTTCATGGACCGATACGGCCGCCGGTTCATCGCGGTGCCGTCGCTGCTGGTGATCGGGACCTCCTACCTGGCGTTGCCGTTCTCACACGACCTGCTGTCGATCGGGATCGTCGCCGTCGTGATGGGAATCGGCAACGGGCTCGGCAACGGCGTCATCATGACGCTCGGCGCCGACATCGCCCCACCGGCGACGCGCGCCGAATTCCTCGCCGCCTGGCGGCTCACCCACGACACCGGCATGTTCGCCGGGCCCTTCGGGGTCGGCGCGCTCGCCGCGGTCGTCCCGCTGGGTGCGGCCGTCGCCGCGATCGGGGGAGCGGCGCTGGTCGGCGCCGGACTCCTCTTCCGGTTCATCCCGGTCTATTCCCCGTGGCCACCACCGGCCACGCCGGCGCCGGATTCCCCACCGCTCGAAAAACAGGAAGCATAGGTACATTCGTTTCATGCGCTTCGGATTGTTCGTTCCTCAAGGTTGGCGTCTGGATCTCGTCGGAATCGATCCCGCGGATCAATGGTCGGTGATGCGCGACTTCGCGTTGCGCGCCGACCAGGGTTCCGCGTGGGATTCGCTGTGGGTCTACGACCACTTCCACACCGTCCCCGCACCGACGGAGGAGGCCACGCACGAAGCGTGGACCCTCATGTCCGCCTTCGCCGCGGTCACCTCGCGGGTGCGGCTCGGCCAGATGTGCACGGCCATGAGCTATCGCAACCCCGCCTACCTCGCGAAGGTTGCCGCCACCACCGACCTCATCTCCGGCGGGCGAGTCGAGATGGGCATCGGCGGCGGCTGGTACGAGCACGAGTGGCAGGCCTACGGGTACGGATTCCCCTCTGCCGGTACGCGTCTCGGTCGCCTCGACGAGGGCGTGCAGATCATGCGCCAGGCCTGGACCAACGGCACCGCGACCCTCGAAGGTAAGCACTACCAGGTCGACGGCGCCATCGTCCGCCCACTTCCTCTGCAGGAAGGCGGAATTCCGCTGTGGATCGCCGGCGGCGGCGAGAAGGTGACGCTGAAGATCGCGGCCAAGTACGCGCAGTACACCAACTTCGACGGAACACCCGAAGGATTCGCGCTCAAGTCCGAGATTCTGCGGAAGCACTGCGACACCGTCGGCACCGACTTCGACGCCATCGTCCGCTCGGCCAACTACAACGTCGCGATCGGCACCACGGAGGCGGAGGTCGAGCAGCGACTGCTCACTCTGAAGGAGCGGCTCACCCCGCACGTCGGCGCCGACGCCGCGGAGGGTGCGCTGGGCGCGTTCCGCGGAATGCCCGGCGTCGGAACGCCGGAGCAGATCGTCGAGAAACTGTCGGCGCTGAAGGACCAGGGAATGTCCTACGGCATCTTCTACTTCCCCGAGGCCGCCTACGACACGTCGGGCATCGAACTCTTCGAGAAAGAGGTCCTGCCCGCGCTGCGCTGATCAGCAGGCCGCGTCACCGGGCATAGAGTGGCGGGCATGTTCGTCGTCACCCTCGCCGCCGACACCCTGTGGCTCAGTCCGCCGGTCGTCACCGACGTCGATGCGATCTGCGCGGCGTGCAGCGACGCGTCGATCGCCGAGTGGACGACGATGCCCGCACCCTACGCGCGGTCGGACGCCGAGCAGTTCGTCCGGCAGACGGTGCCGTCCGGCTGGGCGGACCGCAGTCCCACCTGGGCGCTGCGCGAACACGAAACCGGACCCGTGCTGGGGATGATCGGACTGATGTCACGGGACATGACGGCAGCCGAGATCGGGTACTGGCTCTCGCCCGCCGCCCGCTCGCGGGGACTCATGACGACCGCGGTGAACCTGGTGTGCGATTTCGCGTTTCGGTCCGACGGCATGGGACTCGAACGCATCGAATGGCGCGCCTTCGTCGGCAACCGCGACTCCGCGGCGGTCGCCCGCAAGGTCGGATTCCGGTTCGAAGGGGTCCAGCGCGCCGGACTGATGCAGCGCGGTGTCCGACGCGATTCGTGGGTGGCCGGCCTGCTCGCCGACGACCCACGGGAACCGGCCGACGGCTGGCCCGGCT